>WFZC01000322.1 GCA_015489765.1 Desulfobulbaceae bacterium
AAAAATAAAAAAGTTTTCCGCCACCAGACCGGCGCACTCAAATGGTTCTCCGGGATCCAGAAAAACCTTGGGAAAGGTGACGGCCACGCCAAGTTCAGCCGCCCGGGCGGCCACCTCCGGCACCACTGCCAGCCAGTGGCCAGGATCAACCTGCCAGGCCGTTTCCGGGGCCGGGGCGCCTGCGGCCGGTTTTCCCCGCAGACCGATCACCTGGATAAAAAAACGCTCGACTCCCCAGTCGGCAACCAGCTCCGGCATCCGGTGCAAATGGTCAATATTCAGGCCGGACACCGTATAGATCAGGCTGGTATGAAACTCCTTTGCCACCGCTTTTTTGAGATTTTCGGTGCAGGTTGCAAAGACCCCCCGGCCGCGGATGGGATCGTTGACCGCCGCCTCCGGTCCATCCAGGCTGAAGCTGAGAAAATCAAGCTCCCGGGGGCTTACCCTCTCAAGCAGGTCATGGAACAAAAAACCGTTGGAATCCACTGTGACATGGTAATTCATCCCCTTGGCCGAGCGGATAATTTCCGCAAGATCGGGATGCATGGTCGGCTCGCCGCCAAGCAGAATCAGGTTGGTTTCCCGCTCCGGCCGGGAAAAACATTTCAGCCAGGCGCGCACGGTCTCAAGGGGCAAGGTAGCGGTGCCATGCTGGGAAGGGTTGATATAACAGTGCTTGCAGCTCAGATTGCAGCCGGTAAGCAGATGAAAAAACACGTTGCGCTCTCCCGGAATAAATCCAACCGTCCGGGCAACTGAAGAACTCATTTTATGTATCCTGTAAGGGTTGGGCAAGGGTATACCTGCTAAGCAGGCTGTCCTGCCAGTAGGGAAAGTTGCGAAAAAACTGTTGGAACAGGGCAAGACATTCGTTGCGCAGCACGCCGGCCTCGACGTTGACCCTGGCCTGCATTCCAGCATAAAGGGGGTTGAGCTGGTACAGGGGCAGGTTGGTGCCGCCCCCCATAATGTCTTCATACCCGTACACAAACCGGCGCAGACCAGAGAGCAGCATGGTGGAAAAGCACATCAGACAGGGCTCCATGGTTGAATAGACGATCATACGGCTGCAATCCGTTTTCGGCCGTTCCCGCAACAGTCGGCGCAACGTCACTACTTCGGCATGGTCGATCTCGTTGAGGGCGCCCTCGGTGCTGTTTTGCCGATGGCCGCTGGCCACGATTTTCCCTTCGGCCACCAGCACGCAGCCCACCGGAAATTCGCCGCAATCAAGGGCGGTTGTCGCCTCCTTCAGGGCCTGTTGCATATAGTCTTCGTGATCCATAAAATCATCGGGAAAAAATATCTCTTGGTAACAGCGAAAAAAACAAGACAAATCATTACCAGATACCTGTCCATTGCGCCATACGTAATGTACAAAACACACTCACAAACTGCGGCCGAAACGCAGCACAGCCTTGGAAACCGTTATGCCGCTTTGAGGCTGGTACCAGTCGTGTCCCTTGTCGACAAAGGGAAGATAGACAAGCTGAGTCGCCGTCTTTTCAAGCCGCGCCCTGGGCAGGAAAGGGAACAAATTTTTCCTGGCGGCAGTGCTGGCCGCCAGGATGACTTTAACCGACTGCCTGGCCTCGGAGGCGGGCAGGGTCACCGGATACATGGAATCGGTGACATGGCCGGGACCGGGAGCAAGCCGCCACTGGCCAATGGTCGCATTCCTGCCGACCCGGAGAAATACCCTGGGCCGTAACTTAAAGGCGGGAACCCAGAAACTCATCTCCATCTGCTCCCAGCAGGAGCGGACGACCATGGCTTGATTGGTCCGGCGGACAAAATCTGCAAAACTCCTGATACCAAGGGCCGATATCCCACCGGCGATCCGCCAGAACCCCAGGTACATGGCCGTCTTCCGGTCGCCCGGCACCATCTGCCAGTTGACCGGTTCCAGTTTGTCCCGGCCAAGGGCCCAGACCGTATCGCAGTTGGTGCAGGTCATGATAAGGCAATCACCCTCTCCGGCAAGGCTTTCCCCGCACCGGGGACAAAGGGTGGCGGTAAATTTCTCCTGCCAGCTCGATTTAAACGGGGTTGCCGATTGCAGACCTTCGGCCGGATGCTCCTGGCGCAGCAGGGTGCTTCCTGTGACAGCATCAACCAACCGATCTTCCCTCCTGGCAACGGGCAGATAGACAAAGGATACCGTCTCGCCGATAAATGCCCGATGCAGAAAACGGCTGTGGGCTGAATATTCGACTGTTTTCACCCGAGTGGAGTAGTCGTAAACCACATTGTCGCCGTCATAGGTGACCGGCTTGCGCACGGTCTCTTTTTGTTCCAGCCGCAGGGGAGTCAGACGGATGGCCTTTTCCAGCACAGCGCTGGCCTTGATGGTCAGCGGGAGATAGCGGCCCGAAATCCGCGGCGCCAGTCGTCTGACCGGCATGGTCTGGGGACGAATCCCCAGGGACGGCGGCAGGCCCGGTACGTTAACGCCGATCTGGGTCGTGTCCATGACCTTGTGGCCGATTCCCGCCTCGTTAACAACAAAAATTGACCCCTTAAAACGCATATACGGTACATACAACAGCGGCGTATCCCACTTGTTCTCCTGCTTCGGCGGCAGGTAGTAGCGAAAAACACCGTTTGCGCGAATAAAACTCTTGACCTCGCAATAGGGACAGGTAAGCAGACGGTCGGTTTCGTGTATAACTATCGGCGCGCCACACTGGGGACAGGCCTGTTCTACTTTAATATCCACGGCCTGCAGCAGTGACCTTCATCAGATTTTTCTTCCGCATTGGTTGCAGAATGCCGAGCCAGGAAGATTATTGGCATGGCAGTGGGGGCAGACCGTAATCCGGGGTTTTTCATCGGCCGGATGACCGCAGTGCGGACAAAAACGGGCTTCAGCGCTCAAATTTTCTCCACAGTTGACACATTTTCGCATCACCACCAGCTGATGGCTGCAATAGGGGCAAAAACGGGCATCGGCCGGGATACTGTTATCACATTCCGGGCAGCGGACAACGGCCGCCTCTTCCTGTGGCGACGCTTGTGTCTGCAGGCCGCCGAACATGCCGGGCATCATCATACCCAGACCAAGACCCAGGCCGGCCCCGGCTTCACCGCCGGCTTCAGCAGCCTTTTCCATGGCCATGGCCGCTTTCATACGGACAAATTTGTCCATATCCGTGATCACGCTGAGACGGCTGCGATCATCAATGGCCGCCTGCACCTCCTGGGGAGGGGTTATGGAGGTGATGTACAGCCCGTCCAGGGCAAGGCCGAAACGGGCAAAATCCTTTGCCAGCCTCTGCTTGAGCCCGAGGGCGAGATCATCGAAATGTCCGGGCAGATCAAAGAGGGTGCGTAATTTCTCGCCAAGATAATCATTAAAACGGGAGACAATGACACGCTTTAAGTATTCCTCAACCTGTTCAGAGGTGTACTTGCCCATGGTTCCGGCAAGGGTGTTAATAAACAGCACCGGCTGAACGACACGGATATTGAAGACACCATGGGCGCGCAGACGGACCATACCCAGTTCCGCATCTCGAAAGGCCACCGGATCACGGGTGCCCCATTTCAGGTCGGTAAACACCTTGAGATTGACAAAATATACCTCGGCCCGCAGAGGACTCTTCATGCCCCAGGGCGCGGACAGAATTTTCGTCAGGATCGGAATATTGCCGGTTTTCAGAGTGTGACGGCCGGGACCAAAGGCGTCACAGGCCCTGCCTTTGTAATACATGACCCCGGCCTGACTCTCGCGAACCGTCAGTTGGGCGCCCCATTTTATTTCACCGGACCCATGTTCAGGTAGTCTATGCAGCAGTTCCCGGCCCGTTTCGTCAAACCACTCCAGGTTTTCCAACAAAATCACATTATCAACGCCCATGTTTTTTCCCTTGGTTTTCCCTTGGTAAAAGTTGCTCTCTTCATCAAACGAATTATAGTACGGCGACCGGGAAAAAAGCAAAAAAGAAAGAAAAAATAACCACGATATTCAAGCAAAACCGCCTCTCCTGCAAATGATCACGGGCAGGTGGAGACGATTTCGCACACTGACCAAAAAATACCATGAGCGTACAACTAGACCAATGGACAGTGGAGACGGCAATGGAAATCCTGCAGCACCCGACCGTGGACAGCAAGATCTGGGCCGAGGCCGTGGAATGGCTGCTTCTGTACGGACCTCCACAGGTACGGGAATTACTGCAACAGGCCTCAGGCCACGCAATGAAGGAAAATTTTCCCGACCTTGTGCCAACCGCTTTCACGGCTGATGGGGAACCCTGTTACAATGTGGCCGACCTCGCCCGGTCCTTGGGAATTTCCGAGGAAGAGGCGGCGGAAATAATTGCGGAAAAGGAACGGCAACACGGTATCCGCCAGCTTTTTGATGATCAGGAGACCAGTAAATTACAATAAACCAGCATAGCTGGACCAAATAGGCCGGCCGCAACGAACAATGAAAATCTCCGACTCCGGAATGGGCAGCCATGTCCTCCGTGGGTGATTTTCGGATAAACCAACATGGCTGGACCGTAATTTACCGTTCCAGCCACAACAAATGATGAAAATAGTCCGAAAGGACTCAGCTACGCGGGCTATTTTCGGATAAACCAGCATGGCTTGGCGGCACAACAAACCATGAAAATCAAAAGGTTACGCTAAAAAACAGTAACTTCTCAATAAGTGGTGATATAAGTCTGGATCCCCGCCCAACAGACTGCGGGGATGACGCTCTGAATTG
>WFZC01000323.1 GCA_015489765.1 Desulfobulbaceae bacterium
CCCTCAGGTCAAGGGCGCCTATCCCTCTTGCCATGCCGACGCCCAGCACCGAACCGACAAGAATATGGGTGGTGGAAACCGGCAGGCCGGTTCGGGAAGCCAGGACAACCGTGCTTGCCGCAGCCAGTTCGGCACAGAAACCACGGGAAGGGGTCAGTTCGGTAATCTTTGTCCCCACGGTCAGCATGACCCGGTAACCCAGGGTTATCAGGCCGGCCACAATGCCAAGACCACCGACCATGAGTATCCAGGCAGGCATGGCCGAGGTCTGCATGACCTGGCCGCCGGATTTGACAATGGAGATGACCGCCGCCAACGGCCCGATCCCGTTGGCCACATCGTTGGAACCGTGGGCAAAGGCCATGGAACTGGCGGTAAAGAGCATCATGGGGGTGAATACCTTCTCGACGCTGGCAAAGTGAAAATCCCTGTCAGCCTCCGGGTCCTCTTTGATCTTTTTGATCAGCATCCAGCCGATAAAACCGGTAATAAGGCCGATGATGCCGGCGATCAGAAAACTCTGGCCCACCGTCAGGTCGATATGCAGATGCTTCAAGCCTTTGAACAGGGTAACCAGTGAAATTATGAAACCAACAAGAAAGATATAGGCCGGTGCATACCGCTTGGCGTTTTTTAGTGGGTTTTCCGTGTCAAAGATCAGTTTGCGGGTGCTCATCACCAGAAGAAAAGAGATGGTGCCGCCGATGATGGGGGAGATGACCCAGGAGGCCACGATTTTGCTGATTTTGGCCCAGTTGACGGCATCCGGCCCGATCCCAACCAGGGCGAAACCGACCAGGGCGCCGACAATGGAGTGGGTGGTGGAAACCGGCCATCCCTTGGCCGAGGCGATCATCAGCCAGATGGCAGCGGCCAGTAGGGCGGCCAGCATCCCGTAGACAAGGATTTCCGGCGAGTGGACAATATTGGTTGGGTCAATAATGCCCTTGCGGATGGTTTTGGTGACATTGCCGCCGGCCAGCACCGCGCCGGAGAACTCGAAAACAATGGCGATTCCGACCGCCTGCTTGATGGTGACCGCTCCGGCGCCCACCGAGGTGCCCATGGCATTGGCCAGGTCATTGGCGCCCACGCCCCAGGTCATGTACAAACCAAAGATCACGGCCAGCACGACCATGATTGTTCCGTATGCTGCTATGATTTCCATGGATCTGTTTCCCTTGTGTTCTATTTGGAGAGGAAGAGGAGGAGACGATCTGAAATATTTTCCGCCTGGTTGGAAATGTCTCCTATTAACTCGATGATCTGATACCAGAAGATAACGGAAACCGGGTTAAGCGTATCTTCTATGGCAAAGAGCTTTCGCCGCAGGTTGTGGAGAATATTGTCAATATTGTGTTCACTTCTGCGCACGCCGGAGATCATGGCAATCACCTTGTCATGTTCGCGGCCGCCAAACCCGACCTGCACCAGCTCGTCGAGCTCCTCGACGATCAGCTTGGCCTCCGAGCTTATCTCCATGGTTGCGTTGAGCAGTTCATCGAGAAGTTCCTTGATGGGATCCGGTACTTCCATGACCCTGCTGCGCAGGATCTGACTGATCTTTTCCGTGGTATCGGCCATGGAGTCCTGGTCCCGGAGAAGCATCAACAGGTCCCGGCGGTCAACAGGGAGAAAGAGCGTTTTCGGCATGTGCAGGCGGAAATCACTCTTCATCTTGTCCGCCTCGGTCTCGATCTTGCCGATCCGGGTGGCAATCTCTTCAACCTCTTCCTGGTTGCCCTGATACAGGGCATCAAACATGGGAGGCAAAAGGCAGATACATGCAAAGACCTTGCGCAGGTGCTCCTGGATTGGTTTAAATGGCGATTTTCGCAAAAGCCCGGCCAGGGGGCTGGTTGACTTCATGGTCATAATGGTTCACCCTCCTTTTACGGCGTCAGCCGTTTGATTATTTTTTCCATCACTCACTACCTACTCAACTTGACGCATTTTACCAATAATATTTACAAGTGGTTCCGCCGGATAGGAAAGCGGCATGATCCGGTTGTTGATTTCAACCAGTAATGCCGGGCCTTCCGGCCGGCCACTGTACAGAATGAAATGATTTTTTATCTCCCCGGCATCGATCCAGATGGAACCGGTTTTGTCAAGGGGCGTGTGACCGACGATAAACGGCGTGCCCTTGGGCAGTTTGAGATTTTTCCGGAATCGTTTGACATCCGCCTTGCCGTAACCGGCAAAATAGTTGGAACGTTTTAAGCGGCTGCTGATCAACTCCTTGGCGATATCGGGATGGGCGCGCAGGTTGATGATCTCCTTGCGTCGTATTTTTCGCGACGGCGGCCCTGCGTGACAGGCCAGAAAACGATCGGATTTGATGACCGTGGGGAGCAGGTTGTAAAATCTTTCCATCTGCTGCACATACTCCTTGCCCCGCAGTTCCAGGAGACGTTTCTTGAACAGGCTGGACTGGCAGATACCATTTTTACAGATATCGGCACCAAAGGTATCGTGGTTGCCGCGCAGGTAAAAGACATTGGCCGGGAAGAGCTGTTTTAATCTCAGGATCAGGTCCATCATCAGGGCGGAACTGTCCATTTCCTGCATTTGGCCGGGTATCTCGGAATGGACCGCATCTCCGAGAATGATCAGGCAGGCGGACTCGCTCTCGATTCCTTCAAGAAATTTGTTTTCAGACAGTATCTTCAGAAGATTGTTGACCTGGGCGTGCAGGTCGCCGACAAAAATCGGTATCTTTTCCGGCGGCAGTTCAATCAGGCCGCCGGGCAGGCCTGATTTATCAAGGGGACGGTAGGCCTCGTGTTCCAGGATCTCATTGACAGCCGTAAGGGTTGCCAGGGCCCGGTCCGGGGGATAAAGCTCCATTGGACCGCCGTAGATCTTTTTCAGCTCCACCAGGGCTGCGTAGCGGCGGGCCTCTATGCGGCTTTTTCTGTCCGAATCCTCAAAACGGATCACTT
This sequence comes from Desulfobulbaceae bacterium, assembly GCA_015489765.1. Taxonomy (GTDB): domain Bacteria; phylum Desulfobacterota; class Desulfobulbia; order Desulfobulbales; family Desulfobulbaceae; genus DRLX01. The sequence goes on from WFZC01000323.1 coordinate 2,946, forward strand.
CGACCTTTCGTTGGTCGTCCAGGGGGGTGATGATCAGATCACCCCGTTCATTACTGATACTGACGTGCCGTTTGCCAACACTCTTGTCAAAATTGAAAATGGTCTTGTATTTTCTGTTGGCGCGGCCGATCATGACCGTTTCCCCGACCCGCAGGCGGGCAAAGGCGCAGAGATGTGAACCAAAGGTGGCCGGGTCGGTGATCAGCCAGTTCTTGCGCAAATCTTTTTTCCGGCTGCCAAGGGGGATTTCCGGGTAAAATCGAAGCACCTGCCTGCCAAGCCGCAATTCCAGGGGCTTGCCGTCATAGGCTATCCTGCTCTCTTTGGTGATCGGCTGCCACTCGTCGCTGAGGGTGAACCAGTTGATGGGCAGTTTCCTGAGCAGTAGCCATTTCCAGCCGTCAATGGTGGTCAGGCTCGGCCGGGGCACCGGTTCTTCACTGAGCCAGCCAGGTATGGAGATGTCCTCTTTTTCGGCGATATACATGGGCGGCTTGTCCAGGCTTTTTCTGATATACACCTGCATCTTCTGCCGGTGCAGGTACAGCACCACCTGCCGATACACGGCCAGCTGGGCCTCAACCATCTCCATGCTCAGATTTTCATCAACCGGGAAGTAGCCTTCATTGGCGCGCGCCCGTCTCCTCTTGTAGATGGTCTTGGCCGAGGGCAGCAGAAATTCAAAGACATAGCGGTGCCGCCAGTCGGTCTGAAAGATGTTATGGCTCACCGGCGGTATCTGGATTCTCTCCAGCTCGAGTACCGGCGGTTCCGGGGCCTCAAGCCACTCCCGGTCAAAAACGGTCAATGCCTCGGAAAAACCGGCAAAGGGCAGCCCGAGATGGACCTCCCGCGGACGGTAGGTAAGGGCCCGGTCCTTCCACCAGCCCCGGCGGGTGAGATCAAGGTATCCCTCGTTGGGCCAGCCATGAATTTTGTTGATATAATAGGTCTTCCCGGCCCCGGGGGGACCGGTGACAACCAGCTGGACAAAGGTGAGCCCGGCCGGCAGCCGCACGCCCCGCACCTCCTGCAGGGAGGGGATGGGTTTCAGTTTTTTCTTTAACGGATCAGCCATGGGGTTTGGGAATCAATTGGCAGGTGACTGGTTGGGGCCTCAATTCGGGCTGAAATATTTTTTCGCCCGTCCCAGGGCGATAAGCGGAAAATAATGACGGTACATATTATAGTTCAGCATGAAGCCCCGTGCAAGTTCAGCGCCCTGGCTGTACTGGTCGCCGTCCTTTGCAAGGTTGATTCTCTCTCCAACCCCGTAACCGGGAAAGCCGGTGCCGGTGTACCAGGGTTCATCCCAGGTGCCGTCCTGCCTCTGGCTGTTGCAGAGAAAATCCACACCTCGGCGAATAGTGTGGTCAAATTCAGGGCAGGAGGCGGTGAGCAGGGCCATGATCGCCCATCCGGTCTGGGACGCGGTTGACGGGCCCCGGCCGCGCAGGTTGTCATCCATGTAGGAGCCGCAGGTCTCTCCCCAGCCGCCGTCTTCATTCTGGTGTTCGGCCAGCCAGCAGGCCGCCCGCTGGACATGGTCCGCCTGCATATCCTCGCCAACCGCCTCCAGGGCCGGAAGCACCGCTGCCGTGCCATAGATGTAATTGACCCCCCAGCGTCCGAACCAGGAGCCGTCCTCTTCCTGTTCACTGCGCATGTAGCGGCAGGCCCTGGCCACGGCCGGGGAGGAAAGATCGTGGCCGTAAAGCCCCAGGGCCTCAACCACATGGGCGGTGACATCGACACTGGGCGGGTCCAGCAGCTCGCCAAAGTCGGCAAAGGGGATAAGAGTAAGAATTTTACTTGTATTATCACGGTCAAAGGCGGCCCAGCCCCCGTTTGGATTCTGCATGGCCAGCATCCAGGCCACGGCCCGGTCAACAGCGGCCCGCATCTGGTGTTGCAGGTCGGTTTTCTTTATCAGGGGAAGCAGCCGCAGCAGGACAATGACCGCCACCGCCGTATCATCCACGTCCGGATATTTGTCGTTTTCAAACTCAAAGGCCCAGCCGCCGGGCTCGGCATCCCTGACAAAGACCTGCCAGTCACCGTCGACCAGCACCTGTTCCTGCAGCAGCCAGATGGCGGCCTTTTCCGCGGCCTCCAGGGCGCCGGGCAACATGCCGCAGTCGAGCAGGGCCAGCAGGCTGAGGACCGTGTCCCAGACCGGAGATTCACTGGGCTGCAAGTAGATGCCGCCATTACGGGTATAGGACCAGTGCAGGTCAAAGCCGTGCAGGCCCGCCGCCATCACCGGATGGTCAAGGGCGTAGCCTTCGGCGCCAAGGGCCATCAACGAGTAGATCCAGGGCGGCTGGATACCACCCCAGGCGCCGTCTGCATCCTGGTGATTGATTATCCATTCAATACAGGAACGGATTGCTGTTTTACGAAAGGGATGGACGGGAAAATCGACATATCGGTTGAGCAGATAATCGGTGAAGAGAAAAAAACGCTCCCAGGAGAAAAATCCCTTTTTTCGCGGCAGACGAAAGTCAAAATTTTCACGGCCTCCTGGAAAGAGTTCATCAAGTTGTTTTTCCGGCGGCAGCGGCCGCACCGGTCTGCGGGCGGAGAGCAGGGTGAGCGGCAGCATGGTCGCCCTGGCCCAGGTGGCAAATTTGTACAGGTTAAAGGGGGCCCAGGTGGGGATGAAGATAATTTCCGGCGGCAGGGCCGGGGTATGCTGCCAGGGCCATTCCCCGAGCAGGGCCAGCCAGTAGCGGGTAAAGACCCTGGTCTCGGCAAGGCCGCCGTTATTCAGTATCCATTTTCTTGCCGATTTGAGGACAGAACCGTCAGGGTCCAGACCGGCAATACGCAGGGCAACATAGGATTCAACCGTGGTATTGATGTCGCCGGTGGGGGCCTTGTAGTATACCTCCCAGGAACCGTCCTCACGTTGTTCGTTGACAATGGCCTGGACCACGCCCTCGTACTTGGGGTCATCCTCAACCCCAAGGATATGCATGGCCATGATCCATTCCGCTTCCATGCAGGAATTGGACTGGAGCCGTCCAACCCAGAATCCCTGTTCATCCTGGTCATCGAGCAGCCAGGCCGTTGCCCGCCGGATGGATTGTTGCAGTTGTTGCTGGTTCATCTATTTTTTATTGGATGGGCTGTCCCTTGGGGTTTTCATTGCAGGAGCGCGACGTTTGTCGGCAGAATAGTCGCTTCCCGTGGAAACCTCAATATGGTAATAGAGATGGCGTCGTAAAAACTTCGATCTACTGCGTCGTGTGTCCTGTGGCGATTCTCAACATACTTCGTGTATAGTTAAGACCCGCCACAGAACACTACTCCTTGTATATCTATGTTTTTACTTAGCCATTTTTAACATTGTCTAAAATTTTTACGATTCCATCAATAGACCCGGCATGAACAATTTTTCTCATCACCAGCCAGGGGCGGCCATTATGACCGCTCTGGCCGCCGAGCGGAAAATACTTGCCACTCATTCGCTTTCGGACATATCCATATATCAGTGTGGTATGGGGTGTGAGTCGGCGTATGGAAAGGCCTCAGGGCTGCCAGCCGGAACCATGGTCGGCAGTATCGGGGTCTCCGGCGGCCTGGCCCCTGACCTGGCGCCCGGCTCCGTCATTGTTGCCGATACTGTTTATACTCAATGTCGACAGTCTGTTTGCCCACAGGATCTCTATTATCCCGATGCCCAACTAACGGCCTTGCTGGAGATGGCATTGAGGGGGCAGGGGATTGATTACCGGCGTGGTCTGGTTCTCTGCGTGGACAGGCCCATGCTGACACCGGCGGCCAAGGCCCGTGCCCATTACCGGACCGGGGCCTTGGCCGTGGATATGGAAAGTGCGGGTGTTGCGGAAGCAGCCCGGCGGAAAGGGCTGCCCTTTTTTTGCCTGCGGGTCATCTGTGATCCGGCCTGGCGGGGTGTTGCGCCTGAATTACTGAAGGGAGTTGACGACCGGGGCAATTCCAGGCCGTTTCATCTTGCGGCCGCCGTGGGCAGGCGTCCCCGGCTTTTCTTCAGCCTGTTGCGGATGGCCGGAGATTTTTATCAGGCTGCGGCCTCCATGCGCCGGACCTGGAAGGTAATACAGCCGGCGCTGCATGATCTTGCCCGATCAGCGGCCCGGTCCCCGGACAGCTACGGTCAGGGCCTGTAACGGATGCTTGACGGTTTCCAGCACTGCTGTCGGTTCAAAGCCGCAGTGGACCATACAGTCGGCACAACGGGGATCATTGCCGACTCCGTACCTGTCCCACTCGGTTTTTTCCATCAACTCCTGAAAACTCTGCGCATAGCCGTCGTTTAACAGGTAACAGGGAAGCTGCCATCCCTTGAGGCTGCGGGTGGGATTGCCCCAGGGAGTGCAAGGGAAATCACGGTTCCCGGCCAGGAAATCCAGATACATTCCCGAATGGTTGAAGGTCCATGATTTTTTTGCGGACCGTAAAATCTCCCGGAACAGTTTTTTTGTGCCCTCGCGGCCAAGAAAACTGTCCTGGTCATCGGCGTTTTCATAGTTGAATCCGGCGGCCACGGTCATGGCCTCTACC
>WFZC01000324.1 GCA_015489765.1 Desulfobulbaceae bacterium
ACCATATACTGCGCCATTGGGCAAAGGTCTTTTTGAAATTCGCGCAAAAGGAAAAGAAGGGATAGGACGATCTTTCTTTTGTGGAGTCAAGGGCAAGGAGGTTATAATTCTCCATTCATTTGTTAAAAAATCACAGAAAACACCGAAAAAAGAAATTGATTTAGCCAGGGCCAGGATGAAGGAGGTAAAACTATGACACGTCCAACATTTCAAAAATTCAAGGAAAAAGCTTTAGCTGACCCGAAAGTCAGAGAAGAATATGATTCCCTGGCTACAGCCTATGCCCTGAGAAAAAAATTGATCAAGCTTCGTAAAGAAGCAGGATTAACACAAGAAGAACTCGCTGAAAAATTACATACCCAAAAAAGTAATATTTCCCGCCTTGAAAATGTGAACTCCAAAATTTCACCAAAACTTTCAACCATTGAGGAGTATGCAAAAGCTATAGGGTACAAACTCGAAATAGAATTTGTTCCCAAAACCGCATAAAATATGAAGCAAAGCTATTGATGGCCGCCTCGGCAGCTTGGTCGCTTTCCTGGAAACTGTGGGTTTGGGCCAGTCAGAGATTCGGGAATTTTTTTTCTGTTAATACCGTTCTGCGGTGTCACCAAACAAAAACCACCACATTCACCAGCACCGAACCAAGGCGGGCGGCCATGGAGTTGGTGAAGGGCTTTGGTGAACGTATCTGAGGCGCAGAGCGCCAGGAAGAGACGTTCACCGCGGAGCGGTGGAACGAGAGTAATTATTGCGCCGGGTGAAGGCTCGGGCCACGGTTGACGAAAGAGAACAAGGAGAAATACATGCAGAAGAACAGGTCGCAACATTTTTTTATTCTCGGCATCTGTCTGTTTCTTGGTCTGGCCGTGTTGGGGTATCAGCTCTCGACTGCCGCCTTGAAGATCAAGGAATATGAACGGACGGTCACCGTCAAAGGGTTGTCCGAGCGTGAAGTCAACGCGGATATCGTTATCTGGCCCATCCGCTTTATCGCGGCGGACAATGAGCTGGCAAAGCTGTACAGGACCATGGACGCAAACGCTGCCGAAATCACCGCTTTTCTTACTGGAAACGGAATAGCCAGAAAGGAGATTTCTTTTGCGGCCCCGGTAATCACCGACAAGCTGGCCCAGCAGTACGACAATAAAGCAGTGCGGTTCCGCTATAGCGGTTCCCAGACAATCACCGTCTACTCCGGACAGGTCCAGAGGGTGCGGAAGTTGATGACCGGGCTGTCGGAGCTGGGAAAAAAAGGAATCATTTTTTCAGGCATGGATTATGACGGCAGACCGGAGTATATCTTTACCGGGCTCAACAAGGTAAAACCTGTCATGATCGAAGAGACGACCAGAAAAGCGCGGGAGGTTGCCCTCAAATTTGCCGCGGACTCAAAAAGCACTCTCGGCAAGATCAAGCGGGCGTCACAGGGGCGGTTCAGTATCCGGCCGCGGGACAAGAATACACCCTATATCAAAAAAATCCGCATTGTTTCCACTGTGGAATATTACCTGTCGGATTAACCGACACGACAATGACAACAGAGAATAAAGAATTGCGATCCTGGGAAGAAGGTGAGTTGAAAAAATCTCTGGACCGTTTCCCGGAGCGAAAACCGCGCTTTACCACCCATGGCGGCCGGGAAGTACCACGCCTGGCACTGCCGAAAGAAATAGATCAGGACTATCTGGACAACATCGGTTTTCCCGGCCGCTACCCCTACACCCGGGGTGTGCAGCCCACCATGTACCGGGGCCGGTTGTGGACCATGCGCCAGTATGCCGGTTTCTCCACCGCCGCCGCCTCAAACGAGCGTTACCGCTATCTGCTGGACCAGGGCCAGACCGGGCTGTCCGTGGCCTTTGATCTGCCCACCCAGATCGGCTATGACTCCGATGATCCCATGTCCCTTGGCGAGGTGGGCAAGGTCGGGGTAGCCATTGACACCCTGGCCGACATGGAAATGCTCTTTGACCAAATTCCGCTCGATACCATCTCCACTTCCATGACCATCAACTCGCCGGCCATGGTGCTGCTGGCCATGTATGTGGCGGTGGCGGAAAAACAGGGCGTTGCGGCGGGCAAGCTCCGGGGCACCATTCAGAACGATATTTTAAAGGAGTACTTTGCCCGCGGCACTTATATCTTCCCCCCCAAACCATCGCTGCGCCTGATCACCAATATCTTCCAGTGGTGCGCCGACAAGGTGCCCCTGTTCAATACCATCTCCATTTCCGGCTACCATATCCGGGAGGCGGGCTCGACGGCAAGCCAGGAGCTGGCCTTCACCCTTGCCAACGGGTTGACCTATGTGCAGACCGCCCTCGATGCCGGATTAAAGCTGGATGTCTTTGCCCGCCGACTGGCATTCTTCTTTAACGGTTCCTCAAACCTTCTTGAGGAAGTAGCCAAGTTCCGGGCCGCCCGCAGGCTCTGGGCCAGGATCATGAAGGAGCGGTTCGGGGCCACGGACCCGCGTTCCATGATGCTGCGATTTCATACCCAGACCGCTGGCGCCAGCCTGACCGCCCAGCAGGTGGATAACAATATCGTCCGGGTCACCATCCAGGCCCTGGCCGCTGTCCTTGGCGGCACCCAGTCGCTGCATACCAATTCCCGTGACGAGGCGCTCTCCCTGCCCACTGAGGATTCCGTGCGCACGGCCCTGCGCACCCAGCAGATAATTGCCCACGAATCCGGGGTGGCCGATACCGTTGATCCCCTGGCCGGTTCCTACTATATCGAGCAGTTGACCGATACCATTGAACAGGAGGCGGTTGAGCTGATCGAGCAGATAGACGCGGCCGGCGGCGTGGTCGCCTGTATCGAAAACGGTTTTATTGCCGCCCAGATCGAAGATGCCGCCTATCAGTATCAGCAGGAGGTGGAAAAGGGCGAACGCATCATCGTCGGCGTTAATAAATTTCAGGTGGAGGAAGAGACCACGGTGCCGGTTTTACGGGTTGATCCAAGGGTGGAAGATGAACAGGTCGACCGGCTGAAGAAAATTAAACAGGAGCGGAACAATCAGGAGGTGGAAGGGGCCCTGGCCGCGCTTGAGCAGGCCGCCCGCGGTGATGAGAATCTGATGGAACCGGTGCTGGCCGCTGTCCGGGCCTATGGCAGCCTTGGCGAGATTTGTAATGTCCTGCGCCGGGTATTTGGCGAATATCGGGGGCGGCAATGGTAGCGGATATCACCTATCGCCGGGCTGGGGAGGCGGATATTGATCTGCTTGCCGGCCACCATCGGCGCATGTTTGAGGAAATGCGTGCCCTTGGCGGTTTGTCCCTGCAGTCAACCTGCTGCGGGCCGGAGTGCGGGGCCGCAAAACCTGTTGCCCGGATCACCCGGCCAGCCGATTTTGCAGGTCTTGAACGGGCGCAGCGGGAAAAACTTGCCCACCAACTGCCTGACGAGAGCTGTATAGCCTGGATAGCCGAGGACAACGGTAATCCGGTCGGCTCCGGGGCGCTGACCATCCTGCAAACCGTGCCGGTGCCCGAAGATCCGTCCTCAACCACGGGATTTATCCATTCCATTTTTGTCCAGCCCGCCATGCGGCGGCAGGGGATCGCCTCGGCGCTCATTGAGCTGCTGCTGGACCATTGCCGACAAATCGGTATCACCAGGGTTCAGCTCAACAGCAGCGAGTCCGGCCGGAAGCTATATACAGACAAAGGATTCCTGCCGCTTGAGCAGGTGATGATTCGCTGGCTGTAAATTTTTTTCTAATTACCATCAATGCCCGGAAGTGGTTCGTAAGGCCCATATAATTTTTCGATGGCTTTACTTGCAAACCACGGATTAACACGGATTCATATAGATTTTTTGAAAATTGCAGATCTGTAACTTCTCAATAAGTGGTGATACAAGTCTGGATCCCCGCCCAACAGACTGCGGGGATGACGCTCTGAATTGCCTGCAGCTGGGTCATTCCGGCAGGCTGTTGGCCGGAATCCATATAATTAGCAGCAACTTACCATCAGTTATTGAGAAGTTGCGCATATCTGCCTGAACGTGGTGAAAACAAACAGAATACGGTTTTCGGAGCCTTGGTGGTAATCGCAGTTTTTTGTGAACATACAGGGGCAAATAAATGACGGATCGTGAAAAAATGGCCAACCGGGCCGCTGAGTTGTTTCTGGAGAGAATGCATTGAAGTCAGGCCATCCTCGGCGCGTGCGCCGGGCTGTTTCGTGATGAACCGCCTGCCGATGAGTTGATGGCGGCCATGGCCCCTTTTGGCGGCGGCATGGGATCCAGCGGCCGGACCTGCGGCACCCTTGCCGGGGCGCTTGCCGTTATCGGCTATACCCTTGGTAAAACCGAAACCAATGGGCGTGACCATAAGTTGATGTGGAAACTGAGCCATAAACTGGTCACCGGGTTTGATGAGATATGTGAACCGTATGGCGGCGTCAACTGCAGTGATATTGCCCGGGTCAACTGGAAAAATCATGTTGCCGTTGTGAATTTTTATAAAAATCCCAGGAGCAGCAGGAAGAACTGTGTGCAGGTCATCCGGGAAACGAGTCACCTGCTGTATGATTTGATTACGGAGCATTTTCCCGAAAAGGATTAAGAGCCATAAGGCAATGAAATGTCTGGTTAAATTAAACAAGAAAAAAAGATGTTAAAAAAAATTGACCACATAGGGATTGCCGTCCATTCCATTGACGCGGCCCGCTCCTTTTATGAAAACGCCCTGGGGCTTACCTGCAGCCGGGTGGAAGAGGTCAGCGACCAAAAGGTGCGAACCGCATTTTTCAGCCTTGGCGAAACCCATATTGAACTTCTGGAACCCACGGCTCCGGACAGCCCGATGGCAAAGTTTCTGGAAGAACGGGGAGAGGGAATTCATCATATCGCTTACCAAAGCGACAATCTGGAATACCAGCTGCAACAGGCAAAGGGAAATGGTTGTCAGTTGATCCATGAAAAACCCATAACCGGAGCCGGAGGAAAACAGGTCGCCTTTCTTCATCCCCGGTCCACGTTTGGCGTGTTGACGGAACTCTGCGGCAATTCTTTTTCAAAATAGAGAATTTATGGATAATATAGATATAATAC
>WFZC01000325.1 GCA_015489765.1 Desulfobulbaceae bacterium
GATCAAGGATGAGAAGAAATTGCTTCGCATTGCCGCCGAGGTTGGTCTCGAAACCGAGGGCCGGGAGGTCCTGGAGGTTGCCAAGGACCTTGCCGCGGAGTTTTTTGAAAATTACGGCTCTACAAAAAATGAACTTTCCTTTATTGGCCGGGTTCCTGAAGTGCGTCGTAATCTCTGGAAAAAACTTGGCGTAACACCGCGCGGCATGGACCGGGAAATTGCCGAGATGATGCATCGCACCCACATGGGCTGCGACAACGACGCGGCCAATACCATGCTCCATGTGGCCCGTACCTGCCTGGCAGACGGCTGGGCCGGTTCCATGATCGCCACCGAGATCTCCGATATTCTGTTCGGCACACCCAGCCCGCGCAAGGCCACGGTCAATCTTGGTGTGCTCAAGAAAGACCAGGTCAATATTCTGGTCCATGGCCATAACCCGATAGTTTCCGAAAAGGTGATGGAAGCGGTCAATGATCCGGAACTTATTGCCCTGGCAAAGGAAAAAGGGGCAGCCGGTATCAACCTGGTCGGATTGTGCTGCACCGGCAATGAGCTGATGATGCGGCACGGTATCCCCATGGCCGGCAACCATCTGATGACGGAACTGGCCATTATCACCGGCGCTGCCGAGCTGATCATCGTCGACTACCAGTGTATCATGCCAAGTCTTGTCCAGGTGGGCGACTGTTACCATACCAAGATGGTGACCACGGCGGACAAGGCCCGGTTCACCGGGGCGGAACACGTCAAGTTTGAGATGCACAACGGCGCAGCCCAGGCCCGAAAAGTGGTGCGCATGGCAATAGAACGTTTCCCGCTCCGTGATCCGGCCCGGGTGGAGATTCCCGAAGGACCGGTGGATATTGTCACCGGGTTTTCCAACGAGGCATTACTTGATGCGCTGGGCGGATCGTTGACGCCGCTTATTGACGCCATCAAGGCGGGCAAGGTGCGGGGCGCAGTCGGTATTGTCGGCTGTAACAATCCAAAATACAAACATGATTTCTGCAATGTCAATCTGGCAAAAGAACTGATCAAGAGGGATATCCTGGTGATTGCCACCGGCTGCGTGACCACGGCCGCAGGCAAGGCCGGATTACTGGTACCCGAGGCCATCAGCCAGGCCGGGCCCGGCCTGCAGGAAATATGCTCAGTTCTTGGTATCCCGCCGGTCATTCACATGGGGAGTTGCGTGGACAATGCCCGCATCCTGCAACTCTGCGCTCTGCTGGCAGGTGAACTCGGGGTGGATATCGCCGATCTGCCGGTGGCCGCCTCCTCTCCGGAATGGTATTCGGAAAAAGCGGCTGCTATCGGCACCTATGCCGTGGCCTCGGGAATTTACACCCATCTGGGGCATCCGCCCAACATCACCGGTTCCAAAATTGTCACCGACCTAGCCCTGTCCGGACTGGATGATCTGATCGGCGCCTGTTTCGTTATCGAGCCGGACCCGTTCAAGGCAGCCGCACTTATTGATGCGCGGATTACAGCAAAACGTAAAGGATTGGGCCTGTCCGCCTGATTCCGTCTTGCAGGAACCGGGGAGGCCGACCTGTGCTCCCCGGTTCTTTTTTTCAGATTCAAAGGAAGTATATGTGAAGTATAAGGGGGCAGAGTGAAATTAAATCTTGCGAATTGTGGTGCACACCTGTAAACATATATCACTCTCTCTTTACTTTGGAAAATTAGAAGGTTAACCGTGGCCCTATTACCGTGAATTTCTCCTGCAGGGGTAGCTGTTCACGTTATTGAGCGAGGAAATAACAGGCAGGCTTGTTTTGTTTAGAATGCAGACCATACCGCCTATGCAGACTGGTTGAAAAAATATTCCTGGAATTGATGGCGTCGTAAAAAACTTCGATCTACTGCGTCGTGTGTCCTGTGGCGATTCGTGGGCATACTACATGTATAGCCAAGACCCGCCCCGGAACACTACTCCTCGGAGTCTCCGCTACGCTCCTTAGCTGTATATCTGTGTTTTTACTTAGTCATCTTTAAGC
>WFZC01000326.1 GCA_015489765.1 Desulfobulbaceae bacterium
GCCGTTTTCCGCATGGGTAACCAATCGGGAACTGCCCGAGGCCGATACCTCGGCGGCAAGACGCAGCATCTCCTGCTCCAGTTTTCCACCGCCAATGGTCCCGGCAGCGACCCGGTCTCCAACTACCAACATTTTCGTACCCGCTGTTCGCGGGGCCGAACCTTCCACTTCAACCAGGGTGACCAGCACTCCGGAGCCGCCGCTGTCGATCAACTCTGTTATTTTCCTATATATTTCCATAAACCATTTCCGTTACAAAGGCCCCCCATCCGCAGCAAAGGCAGGGAGAAAACCAACTTTCTTCTGATAACCGCTCAGGCTCAACGTGCCCCTCACCATCGATTCATGTAAGTTTTCGGTAAACATGCGCCCAGAAAAAATTTGCCTCTTGCCACAAGCTATGCCATAATTTCCGGACAAAGGCAAATTTCATCCCCTATCCAACCATGCAAACAAAGATTTCCCGTTACTTTCTTCAACTGCTCACCATCACTGTACTGCTGGCCGTCACCTTGATCGGTTCTCTGTGGTTTTGGGACACATACAAAGTCTACCTACGTGACATCAGAGAAATACGCACCTCATCCCTTACCCAACAACGCCGGGAGATCAAGAAACAAGTGGAATTTGCCCTGAAATATATCTCCTATATGCAGCATAAGACAGCAAAGGATGTCCCTGCTTCTGAAAAGGAAAGAATCAAGTCCGAAATTCTCGACTGGCTCCAGCACTATCGGTGGGACAAAGATAACTCTAATTATATTTTTATAGGTACCTATGACGGGTTGTTGCTTGCGGGCCCACCGGAGGTTGTTGGAAAAAACATGCTGGCCGTCACCGATATTCATGGCCTGCACATTGTCCGGGAATTCATTCGTCTGGCCAAAAACGGCGGTGGATACCTTCAGTATGTCATGCCGAAATTCAAAGGCATGCGGCCCATCCCCAAGATCTCTTATATCGCCCCGGTCCCTGAATACCATTGGTTCATCGGTACCGGTCGTTATGTAGACGATATCAAAGCCATAATATCCACCCGTAAACAACAGTTGAGAGATGAATTTATCTCCCATGTTATTCAGATATGTCTCCTTCTCCTACTCCTCTCCACCGTAATCCTGATGATTATTCTCATCGTTTCGCGCAGGGTACAAAGTAACCTGGAACCGTTTGTCTCTTTTTTTCACAAGGCATCGTCAAAATTTGCCCAGATACAGGAAGATAAACTCAATTTTGACGAATTCCGCCTCCTGGCCGAAGATGCCAATGCAATGGTACAGGAACGGGACAAGATCCAGGCAATACTCCGCCGCCAGGAAGCGCTGCTCAATGCCCTGACCAGGGCTGGACATCAACTCCTCTCAGGAACTGGACTCGACCATGCGGTTATGGATGCGCTGACTACCCTGGGCAGGGCCTGCAAGGTTGACAGGGTATACCTATTTGAGGTTTTACATAAACAAAAAGGAGAAAAAACCGTTACACTTCGTTACGAATGGACAGACAATGTCAGCAGCAGGCTGGGGGATCCTCGATTCCAGCATATCTCGCAAACACTGTTAACAAGTCACTGGAGAGACGAGCTCAAAAAAGGGAGGGCCGTACAGGCCGGACCAGACGATTTTTCAGGGGCAGCAGCACAACTTACACGTGAATACGGTGTAAAAACCATTCTCATGCTTCCGGTTCTTTATCGGGGGACATTCTGGGGTATGCTTGGTTTTGATGACTGTAAAAGTTATAGACAATGGCCGGAAAACAGCATCCATTCCCTGCAAAACTTTGCCTCCACCCTCTGTACGACCATTATGCAACGGCGGAGCGAACAGGAGGCGATACGAATAAGTGATCAATGGATAACCACCTTTAATTCCATTAAAGACGCCATTTTTCTTCTTGATACCGATAGTCGAATTGTTAATGCCAATGCCGAAGCCCTGAGCATTGCCGGAGTTGATAATCTTGCCGCGATCTCCGGACAAAATCTTCCCGATATTCTTCATGGTAAAGGGACAAGATTCAAGGCCTGTCTTGCTGAACTTACACTGAAGCAGGGTATTCCGTTAAGTGACGAAGTCCATTCCTCCAAACTTGACAAATTCTTTTTTTCCTCCTCTTTCCCCGTCTATCACCAGGAGGGAAAAATTACCGGCGTTATCTATATCGCCCGCGATGTAACCCGAGAAAAAAATATGGAACAACAGCTTGTTCAGGCAAGAAAAATGGAGGCATTGGGAACACTTGCCGGAGGTATTGCCCATGATTTCAACAATATTCTGGCTGCAATCATGGGTTTTACCGAACTTGGCCTGGTCAAGATACAACAGAATGAGATCAAGAATCTTGAAGAGGATCTTGCCCAGATTTTGCAGGCAGGCAAGAGGGCCAAAGACCTGATAGCTCAGCTCCTGGCCTTCAGCCGCAGCCAGGAAAGCCGAAAAGCAATTATCAAGGGCAAACCGGTGTTGGAAGAAACCATTCACATGCTCCGGGCCTTTGTTCCCGCAAACATCGAGGTGGAAACAGACCTCTCTTCGGAAAACCGGAACATCTTCGCCGATCCCACGGCCCTGCATCAGGTGTTCCTGAATCTTGGTTCCAACGCCGCCCAGGCCATGAAAGAAAAGGGCGGACGACTGCTCATCACCCTTGAAGAGACCACTCTTGGCCGGGAGCAGCGGCAACGTATTTCCGAGCCGGCCGCATCCTATCTGCATATTGTCTTCAGGGACCAGGGGTGCGGGGTCGATCCCCGCATTGTCGACAAAATTTACGATCCTTTTTTCACAACCAAAGAGGTGGGGGAAGGAACAGGCATGGGCCTGGCTGCGGTTCATTGCATCATTGAAGATCAAGACGGCTTTATTGAGCTGGAAAACCAACCCGGATCCGGGGCCGCATTTCATCTTTATCTGCCCCAGACCACGGACACGAACACGCAGCGAATTGCATCGGTTCTTGATCAACAAAACCCGACCGGACACACCTTCAACCTGGTCCTGATTGTCGATGACGAGGCCATGCTGTTGGCCATGTACAAAGACATGTTTTCTCTACTGGGTTGCGACACCCTGACCACAGCCAACCCGGACACGGCCCTTGAACTGTTGAAAAACAATCCAGAAATCGACCTGTTATGTGCCGATTACGACATGCCGGGGATGAATGGCCTTGAACTGGCCAGGCAAAGCCATAGATTACGGCCGGAGCTGCCCATTCTCCTTAACTCCGGCTTAAAAGTTGACATTGACGAAAAGACTCTGCAAGATGCGGGCATAAAAAATGTTCTTACCAAACCCGTGGCCCTGCAGGAACTCCAGAAGACCCTTCTCTATCTGGCGGCACAAAAGAAATAAGAATTGTTCTCCCTCTGCAGACGCCTTTCATTCCAGAGCCTCATTGACAGCTACCCGGAACCATTGTCGCATTTCTCCTTGTCATAATGACAAAGCTGCAGGCCGGATCAGATTGGCCGACCACAACAATCACACAGACGCGCTGTCATGAAACATGTTGGCTCCGCTATGGAACGCTCATGGGATCCAATGTTGTTCCATCCAGAAAGGAAATCAGGCTTCGCCATACCCACCGCCACCGGGGGTGCAGATGCGAATGCGGTCACCCGGACGGGCTGTAATCTCGTTTTTTCCACCCAGGTTGAGGACCCGGCCGTCCCCGGTGAAAAAAAGATTTTTTCCCCGTTTACCAGGTTCTCCTTCGGCAAGGCCATAGGGGGCAAAAACACGGCGCTCGGAGAGAATGGCCACCTGCAGGGGCGCAAGAAACTCTATCTCCCTGACCAGGCCGTCGCCGCCGTTGTACCTGCCTTGGCCGCCTGATCCCCTGCGAATGGAAAATTTACGCAACAGCACGGGATAACGCCGCTCAAGGATCTCGGGATCGGTGATACGGGTATTGGTCATGTGGGTATGGACCCCGGACTGACCATGCCAGCCAGGACCGGCCCCGGCGCCGCCGCCGATGGTTTCATAATACCCGAACCGGTCATTGCCGAAGGTGAAGTTGTTCATGCAGCCCTGGGAAGCGGCCGCAACGCCAAAGGCCTTCAGGATCACATCGACCACCCGCTGCGAGGTCAACACATTGCCGCCGACTACGGCCGCCTCAGGAGATGGATCAAGCAGGCAACCCTCGGGGATGTTCAACCTGATGGGAATCAGGCAGCCGTAATTGAGCGGGATATCCTTTTCCAC
>WFZC01000327.1 GCA_015489765.1 Desulfobulbaceae bacterium
TCACGGATATTGCCGGGCCAGGAATAGGCTGACAGCAGGGATTGGGCCTGGCTGGTAAAGAGAGGCGGCTGGCTCTGCCGACCCATTTCTTCCAGGGTGCGCCGGAGGAAATGGTTGGCCAGCAGGATAATGTCCTGTTTCCGCTGACGCAGGGGCGGCAGCTGCACCTGGAGAACATCCAGCCGGTAGAAAAGGTCCCGGCGAAAGAGTCCGGCTTTCACATCCTCATGCAGATCACGGTGGGTGGCGGCCACAATGCGGACATCAACTGGCAGGGGTTTCTCGCCACCGATGCGTTGGATTGTCCGCTCTTCCAGCACCCGCAGCAGACGAACCTGAAACTGGAGCGGCATTTCACCGATCTCGTCCAGAAACAGAGTGCCGCCGGAGGCCTGCTCAAAACGGCCGCGATGGAGGCCGGTGGCGCCGGTAAAGGCGCCGCGTTCATGGCCAAAGAGCTCACTTTCCAGCATGGATTCAGGAATGGCGCCACAGTTGACCGCCACAAAGGGGCCTGCACTTCTCGGGCTTATCCGATGGATTGCCATGGCCGCCAGTTCCTTGCCTGTCCCGGTTTCACCGCCAATAAGGACCGGTTCGTCCAGGGCCGCGAATCTGGGGATATCGGCCAGGGCCTCACCCATGACCGGATCCTGGAAGAGCAGGTAGGGATAGAGTTTGTTTTCCAGGCAGGAAGGGGCCCGGGCGGCGACATCGCGCTGCAGCCTTCGCGCCAGGACGATTGGATCAACCGGCTTTTGCAGATAGTCACGGACCCCGTGTTTTATGGCACTGACCGCACTGTCCACGGATCCATGGCCGGTGATGAGATAGAACAGACCCTCGGGATACCGTTTTTGGAACTCGGGCAGAAGATCAAGACCGGTGCCCGTTTTCAGCTTGAGATCGGCCAGGACCACATCAACGGGAGCGGATTCGAGCAGCAGGCCGGCCTCCCGCAGGCCGCCGGCGGTGACCACCTCACCGCCCATGCCCCGCAATGCCCGGGCCAGGCTGCGCTGAATTGCCGGGTCATCGTCAAGGACCAGGATATGAATTCCGTCAAGGTCAGGGAGGTTGTCCGGCATGGTTATACTCCTGGTTCCATATTTGGAGGCTGGGGCATGATAATGGTGAAAACCGTGCCGCCGCCATTTCTGTCGGTCGCCTGAATGGAGCCGCCATGGGCCAGAACGGTCCGGCGGCAGATGGCCAACCCCAGGCCGTGTCCCTGGTCCTTGGTGGTGACAAAGGGGGCAAATATATCAGCTTCTTTTGGGAGCCCATGGCCCCGGTCCCGAACCGTAATTACTACCTTGCCGGGCTCGGTCCGGATTTCGCAGTCTATCACCCCTTCCTGTTGTCCGCTTTCCGCTGCATTGATGACCAGGTTGAGCAGGGCGTCCCGGATGGCATTCTCCATGACCAGGATGGGCCCCTGGACCGCTGCCCTGCAGTGCAGTTCCAGGTTGTTTTTCAATAAAATCGGGGCGCTCAACCGATCGATCTCCTGCAGCAGCTGCTCAGCATCCACCCTGGCGACCTGTTCGTCACGCTGTTTTGTCAGGTTGAGCATGGAAGTCAGTTTATCATCCAGCCGTACCAGATCCTGGTCCATTTCCTTTATGATTTCGTCCCGTTCTTCCGGCAGGATTCGCAAGGAGGAGAGATTGGCCCTGAAACTGGCCAGGGGGTTGCGCAGGTCATGGACCAGGCCGGACATGAGTTCGGCGATTTTTGCCCTTTGGTAAAGTTTCTGCATCCGCGCTTCCAGCCAGCGCGTTTTTTTCGCCGCCCAGATGGTTATGCCAAGGGCAATCAGCAGACAGCTCAGGCCAAGGACAAAAAAGAGTACAATGGCCCGGCGCAGGGTGGCCATGGCCCTGGCAACGGCATCCCGCAGGGTGGCACGGTTAAAGCCGAAGATGATGTGGACCGGGGAGTTTGTGTTATCTTTGGCGATGAACTCGATCTGTAACAGGGGCATGGATTCCGAATAGAGCCGCCGGGAAGCGGTGGAACTGCGGAGATCCCGCCCCTGCCGGTTTTGTGGCGTTGTTGTTTTTTGGGTTATGATGCGGTTGCCGGCGCCATGGTGTTTATGAAAGCCGCCGCCTGATGTTTCCACATTCACATGCTCAAGCTCGGGAATTTTGCCAAAAACATTGTCCAGTTCATTCCCCAGCCAGGAGGATTTGGTGTTGATTTCGGCTGAAAGATCGGAACGGGAGAGACGTTCAAGGACCGGGTTTACGCTCTGGAGCAGGCCATGGATCAGGAGTTCGGACTGCGCCCGCCTTGCCTGATAATAAAGCCAGGCCGATCCCGCTCCGGTAACGGTGACAAACAACAGCAACACCACCAGATAGGGAAGCAAAAAGACTCGAACAACAGGCAGTCTGGATCGAATTGCAGCAGTCATAAGAGGTGTTCTCTTTTTCTCCTTTTTCTTTTTAGTTGCAAGCAGTTTTCCTTTACGCAAGCACCTTAGTCTGGTAAACTAACTGCATGAAAATACCATACAGGGAGGAGTTGAGATGCTGGTTGTCAATACCCACGAAGCAAAAACAAACCTGTCGGCATTATTGGCAAAAATAGAACAATCCGGTGAAGAAGTTATAATTTGCCGTAACGGAAAGCCCATTGCGGATCTCCGCCCTCATAAACGCAAAAAAAATCGCCTTCTTGCCCACCCTGTTATGGGAAAAATCAAAATCCATTACGATCCCACGGAAACTCTTACCGAAGATGAATGGTCAGGGGAAACAATCTGATGCTGCTCGACACCTGCGCGCTTTTATGGCTTGCACAGGGCGGCGGACAGCTTTCCGCTGCAACCTGCAAACAAATCAATGATGTACCCGTGGTATATGTTTCTGCTATCAGCGGTTTTGAAATCGGCATAAAAGTACGAAAAGGAAAACTTACCTTACCTGTCGGTCCTGTTGAGTGGTTTGAGGAAATAATCACGCACCATGATTTACATCTTCTTCCTCTTGATCTGGCCATCTGTTTGCAATCCACAACCTTGCCCGCGATTCATGCAGACCCGTGTGACAGATTCATTATTGCCACTGCGCAAATTCACAAACTACCTGTTGTAACAGCGGATAGCATTTTTCTTCAATATGGCCTAACCATTTTGAATTAAAAAGATATACCTATTCCAAGACAGGAGAATTGCATATTACCCCTCCCTTTTTCTTTTTCCTGAAAGTGTATTACATCAGAGTCTCGAAGAAATCATTACCCTTGTCATCGACCAGGATAAAGGCCGGAAAGTCCCTGACCTCGATCTTCCATACCGCTTCCATGCCCAGTTCCGCAAAATCAAGGCATTGGACGGATGTGATGTTTTCCGCCGCCAGCAGGGCCGCCGGGCCGCCGATGGAGCCGAGGTAGAAGCCGCCGTACTGTTTGCAGGAATCGGTGACGATCCGGGAGCGGTTGCCCTTGGCGATCATGACCATGGAGCCGCCCAGTTTCTGGAACAGCGGCACGTAAGGATCCATGCGGCCGGCGGTGGTGGGACCGAAAGATCCCGACGGCATGCCGGGAGGGGTCTTGGCCGGACCGGCGTAGTAGACCGGATGATCGAGCAGGTAGCCGGGTAGGGGGTTACCCGCATCCAGCATCTCTTTCCACCTGGCATGGGCAATGTCGCGACCAACGATAATGGTGCCGGTGAGCAGGACCTGGGTGGCGACCGGATGTTTGCTCAGCTTGGCCAGGATTGCGGGCATGGGCTGGTTCAGATCAACGGCCACGGCCTTGTCGTTTGCCCTTTTTCGGTATTTTTCCGGAATAAGGCGGCCGGGATCATGGTCAAGCTGTTCAAGCCAGAAGCCCTCTTTGGTGATTTTTGCCTTCAGGTTGCGGTCGGCCGAGCAGGAAACACCCATGCCGATGGGGCATGACGCTCCGTGCCGGGGCAGGCGGACCACGCGCACGTCATGGGCAAAATATCTGCCCCCGAACTGGGCGCCGATACCGAGTTCGCGGGAGGCGGCCAGCAGCTCCTGTTCAAGTTCGATGTCCCGAAAGGCGCGGCCATATTTATTGCCGGAGGTGGGCAGGTCGTCATAGTAATGGGTGGAGACCAGTTTGACCATCTTCAGGGTCGCCTCGGCGCTGGTGCCGCCAATAACAAAGGCCAGGTGGTAGGGCGGGCAGGCAGCCGTGCCCAGGGTTTTCATCTTGTCAACAAGATAGTCTTTCAGGGCATCGGGATTGAGCAGGGCCTTGGTCTCCTGGTACAGGTAGCTCTTGTTGGCGCTTCCGCCACCCTTGGCGACAAAGAGAAAACGATACTCCATGCCCTGGTCGGCATATATGTCTATCTGGGCGGGCAGGTTGGTGCCGGTGTTGACCTCCTCATACATGGTCAGCGGTGCGTTCTGGGAATAGCGCAGGTACTCGCCGGTATAGGTGGCAAATATACCGGCGGATAACTCTTCGGCATCATTGCAGCCGGTCCAGACCTGCTGCCCTTTTTTGGCCATCACAATGGCCGTTCCCGTGTCCTGACAGATGGGCAGTATCTCTTTGGCGGCTATTTCCGCATTCCTGAGCATGGCCAGGGCCACCTCGCGGTCATTGGCAGATGCCAGGGGATCGTCAAGAATTGCGGCCAGGGATTTGTTGTGTTGCCGCCGCAGGAAATAGTTTACCTCGTGCATGGACAGGCGGGCTATTTCTCGTAATGCTTCCGGCCGGACAACCAGGATTTCTCGGTCCCGGAATTTCCCCATCGTAACATAGTGCTCAGAACCCTCGATGAACCGGTACTCTGTTGCATCGTGATCAAGGGGAAAGGGGTCCTGATAAATAAATTCCATTGCCTCGGCCATTTCACATCTCCAGTTGAATGAGCTGCTTGCGGGTAAAGATAACCCTTACCGGTATGTCAAGCATGTTGGTCTGTAAAAACTGCTCTATCCGTTTAATACCACCATCTTCCATGCTGTCAATGAGGATAACGATTTTCACCACCACGGCCCCGAACTGCATGACCTCTTCGATGGCCCTGACCACCATGGAACCGGAAGAAACAACATCGGCGGCCAGGGCAACCCTGTCACCCGCCTTTATTCTCGATTCCAGCCATTTCGGTTCGTCCAGGCCGCCGACCTTTTTGCGTGAGTCGCGGATAAAAAATACCCCTATTTTCTGCAGGAAAGCGGCCCGGCATAGCACCGGGACAATGGCCTTGCCGGGGCCGCCGAGTGCGCAGATATCAAGGTCCTGTATCTCCTGATGCAGAAGTTCTCCGGCCAGCTCAACCCCCCGGTGTTTCAGAGATATTTCAAAAAAATCAAAATAGGTCGGAACAATTTTGGTCGGAGTTTTAAAGTGACTGTTTTTTTTATAGGCGCGCTCCATGATGAGACGGGCCAATGTATCTCTTGTCGTCGTCATTTTTTCCGTGGTGGTGTTGAGTTATCAGGATTGCACGCCTGCCCCGGTCCATTGTCGATGGAGCAGATCCACCGGGCCGATGCCGGCACCTGTTCTTTGAGTACATTTTGATTATAGGCGGTGATCAGATCATCCTTTTTCAGGCAGCCGACCACGTGAAGTGGATCATTGACAGCAACCACGGGCAAAAAAGAAAAATTGCGGCTGGAAAAGAGATGAAAGGCCTCTTCCAGGTTTTGATTTTCGGCCACTGTTACCACGTCCCTGTGCATCAGATCAGCGGCGACGACCTTTTCTCCGTCATAGGCCGGGTCCGCCAACTGGGCGCGAATATCGCGCAGGGTGAGGACCCCGGCCAGGTGGTCATGTTCGTCAAGAACCACAAAATGAGGAAAGGGGCTTTTCAGCACCTGCTTCACCAGGTCATGAAACGGTGTCCAGGTGCGGAGAACCTCAAGGTCACGGCAGATGAAGTCCCGGACCTTCATCTTGCGTAACCGGTTGACATCATGGCCCCGGACAATACGGATGCCCTGGGCAAGGAGCTTGGTCTCGTAGATGGAATAGCCGTGCAACAACCGGACAACAATGATGGCCGGAATACAGGCGGTCATCAGGGGGAGAACAATTTCATAGTTATAGGTCAGTTCAAAGATGGTGAGGATAGCTGTCATCGGCGCCAGGGTGGTGCCGGCAACTACCGCCCCCATGCCCACCAGGGCGTAATGGGCCGGAGAAAGGGGCGTGTCCGGCCAGAGGACCTGGGCCAGCGAGCCGATGGCCGACCCCAGGGCCGCGCCAAGAAACAGGGAAGGCGCAAAGATACCGCCGCTCATGCCGGAACCCACGCAAGAACCGGTGGTAACGAGTTTTGCCAGCAGCAGGATGAGGGCGGTGCCGAAAAGGACATGCCCATGCAGGATATGGTTGATGGTGGCATAGCCCACCCCCAGGGCCTCTGGTTTGCCCAGGCCGATAGCGCCCACCACCAGGCCGCCGACGGCCGGGGCCAGCCAGGTGGGAACCCTGATCCGGTCAAGGAACCTGGTCAGGCCGAAAACAAGGGCCATAAACAGCAGGCTGAACAGAC
>WFZC01000328.1 GCA_015489765.1 Desulfobulbaceae bacterium
ATCAGATCCCTGACGCAGACGGCCACGTCTCCAAAGAGGACCGGTTTGCGGTACTTGGTGATCCAAACCAAATGGATCTTTAAATCATAGACGGAATGGGAGCCCTTACGATAATGTTTCATAATACCGCAACCCTACTAAAGTCTTCGCCTGAAGGCGAGGGATTTTCTCCCATTCCCCGAAAGGGACATTAAGAAAGACTTTTTACGAGTCCATCATCGAATACCAGGCAAAAAATTCTATCGCTGACGATAAGTATGGGGCTTCCATTTTCCCCATTTTTTCTCGAAAACAGCTTTGTTTTTCTCAAACAGCAATTTTCGCTCCTGCTCCTTGACATTGTTGAAAGAGGCCGAGAGATGATGATGGACAAACACATCATCGGCAATGGCCACCTTGAAGCCAGCCTTCCTGGCCCGGAGGCAGTAATCATCGTCCTCGAAAAACCCTCGGCCGAAATCTTCATCAAGAAACCCTATGGCATCGATTACATCACGGCTTATTGTGGCACAGAAAAAGGCGACCGTATCCACGTAGAGACGCTGACGTGCATGACGGCAAGTATATTCTCGTGCTGCCTGGGCCATCTCTTCCATGTCGGCGTACTGTATATCTACCCGCGCCTCATTGCCTATATTGTTGGTGACCGGTCCAACCACGCCCAGGTCGGGATCCTGCTGGAAATGACGGACCAGATCCCGCATCCAGCCTTTTGTTACGTAGGTGTCATTATTGAGAAGAATAATATACTCGCCGGTCGCCTGCCGCATCCCGACGTTGTTACCGGCGGCAAAGCCGAGGTTCTCTTTGTTGAGAACCAAGTGGACATGAGAATTTTCTTTCTCGTAATCGGCCAGAAACTCAGGGGTTCCATCCGTAGAGGCATTGTCGACGATGATCAGTTCCCAGTCCGGATAACGGGTCTGTTTTTCCAGGCTGTACAGGCAGGCGCGGGTGTAGTCGAGGTTGTTGTAGGTTAGGACAACGACACTCACTTTCGGGTACTGGTTGGCGATGGCCCTTTCCAGGGCCTCCACGCGGTTTGTCCACTGGTTTTCCAGGGCGAACTTTCTCCGGGCCTCAATGGCGTCCCGATCGTTCCCGGAATCCATTGCTTTTCTGATATTTGCTATAAAATCATCCGGATCCTTTGACAGATACACGTGTTCCCGAACTAGCCTCAATTCCGGCATGTCGGTGGCTACCACCGGCTTGCCGGCGGCAAGATATTCATAGAGCTTGACCGGGTTGGTGCACTGGATCAGCTCGATCAGCTTAAAAGGAATCATGCACACATCAAAGGCGTAGAGATAGCCTTTCAGGGAAGTATAGGGGACCTCGCCGATAAAATGGATATTTTCTATCTCCTCTGCTTCCCGGGTATTGCACATGAACACGCTGCCGACGAGAACGAAATCAAACTCTGGACAGGCCCTGGCAGCCCGAATCACCAGTTCCATGTCGAACCATTCGGAAATTGCCCCGAAATAGCCGACAACAGGATGATGAGAGTTATAGAGCAGGGCCGGTGCCGGCTCGGAGAACCATAACGAATCCGCTGCATTACGAATCAGAATGTTTTCCCGGATCCGGCTTATTTTTTCCGAGAGCGGCGCCGAAGTGGTGACGACCAGGTCAGCCTCCCGGAGCAACTGCTTTTCCGCCTGGAGTATTTCCTCGGAGTTGTTTGAAAAACCTCCGTGATCATCCATACAGTCATAGACAAGCACGGCATCAGGCAAGGCCATGGCCACGGGGCGCCAGAAAGGATGATCGACCAAGGCCACAATCTGGCCTAGGCCCACACTCCACATTAGACAGTTCATTGCATCCAGGAGACAACCTTTCTGGTCCTCATTGGGGACCTGTTCATAGATTACGGGATGGGGCGCGGGAATGGTCAGCTGACAGAGATAGATCCGCTCACCGACCTGCTCCAGCAATGTTGCCCCCGGCTTACCGTCGCCAAAGGTTGTGGACAGGTAGAAAACCCGGTGGCCCATGTCGGCCAGCCCCCTGGCAAGGTGCTGGGGTCTCTGGACTCTGAAATGGTAGTCGATGACTGGAAAAACCACCACATCAAGGCCATCACTGTCACAGACCACCTGGAGTGAACAGTCAAAACTTCCAGCGGCGACAGCGGTGGTTCCTGGCCCTGGCCAAGGAGGCACCTGCAGGGCGAGCGTCCCCGGCAGAACCCTCTGCTTGATTCGCCGAATATTTCTCTGGATCCCAGGGGGCATGCGCTGGAGAACACCGGCGCCGGAACGGTACAGGCGGCGGGCCACCGGTTTGAGGACCGTATACCTTTCCCGGTCCAGCATGTCCTTGAGGCCTGACTGGTAAGAAAGGAGCGAGTTGTAGTGGTGCTGAAGCTCTTCTATTGCCCGGGAGAGGCTCTCCACCTGTTGCTCCTTTTGTTCAAGCTGCTGACGCACTGCTTTCAGTTCCTGGCGATTATCCTCCTGTTGGTTGGGGTGGTGGACTTGAGATAACTCGCGGAGTTCGGTCTCCCGCTCGTGTATTGTTCTGTCAAGAATATCTATATAGGACAGCAGAGAATAATAGTTCTGAAACTCCTTATAAAGGGGTGCCCAGTCCAGTTTGCTTTCATCTTTTGACCCGATGGAAAACTCCAGCAAGCGGGAATAGAGATCCATGGCCAGCCCGAAACATCCGCCCCTGTCCCTCCAGAGCTGGTTGTCTTTTTCAGAGGCCTGTGAGTGGCGAAGCGATCTGCTCAGAAATTCTTTCGAAAACCCGTCAAGTTCCTGGCAAAGACCTGAAGAAAACCTGATCCCGAGATGGTCTGCAATACCGGTTAGGCATTGCTGTGGCGAATCCAACAACCTGTCATAATCGACAATCACCAAGGAGTTCATATCCCGGGACTGGAGAATGTCGAACCAGTGACCAAGACAGAGAAGGACGGATTTTTCCTCCATGAAGCTGTTCCTGGCTGCCAGGGAACGGGCAATACTGATCGGGTTTCTGAGGGCGAAAACCAGGTGAGGCTCGATGTCCTGTTCGCGAAGAACCGGGATCCAGAAGGGAAGCAGACGGGAAATACGCGGATCTTTCACACCCCACAGGGATTTTCCGCCAAAATGCTCCTGGATGATATTTTTAGCTTCTATTCGCAGGGAGTCCAGGGATTCATCCTGCAGGAGTTCCGCCTCTACAGGCTGCACACTATCCCAACGATGACCGATCTCTCGAAAGATCTTCCGGTTAAGGGCCTGTATGGTCAGATCCTCCCAGAACCCTTTCGGGTTGTCCTCGGCAGGTCCGGCCAGGTTTTCCCCCAAGTCCACACCAAGGGCTTTCAGTCCACAGGTGAGTGCGCTTGTGCCGGAGCGGTGCATCCCGACAACGATAACGGCCGTCCTGCCTGCAAAAAGTGTTGATGACATATTACTACTGACTGCCCGAAGTGGCTGTGACAACTGGTTTGAGAGACTGGAGGTACGCGTTCAACACGCTCTTGACGTCACCAATTCCCTGGACGACTCCTTTTTCGATCCAGACAATACGATCACACAGCTCCTTGAGCATTGCAGGCTGATGCGAAACGATAATGACAGATTTTTGCGAACAGATAAGATTCTTGAGAGACTTGGTCGATTTTTCAGAAAAATCTGAATCACCGACTCCAAGCACTTCATCAAGCAAAATGACATCCGGGTTAACATGAATGGCTACTGAAAATCCAAGTCTGGCTCGCATCCCGGTTGAATACTCCCTGACCGGATGATCAAAGAACTCACCGATATCAGCATACTCACGAATGGCATCCATACGTTCCAGGACCTCTCTTTTCGTCATGCCCAGCAACATGCCGCTCAGCACAGCGTTTTCCCGACCGGTCAGATGCTTAACAAAACCAACCTGTAGGGTAAGGAGAGAGGCTGTCACTCCATAATTTTTTATCTCACCTTTGTCTGGTGCAATGATGCCGGCCAGCAGACTAAGCAGCGTGCTCTTGCCAACTCCATTACGCCCGATCACTCCCAGAGTCTCGCCATGGTAGAGATCAAAAGATACATCTTTCAGTGCCCAATACTTCTGTCTGCGAAAAAAACCAAAACGGCGTTCATAGGCCACAGCGACATTTCGCAGGCGGAGAGCCAGCCTTTTTTCTATTTCTTTGTGTGAAGCCATCAGACCATTTTCGCGTAGACACGATCATATCGCCGCAGAAGCATACAGTCCAGAATCAGCAGCATCAGCGAGAGAGTACAGACAGTAGCGATGAAGAACCAGTCTGGCCAGGATGCGTTAAGCAATACCTGACGGTAGGACAAGATGATCCAGGCCATGGGATTCAAAGAGAGCCAGGCCTTGAGCCTTGCCGGGGCCGAACTAACGTCAAAAAATACTCCGGATAGAAAAAAGAGCAGAATCATGCTATTGTCGACGATTAATTTCAAGTCAGGAAAAAAAGGGACGATTGCGGCCAAAAAGCTGCCAAGGGCAAGCATCAGTAGCATCTGAACGAAAATCAGCAGAGGGAGTGACAGCCAGGTAACATGCGGAGATTTACCGGTAAGCATAAGAAAACCGACCAGCAAGAGGAAAACTATCAAAAACTTGATGGTGCTGGTCAAGAGTACTGTGCCTGGAAAAATGATCTTGGGCACATAGACCTGTCGTATCAGGCCGATATTTAAGGAAATGCAGCCCGCGCATTGAATAATGGAGGAAGCGAACCATTTCCACACCACCATTCCTGTAAGCAAAAAGGCGACATTATCCTTACCGCCCCGGTGGAGCAGAACAACAAAAATCAAATAGAATACGGACATATAGAGAACCGGCTCGGCAACCCACCAAAGAATGCCGATATAGCCCTGTCGGGCTTCGGAAATCAGGTCAGCGATAGATTTCTGTTTGATCAGTAACAGGTTATTTGTAAGCGACTTCAGGCTCATCCGTAAATTGTGTACCTCAGTGGTGATATGCTTTACTTTGACCTCAAATTTCTGTCTGAATTGAGGTGACCGTCACTCAAAAAACACCTAAAGGTCGCTGTTGAGCCGCGAGCATCGCAAGGATGAAAACGCGCCAGCGTTTTCATGCTGAGAAGCGGAGTCGGCTCGAACGCGACCGATAGAACGGGCCGCGGAGCGGTCCGTCCTATCAGCTTAATTTTGATGGACTCGTAAAAAGTTAAAATTGACAGCGAGGTCGATTTTCGAAGGTGGCCAACGGGGCAACTGTTATCGCGAAGATCATTTGCAAAACCGCCTTGATTTGCTCTTTGACATAGCCAAAAACGAAGAGAATAGCCCATATGGCACC
>WFZC01000329.1 GCA_015489765.1 Desulfobulbaceae bacterium
GCTTTATGGAGACCATTTCCCTGCTGCCGGCAAAAAAATGCCGTGAATTAAGCCGGGGCAAGACCATTATTTTTTACAGTCTAAGCGAAGATTGGAACTACCGGCAGCCGAATGCGCTGATTGACTCTTCCTGGGGCGTTATCTGTTTTCCCGATAACTTTCAGGGGATTGAACCAACGGATACCAGCCAGATTCGGGTGACCCATGCAGCCGACTACCACCATTGGCAGCAATTGGACCCTGCCGGCTATGGGGCGGCAAAAGAGCGTTGCGCACAGGAGTCCAGGCAGATGGTCGGGAAAATTGTTGGGAATTATGGACAAGACATTGTATATCAGGATAGTTTTACGCCGCTGACCATCGAGCGTTTTACCGGCAAAGACCAGGGGGCGGTCTATGGCAGCCCTGTAAAGATAAAAGATGGCCGCACCCCCATGCAGAACCTGTTCATCGCCGGAACCGACCAGGGTTTCCTCGGCATTGTCGGTTCCATGCTCAGCGGGGTGACGATAGTTAATCAGCACCTGCTCCGTTAGGCGTATTTCCTGCAGGTGATAATGGCGTATCGAAATGTGTTAACTTATAACTCTTGCTCGAGGAGAGTATGAAAACAACGATTTGCTTTTTTTCTTTTCTGCTGGTTGTCCTGGTCATATCCCCGGTGCGGGCCAATACTCTGGTGAACAAAAATGCCGTTAAAGAGTTCGCCGCCAGGGTGATGGACACGGTTGGTCAGGGGAAAACTACTGAGGCCCTTATGATGATGAAGCCTTACATGATAATTCCTGATGCCGAGTTTGATGTGATGAAGGATCAATTGGCAACCCAGGCACCGGTGATTACAAAGAAATTCGGCAAATCCATCGGTTCTGAATTTATCAAGATTACGGAGGTGGGCAAATCCCTGATGAGGGTAGTCTATATTCAAAAATTCGAAAAATCCATAATACGGTGGGGTTTTTATTTTTATCGTCCAAAGGACAGGTGGACATTAAACAGCTTCAGAACCGACACCGATTTAAACCAGCTTTTTTGTCAATAAATTTTTTCTATACGCCTGTAGAGATCGTGGTCAAATAAATTTTTAACCATTATATTATAGTTGCTTTGTCCATAGATGGCGGCGGCATACTTATGACGTTTACTCCTTTTACCAACATTCAAAACAAATACGACACCATTGTTATCGGTTCCGGGCTCGGCGGCCTGACCTGTGCCAACCGGCTTGCCAGGGCCGGACACTCGGTGCTGCTCCTGGAGCATCATATTCAGCTCGGCGGACTGGCCACCTGGTTTAAACGGGGCGGCCACATCTTTGACGTTTCTCTGCATGGGTTTCCCTATGGAATGGTCAAGACCTGTAAGAAATACTGGTCAAAAGAGATCCGTGATTCCATCGTCCAGTTGAAAAATATCGTCTTTGACAATCCGCAGTTTTCTCTCTCTACTACATTTTCCAAGGACGATTTTATTCGCCTTCTTGAGGAAAAGTTTTTGATTAAACCTTCGGTGGTCACGGAATTCTTTCGTACCGTGGACGGGATGAATTTTTATGATGACCGGTCCATGACCACCCGCGAGCTGTTTGATCGTTTTTTTCCGGGCCGCAGTGACGTGCACCGGTTGCTCATGGAGCCGATCACCTATGCCAACGGCTCGACCCTTGATGAACCGGCCATCACTTACGGAATTGTCTTTTCCAACTTTATGAACCGGGGGGTGTATACCTTCGAGGGCGGGACCGACCGGCTGATCGGCATGATGGCCGATGAGCTGCAGAAAAACGGGGTCACCATCTGCACCGGCGCAAAAGTTGATCGGATCGTGGTTGATAACGGCAGGGTGCGGGGCGTGGAGGTGCGGGGCCGCATGATTGAGGCTCCGGCGGTGGTGTCCAATTCCGGCATTACCAATACCATTGATAACCTGGCAGGGCGGGATGTTTTTTCCGATGATTTTCTCTCCCGTTTTGACCGGGTACAGGTCAATAATTCCAGTTGCCAGGTCTATTTCGGTATTCGACGGGGAGAGAGCTTTGATGATGTCGGTGATCTGCTGTTTACCTCGACCGCAAAAGAGTTTTCTTCGGAAGAGATGCGGAAAATGGACACCAGGAGCCGGACCTTTTCCGTCTATTATCCCAAAACCAGGCCTGATCGTCCCGATTATACGGTGGTCGCCTCAATGAACGCCAATTTTGAAGACTGGGCCGGGCTGGACAAGGAGACCTATGCCAGGGAAAAGAAGGCCATGGTGGAACGGTGTTTTGTCGATCTTGAGCGCTATATTCCCGGGATCAGGGACAAGGTAGATACCATAGAGTCGGCGACGCCAAAGACCTTTAACCGTTATACCCTCCATACCAGGGGAACCTCGTTCGGCACCAAGTTTGAAGGCCTCGATATTTCCCGGTCCATATTTAAGG
>WFZC01000330.1 GCA_015489765.1 Desulfobulbaceae bacterium
AAAAATTGTCGAGGTGGGCGAGTCTTGCCCATTTTTTTCCTTCAATAAAGAGAAATTCCCCGCCCCAGGTGGTGCCGTCACTGCCCAGACCCGCCCCGTCAAAGACAACAGCCAGCCCATTATCGAGGCTGTGTTCGGCCATGACAGCACCGGCATGGGCATGATGGTGCTGCACCGGGATACAGGGCAGGTCAAGTGCGGCGGCATACCGGGTGCTGAGATAATCGGGATGAAGATCGCAGGCAACAATCTCGGGGCTGACCTGCAGCACATCCTGCAGGTAGCGGATCGACTCCTGGTAAAAGACGAGATTGTCCGGGCCCTTGAGATCGCCGATATGCTGGCTGAGAAAGGCCTGGACCGGCCGGGTCAGGCAAAAGGTGTTTTTCAGTTCCGCGCCGCAGGCAAGAATGGAACCGGGCAGCCAGGGGACAGTGACGGGATCCGGTGTATATCCCCGTGACCGGCGCAGGATCTGTAAGGTTGTCCTGTGACTGCGGACCACCGAATCATCGACCCTGGTGACGATGTCCCGGTTGTGGAAGAGGAAAAGATCGGCAATGGCGCCAAGCCTGGCCAATGCATCCTCATTGGTTGTACAGATCGGCTCATTGCTGAGGTTGCCCGAGGTCATGACCAGCACCTCCGGGCATTGCGGCTGGGCAAAGAGCAGGTGATGCAAAGGGGTGTAAGGCAGCATGACGCCGATTTCATCCAGGCCCGGTGCCAGATGGCGGCTCAGGATGTCCGGGATTGCCGGGGCCAGGACAATGGGCCGCTTCCGGGATGCAAGAATTTCCCTTTCCATTTTACCCAGGCGGCAGAAGGTCGCAGCCGTTGCCACATCCTTTGCCATGACAGCCAGGGGTTTTGCGTACCGTTGTTTTTTCCTGCGCAGCCGTAATACTGCCTCATCGGAAAAGGCGTCCACAACCAGGTGAAATCCTCCCAACCCCTTGATGGCCGCGATGCGGCCCTCTTGCAGCGTAGTTGCACAGTTTGACAGGCATTGCTCGCTGTCTTCGGTCAATAACCGTCCCTTGTTGTCATGCAGGCTAATTTTTGGACCGCAGCTTGGGCAACCATTGGGCTGGGCATGGAAACGCCGGTCCCCTGGATCTTCATATTCCCTGCGGCAGGCGGGACACAGAGGAAAGGAGGCCATGGCAGTGTTGGGCCGGTCATAGGGAATTTTTCGGATGATGGTCAGCCTCGGCCCGCAGTTGGTGCAGTTGGTGAAGGGGTAGCGAAAACGCCGGTTGCCGGGAGAAAAAATATCGGCCAGACAATCGTCGCAGGTGGCAATGTCCGGGGAGATAAGGGTTGCGGCCCTGCCTGTATTTCTGCTTGCGCAAATGATAAATCCGGGTCCGGGCTCCGGTCCCCGGTACGGAGAGATATCGATGTTGGTGATGCGGGCCAGCGGCGGTGGTGAGGTCTTCAGGGTATGGAGAAAACGGTCAACGGCCTCTTTCGGGCCGGACAGGAGAAGCTCCACTCCCCTGCCGGTATTGGCCACCTGTCCGGCAAGGCTGAGTTTTTGGGCAAGGGAGTAGACAAAGGGACGAAAACCCACTCCCTGGACAACACCGCCTACCTGAACGGTGATCTGTTGTTTGCCAGGGCCTGGTGTCATGTGGTAGTACTGTGCATACCGTGGATTGGGAAACAAGCTACCTGATTGAAAAACATATCCGCTGGCTTTCACCATAACCCTGGATTTTGTTTCCGTCAAAAAGAACCACGACTTTGTCCGCCTGGATTGCAGGTATGATTTCAGTCATCTTGAGAGGGGCCCCAATAGCATATTGACATATGTCCATTGAAAGGGTAATGCCGGGGAGAAGGAAGAATGTTTGCCATACGATTTTCCATAAGACATACACTGGCCACGATGGTGGCTATACACCTGGTTGGTGGTCTGTATGCATGAACTCTCACTTGCCCAGGCCCTGCTTGAGCAGTTGCAGGAGTTGGCCGTAACCCATGGGGCGGAAAAAATTCTCCTGGTGCGGGTTAATATCGGCCGGGCATCGGGCATTGTGATCGACTCTTTTGTCTTTGGTTTTGACGCCGTCAAGATGGACCTGCCGCTCACCAGGGAGGCGGTTTTGACCATAGAAGAGGTGGAAGGGTCTGATCTCGTTTTGATGCGGGTGGAAATGGAATAGTTTTTTTCGATATCCCCCGCATATTGGGGGAAACAGGAGGGAAAATCATGTGTGATACCTGTGGCTGCCATACTGCCGGCCATACCGGGGCCAAGGTTGTTGAAGTGCACCAGAGCCTGCTGGCGGCAAACCAGAAACAAGCCGATGCCAATAAAAAACATATCGAAGCCATGGGGGCGGTTGCCATC
>WFZC01000331.1 GCA_015489765.1 Desulfobulbaceae bacterium
GCAGCAACGAGGATTGAGGTCATCACCGAAGGCCTTTTTATCCGGCGGTTGCAGGAGGACCCGGAGCTTGATGATGTCGGCCTGGTCATCTTTGACGAATTCCATGAGCGCAGCCTGGAGGGGGATCTTGCCCTTGCCCTGTGCCGGGAGGTACAGCAGGAGTTGCGAGGGGATTTACGCCTGCTTGTCATGTCGGCGACTCTTGCCGAAGAATCCCTTGCCGACCTGCTGGCCAAGGCCCCGATCATCACCGGCCAGGGCAGAAGCTTTCCCGTGGAAAACCGGTACCTGTCCCCGCCGCCGGAACTTGATTCTCCCCGGCCCGACCATATTGCCCGCATGACCGCCCGCGGCATACGGTATGCCCTGGCTGAAGAACATGGTGATATGCTGGTTTTTCTGCCCGGCAGGGGTGAAATCAACCGGGTCATGGACCTGCTGAGGCCACGGGGGGATGGCAATATCCTCGTTCAACCCCTGCATGGCGGGATGAAACTCCGGGACCAGGCTAGGGCCGTACGGCCGGACCCGGACAACAGACGGCGGGTCATCCTCAGTACCACCATTGCCGAGACCAGCCTGACCATTGAAGGGATCAGCACGGTGGTTGACTGCGGCTGGAAACGGGCGCCCCGTTTTGATGCGGCCAGCGGACTGACCAGGCTTGAAACCGTGCGTATTGCCAAGGCCTCGGCCAGGCAGCGCAGCGGCCGCGCCGGCCGCCTGGGGCCGGGAGTCTGTTATCGTCTCTGGCACAGGGGTGTGGAGCAGGGCTTGCAACCCTTTGACCGGCCGGAAATCCTCCAGGCCGACCTGGCGCCGCTGGTCCTTGAGCTGGCGCTCTGGGGGGAGAACGATCCCGCCCGGCTGCGCTGGCTCGATCCCCCAAAGGAGATTCCCCTGCAACAGGCAAAACAACTGCTCATGGACCTGGCAGCCATCGACAGCAAAGGCCATATCACAAAAGCGGGCAGGGCCATGGCCGCCCTGCCCATCCATCCCCGGCTCTCCCACATGCTGCTTGCGGCGGAAGGTGAAGACAACCGCGCCCTTGCCTGCGATATCGCGGCCCTGGTTGCCGAACGTGACATCCTGCGGGGCAGGGACATCCCGGTCGACCTGGAGGAGCGGCTGCACGCCCTTGCCCGTTTCCGGCGCCATGGCAGCAGAATGACGAGCATTGATCTTGCCGCCTGCCGCCAGGTGGAGCGTGTCCGGCAGCAACTGGCACGCCTGCTTCCCCGCCGGTCAGGCATAAACAGCGAACCCCTTTCCGCAGGCGCCCTGCTTTCCCTGGCCTATCCGGACCGAATCGCCGCCCTCCGTCCCGGTTCCCGCCTCAGCTACAAGCTGACCACCGGCCGGGGCGCTGTCCTGCCCGCCCATGACCGGTTGCAGTCCACACCTTTTCTGACCATTGCAGCCATGGACGGCCGCCGGGCCGAGGGACGTATTTACCTTGCGGCTTCTCTAAGCAAAGAAGAGCTGCAGACCCTGCATGGGCACCGCATTGTCCCGGAGGAAACAGTGGCCTTTGATCCTGATTGCCGGGCGGTTCGCGGCAGCGTTATCACCCGGATCGGAAAAATGGAGATCTCCCGCAGGCCCCTTACCAGGCCGGACCCGCTGCTTGTCCAGGAGGCCATGCTGACGGCTATCAAACAGGAAGGATTAACTGCCCTGCCCATGAACAAACGGGCGGTAAACCTGGTCCGGAGAATCAGGTTACTGGCAAAATTTGAACAGCAAGAATCCTGGCCGGATTTCTCGGACAAGGCCCTGCTGGCCACCCTGGAAGAATGGCTGGCACCATATCTCGCCGGCATAAAATCCATGGCCGGCCTGCAACGGTTAAACCTTGAGGAAATTTTCCTTGCCCGGCTTGATTGGCGGCAACAGCAGCAACTAAAGCGGGAAACACCGACCCACCTGCGGGTGCCGAGCGGCTCCAGGGTAGCGTTGCGCTATCAGGAGGATGGGCCGCCGATCCTGGCGGTCCGCCTGCAGGAAATGTTTGGCCTGGAGACCACCCCGACCATCTGCCGGGGCCGGGTACGGGTGCTGCTGCACCTGCTCTCCCCGGCCCGGCGGCCGATGCAGATCACCGATGATCTGAAAGGCTTCTGGGAAAACAGTTACCACGAGGTAAAAAAAGAACTCAAGGGCCGGTATCCAAAGCATTACTGGCCCGATGACCCTTTACATGCCCAGGCAACGACCAGGGTGAAACGGAAAAGAAATTAACCGGCAAGGTGCAGGGTGCCGCTAAGGTATTGCACGGCCCGGCCGCAGATCTCCACGCGTTCGCCCCGATTTTTGCAGAACAGTTCACCGCCGCGCTTGGAGATCTGCAGGGCATGGAGAGAGTCTTTGCCGAGGCGGGCCGCCCAGTAGGGAACAAGGGTGGAATGTGACGAGCCGGTCACCGGGTCTTCGGGAACACCGACGGAAGGGGCAAAGAAGCGGGAGACAAAGTCGGCATCACCGCTGTCATCTCTTGCGGTGGCAATGATGCCCAGACAGTCGAGTCTGGCCAGCCGCTCAAAATCAGGCCGCAGTTGTTCAACTGCGGTGCGCTCACCAAAGACAGCAAGAATATCACGGGCCAGGTACACCTCCTCCGGCTCCATGCCAAGGGCTGCGGTCAAGTCATCAGCAATCGGTATCGGCCTGCCCGGTCGGGCCGGAAAAGTAAGACTGAAAAGATCGCGTGTTCGTCCGACCTGGAGCTCGCCGCTTAAGGTCTTAAATGTTATGGTCTCGTCAGGGCCGATTTCGGTATGGGTATAGAGGACAAAGGCCGCCGCCAGGGTGGCATGACCGCAGAGATCCACTTCGGCTTCCGGTGTGAACCAGCGCAACGCATAATCTGTCCCCTCTCCTACCAGAAAAGCGGTTTCCGACAGCCTGTTTTCCGCGGCAATGGCCTGGAGAATCGCATCGTCCGGCCAATGTTCAAGCAGGCAGACCCCGGCCGGATTGCCGGAAAAAACCGTGCCGGTAAAGGCATCGATATGATAATAGGGAATTTCCGTCAAATTATCCACCAACTTACCACCAAGGCTGGTTTCACCCGCAGGCAAACAATAATTGTCCCTCAGATGGTGGCCACGGAATTCTCTTCCCCATATTCATTGGGAACATATTCATCGGCATCGGGATCATTGACCCAGACATTGCCGTCCAGTACATACCGGTAGCGATAACTGTATCCCGGCTTTAATGAAACGGTAATGGAAAAAGATCCGTCCTTCAACTTCTTCATCGGAGCCGCCGTAAGCGACCAGTCATTGAAATCCCCAGCCAAAACCGCTGATTCCGCCTGTTCTTCATTGGGATACTTGAAGGTGACCCTGCAGGTTCTGCCGGTTCTGGTATAATTTTTTTTCAACATTTCCTGTCTCCTTGCCCGATTGTTAATACTATCCCAGCCAAACTACCTATACAGTAAGGTTGACCGTTTTACCGGTCAAGCCGTAACTGCATGCCATGACTAATTTCACCGTTGGCTGACAACGGTGTGGCTTTACAACGCATGCTCCAACTGGATATGGACAAACTTTTGGCCTTGCTGTAGTTTGGGGGAAAACCATCATGGATGGGTTCGTGCAAAGCCAAAAGGAAAAAGAAAAGAAAAACGAGAAAACATGCTTGCAATAACTGACAGCGCTTCAGAACAACTTGTTCCCTATATGCAGGAGTCCGGCAAAGGTAAGGCGGTGCGGATCAAGCTGCAATCGGGTGGCTGAGCGACCGGGCCTTCCCTGGTATTGGCTCTGGATGAGCCAAAGGACAGCGATCACCGGCTTGAAAAGAATGGTGTTGTGTATATTGTGGACAAACAGTTGCTACTGCGCTGCGGCACAATTACCGTTGATTTTGAGGAAGATGACAATTGGCGTGGTTTTGCCCTGGTTGCCGCCAATCCGCTCATCGGTGGTTGCTGACTGCTTGTCCCGACTTGGATCTTATCAGGTCTTACAGGTGGTGACGCAGCAGAAGATAAATGGGCGGTAGACTTTTCCGTTTGCCCATCCGTGCCGTTGCCCGTCCGTCTCGCAGGAAATTTCCCCTGGCCGTCGGCCATAGCAGAAGATTTTCCGCCGATCCCGGCACCGTATACATCATAAATCCGGCGCCGAATGTCTGGATAAGGATTTCCAGAGAGCCGTCGCCGTTGGTGTCCATCACCGTGGGCGCTGCCGGCGCGCCCTTGCCGTTGCCGTTTGTACCCTGAAAGGGCAGTTGGATATCATGAAGGATGTTGCCCCGGTTATCCAGGATCATCAGGTATCCGTGCGCCTTGCCGGGGGTGATATTGTCCGGATCGCCATAGGTGGTCAGTATCAGCTCCGGGACATTGTCCCGGTTGAGATCGGCCACCATGATTTCGGATCCATACATGATGGCCCGGCCGTGCTGGATATTCCGGCGCCAGAGGGTATGGGCGTTTGCAGAGGTGCAGTAGATATAGCCGTCGTGGGCCGCGTACAGGATTTCCGGCCTGCCGTCGCCATTGATGTCGACAATAGTCGGGGCCGGGGGATTGGGTGGTGGATACCAGGAGCGATTGCCCCGGTTGAGGGGGTACCCGGACGAGGGCAGATGTTCCCATCCCGGCAGCCGCCTGGCCGATTGGTCGCCGCTGCCGTAGGACCCCTGCAGGACCATGATGGAGTGGTGTTTGGTGTCATAGGGAATGTCTTTTTCCACATTGGAGACGGCCACAACCTCGTTTTTGCCGTCGCCGTTGATATCAGCCACCGAGGGCGGCGAGTCGGTCCATTGCATCCACTTATTGCGCGATGGATGCGGCCAGTCACCGGTGTGCAGGTGATAGTGATCACGTTCAACAGCAGGATCGAACCAGCGGATGAACTGGCCCCAGTTGAGACGGTTGCCCCGGTAGCTGGAATCCCTGTTGGTGAACCAGGACGAGGACAACATGGAAACGCCGGTGTGTTGAAAGACGTTGATCTGGTGGTTGTCAAAGGTGACGACGATCTCCTGTTCCGGATCGTCATCCAGGTTGCCGATACCCACGTTCAGCCCATAGCAGCCGTATCCGTGATTACCGGGACCGTTGGCATCGCCGTCATTGCCGTACCCATTGGCCGTGTTGTAGCGGGGCCAGGCCTGAAAGCTCAGGCCCGGCGGTTGATAGCGGCTGCCGTCGGCGTTGAAGACAAAGACCTGGGCGCCGTCATGTCTGGTCTGGGTGGTGGTGGCGACAATCTCAATGCTGCCGTTATTGTCCAGGTCCGCCGCTGCCAGGCCGCGGGTTTCCGGGCACTGTCCGGCCGAGCAGGTGGAGGCGGGCCAGCCGGTTTTCAGGGCAAGGTTGTTGTTTCGCCATTCGTAGGCCACCACCCGGTCGCCGCTGGCCGCCACGATTTCATAGATACCGTCTCCGTCCAGGTCGGCGCAGACCGCCGGGGCGTAGATACGCGATTTATGCGGATAGCTTGATCCGTGCCGGGCCCGGGCCAGTTCATTGCCGTTTTTGTCCCACACAATGATGTCATAAAAGGTGCCGATGATTTTTCGTGTTCCCGTGCCCAGGTCGCTGACAATGGGTGAGCCGAACCAGGAGGTGCCGGTCCATTTTATCTGGCGGACAAAGACCGGTCGTTTAACGGGCGCGGCAACAGCCGCATGCCGGAAGCCGGGGGCAAACAGC
Organism: Desulfobulbaceae bacterium; assembly: GCA_015489765.1. GTDB lineage: Bacteria > Desulfobacterota > Desulfobulbia > Desulfobulbales > Desulfobulbaceae > DRLX01. The sequence continues at coordinate 5,681 of WFZC01000331.1, forward strand.
ATGAATAGAAGCGTTATGGGAAACCAGTTGCTTTTTCGCGACATTGGTGATTTCTTGGCTGAACCGAAAAAGGCCCGCGGAGTAGTGTCGTTCCGGGTAATTGTTATCCGTTGTTGAGGATGCGGCCTTCCATGTCGGTTTATCGAAGGAGCAGGGCGGTAACCGGCACCACGGTGATTCCGGCGCTGGAGCCGCCTGTTGTGCCGCCTCCTCCTGTTCCCCCTCCATTGTCCGGATTCCAGCCTGCAAGACGGGCAAAGAGATACCAGGCCGCCCTGCCCTTGAGGGTACAGTTGAGATAGGCATCGTTGTCCGGGCCGCTGGAATGGGCGCAGGACTGGACACCAGAGTAGCTGCCCTCTCCCTTGGTTATCCGGTACAGCTCGCCGCCGGGGTGGCGAACCAGGTATTCCGAGGCCCAGTTGGCATCATGGCTGCCGTTTTTATCGTAGTAAAGGGCATCGGTAACCCGTTTATCCAGAAAGTAATTATTGTCCGGATCATAGTTTTCGATGTCGGCAAAATCAAACAGGATGCGGCCATGGGTCCGGCAATGTTCACGGATCAGCCTGTTTTGGGCATCGGAAGAGTCGTTTTCTCCACCGCCGTTGGCATGGCCGGTTATGAAGACGAACTGCACCGGATGCTCGGCCGCCCTGGCATGACTGCCCCCCTTGCCGAACAACCCGATCAGCCATTCCATGCTGTGCAGGTAGCGGGGAATGTCGTGGCCGGCAATGTTACACCAGGACCAGAGAAAGACGTTTACGTGGTAATAATCGGGATCAACAAGGATGTCATAGGTTTGCTCGGCCCAGTTGGCAATGCCGTCGCCATCCGGGTCGCCGTCTCCCTGGCTGAGATCGGGATATGGACTTTTGAAGGCCCGGTCATCCAGGGAAAGCGCGGTTTCGTCTCCCTCGGACGAATCGGTCCAGGCATACTTGCCTCCATAATCCGGGAAATCCCTCAGTGCCTTCATCCCCGAGATAAGCTGGCTGCCATGGGAGGTGTGTTTGTAGATAATGTGCAGGTCCGCTTTCGCTTTGGTAATCCAGGTGTCGGGTATGACCGACAGGTCTGTAGAGGTGTGATCAACGACAAAACCGGCGCCTTGGCTGATAATCGGGGCCAGGCAGAGGAACAGGGCGATAAAGGGGATTTTCATGGCTGATGCCTCCAGAAGGTTTTTTTGTTTTTTCATGCAAAAAACACACCGGGGACAGGGGATGGTTGTCCCGGATGGTGGCAATTGTTGCCTGAATCCTTCGGGACAGGGACCTATAAAATCTGGCTGAGAAAAAGCTTGGTTCGATCCGACTGCGGATTGGAAAAGAATGATTCCGGGTCGTTTTCTTCGATGATCTCACCACTGTCCATGAAAATCACCCGGTCGGCAACGGTTTTGGCGAACCCCATTTCATGGGTGACACAGAGCATGGTCATGCCCTCATTGGCCAGATCGACCATAACGTCCAGCACCTCCTTGATCATTTCCGGGTCAAGGGCGGAAGTGGGCTCGTCAAAGAGCATGATATTGGGGTTCATGCACAGGCTGCGGGCAATGGCCACCCGCTGCTGCTGGCCGCCTGAGAGCTGACCCGGATACTTGTCCGCCTGGTCCGGGATCTTGACCCGTTCCAGGTAGTGCATGGCTGTTTCCTCGGCCTCGCGCCGGGGTTTTTTCAGCACCCAGATCGGTGCCAGACAGCAGTTTTCCATCACTGTCAGATGTGGAAAGAGGTTAAACTGCTGAAAGACCATGCCTATATCGCGGCGGATTTTTTCAATATGTTTCAGGTCGTCATTGAGCTCAATGCCATCGATCCAGATCTCGCCCCGCTGGTGGACTTCCAGCCGGTTAAGGCAGCGGATCAGGGTTGACTTTCCGCAGCCGGAAGGACCGCAGATGATAATTCGCTCTCTGCGTTTGACGTTGAGGTTGATATCCTTGAGGACATGGAAGTCACCATACCATTTATGCATGCCCTTGACTTCAATGGCAAGGTCCTCTCCGGCTGTGGCGGGTTGCGTCATTGCTTGTGTCATGATTATTTCCTGACCGGCTTACCGTTTATGGCCGGTATGCAGTTTTCTCTCAAGATGTTGGCTGTAACGGGACATGGAAAAGCAGAAGATCCAGTAGACCAGTCCGGCAAAAACATATCCTTCCACGGAAAATCCCAGCCACTTGGGATCGGCAAAGGCGGACTGAACAATGGAAAGCAGGTCCATCAAGCCGATGATCAGGACCAGAGTGGTATCCTTGAACAGTTCGATAAAGGTATTGACGATGCCGGGTATAACGGTTTTCAGCGCTTGGGGAAGGATGACAAGAAACATGGCCTGCCAGTAGCTCAGGCCCAGGGCGTCGGCCGCCTCGGACTGTCCCTTGGGCAGGGCCTGGAGGCCGCCCCGGATAACTTCTGCCATGTAGGCGGACTGAAACAGGGAAATACCGACCAGGGCTCTGACCAGTTTGTCGATGCGGAGATCTTCGGGCATGAACAGCGGCAGCATGACCGAGGACATGAAAAGCACGGTGATAAGGGGCACGCCGCGCCAGAGTTCGATAAAGACCACTGACAGTGCCCTGGGAATGGGCATGGAAGAACGCCTGCCCAGGGCGAGAATGATGCCAAAAGGTAGGGCGAAAAACATGCCAATGGTTGCCAGGATCAGGGTCAGCATCAGGCCGCCCCATTTGTTGGTTTCGACAACCGGTAGTCCCAGGCCGCCGTAAAAGAGAACAAAGGCAATAATGGGGTAAACCAGGATAGTAAAGGCAGCAACCCAGGATTTTTTAGGGGTTTTTTCAATCAGCAGCCAGGCGATGAGCACACCGAGCAGGCCAAAGGCCAGGATGACCCGCCAGTACTGGTCGGCCGGGTAAAATCCGAACATGAACTGGGTCAGGCGGACTTTGACAAAGACCCAGCAGGCACCGCCGTCGGTGCAGGCGTCTCTGGTCGATCCGGCCCAGTTGGCATCGAGGATCGCCCAGTTGATAACCGGCGGCAGAAAACGAACAACAAGATACAGGGCGCCCAGCGTCAATACTGAATTGAGCGGAGAGGAGAAGAGGTTTTTCCTGGCCCAGCCGATAATACCGACACTGGTGGACGGCGGCGGCAGGTCCGGATGCGGTGTATGGACAGACATGGTTACCGCTCCCTCAGTTGGCTTCTGGCGTTATACCAGTTCATGAAAAAAGAAATTGTCAGGCTGATTGTCAGGTAGACGGCCATGGTCATGGCAATGACTTCAATGGCCTGTCCGGTCTGGTTGAGCGTTGTCCCGGCGAAAACCGCCACCAGATCCGGATAGCCGATGGCCGTTGCCAGGGACGAGTTTTTGACCAGATTAAGATACTGGCTGGTCATCTGGGGGATGATGACCCGCATGGCCTGGGGGATGATGACCAGGCGCAGGACCTTTCCGGGCCGGAGGCCAAGGGCGGCCGCGGCCTCGGTCTGGCCGTGACTGACCGAGAGAATGCCGGAGCGGACGATTTCAGCGATCAGGCTTGCTGTATAAACACTTAACGCGATAAGCAGGGCCGCAAGTTCCGGTATAATGGTAATACCGCCCTGAAAGTTAAAGCCCTTGAGGACCGGATACTCCCAGGAGAGAGGACGACCCGTGGCAAAATAGGCAACCATCGGCAAAAGCAGGATAAGCCCGGTTGCGGTCCAAAAGACGGGAAACTGCTCCCCTGTTTCCTCCTGACGTTTGCCTGCCCATCGTTTCAGGATAATTGTGGCCAGGATTGCCAGAATAAAGGCGCCGGCAACCCAGCCGAATCCCTGCTGAAAAATTGGGCTTGGCAGATAAACACCCCGGATATTCAGGAAAAATTTTTTTCCTATGTGGAGGCTGTTGCGGGGTGAGGGCAAAGCCTGCAATACCGCGAAGTACCAGAAAAAAATCTGCAGCAGCAGGGGCAGGTTTCTAAAGGTCTCAATATAGATTCCGGCCAGCTTGGAAACAAGCCAGTTGGAAGACAGGCGGGCAACACCAATAATAAATCCGAGGATGGTGGCGCAGATAATGCCAAGCGCCGAAACCAGAATCGTGTTCAGCAGACCAACGATAAAAGTGCGGCCGTAGGTGTCGTTTTCCGTATAGGGAATCAGGTGCTGGATGATACCGAATCCGGCCTTTTGCTTGAGGAAAGCAAAGCCCGTGGAGATGCCGCGCTGCTCGAGATTGTGAATGGTGTTGTTGGCGATGAAGGCAAAAAAAACACTGACGCCGAGGGCCAGCAGGATCTGGAAGAGCAGGGCCCGGTTGTGGGCATTGTTCCACCAGGCGGTTTTTTGCGGATGTTCGACGCTTGCCATTCGGGATTTATTTTATTCCATCAGATCAACTGGATCGGCTCCAGCAACGTACGCATTGTCTATCTGCAGGAAAACCTGCTGCCGTCATGTCGGCAAAGAACAGACAAGAAGAGCGCCCCATGGGGGACGCTCTCTATTTTAGAAAAAACCAGGATGTTATCTGATGGGGGGTGCGTACTGGATACCGCCCTTGTTCCAGAGGGCGTTCAGACCGCGTTTGATCTTCAATGGTGATCCCTGGCCGACATTACGTTCAAACACTTCACCGTAATTGCCGACCTGTTTGATAATCTGATAAGCCCAGTCATCGGAAAGGTTCATGCCCTTGCCCTTGATTCCTTCCAGGCCGAGCAGACGGCGGATATTGGGGTCCGTCGATTTTTTCATCTCGTCAACGTTTTTTGACGTGACACCCATCTCTTCGGCATCGATCATGGCAAAAATAGTCCATTTAACAATGTTGAACCAGCCGTCATCACCCTGGCGGACGACCGGCCCGAGGGGCTCCTTGGAGATGATTTCGGGAAGAACAACAGCATCTTCTGGTTTGGCCAGTTTGATGCGCAGCCCGTAGAGTTGGGACTGATCCGAGGTCAGCACGTCGCAACGACCGGCCTCAAATCCCTTGACGGTCTGATCGGAGGTGTCAAAGACAACGGCCTGGTATTTCATCTTGTTCTGTTTGAAGTAATCGGCAAGATTGAGCTCGGTGGTTGTGCCCGCCTGGATACAGATAGCGGCGCCGTCAAGCTCCTTGGCGCTCTTGACCCCGAGTTTCTTGGAAACCATGAAACCCTGACCGTCATAATAGTCAGTATGGGTAAAATTCAATCCCAGGGAGGTGTCACGGGTCAGGGTCCAGGTCGTGTTCCGGGAGAGAATATCGATTTCGCCGGATTGCAGGGCCGTGAAACGTTCCTTTGCGGTCAGGGGGACGAATTTGACCTTGTTGGCATCGTGGAGGACGGCAGCGGCAACAGCGCGGCAGGCATCAACATCCAGGCCTGTCCAGTTTCCCTTTTCATCGGGATTGGAGAAACCGGGGAGTCCCGTGGAAACACCGCATTGCAGCACATCTCGTTTTTGCACTTCCTCAAGGGTGGACGCGGAGGCCAGGGAGGCGGAAATCATAAAAAAGACGGCCACCATGATAAAGGATAATTTTTTCATCGGTTCTCCTCATACAAATTTATTCAATTTCACGCTGTTACCATTGCAAAGAATGGCGGTTTCCAATAAACTGAATATAATAACAGAAAAAGGAAAAAAGTCTACCGTGTTTTTCCATAATTACAACTATTATATGATTCCGAAGCGTTAGGTTCTCCAGGCGTCCGGGCAGAGTGTTCTATCTTTGTATACGATGAAAAATCAGGACGATACTGCTAAAAAACCAATAATCCTGATTGCCGATGACAATCAGGTTATCAGCAAACTGCTTGGAGAACTGTTTACCAGAGAGGGGTACCAGGTCGCCGAGGTCAGTGACGGGGAATCCGTACTCAAACTGCTGCCGTCCATCCAGCCGGATCTGATTCTTCTTGATGTGGATCTTCCTGAAATGTCCGGATTTGATGTCTGCCGTAAACTCAAACATGATCCGGCCTCAGCCGATATTCCCGTCCTCTTTGTCACCTCCCGCAACGATAAAAAGGACATCCTGGCCGGCTTTGCCGCCGGGGGACAGGATTATGTTGTCAAACCGTCAACCCGGGCCGAACTGCTGGCCAGGGTCCGTACCCATCTGCCCTGCGTCAGGCCCAGCAACGGCTCAAAGCCAGTGAGGCCCGGTATCGAGAACTCTCTTTGCGCGATGATCTGACCGGATTTTATAACACCCGCTACCTGTATCAGACCTTGCAGGGCCAGCTGGACATGCACCGCACCAGGCCCCTGTCGGTGATTTTCATGGATATTGATAATTTCAAGTACGTTGTCGATACCTATGGTCATCTTAATGGCTCGCGTACCCTGGCCGAACTGGCGGATGTGGTTCGCAGTGTCCTGCCCGAGGGGTGCTATGGAGTGAGTTACGGCGGTGATGAATTTGTCATCGTGCTTGCCGGCTATGATCATAATAAAGGGATGCAGGTGGCCGAGCGTATTCGTCGGGCCGTTGAAAAGACCAGTTTTCTGTCCACCATGGATTTGTCTATCCATATCACTGTTTCCTGCGGGGTGGCGACCTTTCCCGAAGATGCGCAAACCCTGACTGACCTGCTCGCGGCCGCAGACCATGCCCTGTTTGAGGTCAAGAAACAGGGGAAAAATGCTGTCGGCAGCTTCCATTGATCGACATGGCCCGTTCCTCCGCCCGCCTGGTCGCCCTGGAGGCGTTGTGTGAATTTCAAAAATCCGGGCAACCGGTGACCGGTATTCTGACTGCTCTGTCCGCAAAGAAGCGGCTGCTCCCCCGTGACCACCAACTGGCCAGGGCCCTGGTGTTCGGTATTTTGCGGCGGCAACAGTATCTGGATTGCATTATTGACCGCTTTTCCCGCCACCCGGTGACCAAAATGAAGCCGCGCACCCTGGTTGGCCTGCGCACAGGCATTTATCAGTTGCTGTTCATGGACAGGATTCCGGCCTCGGCAGCGGTCAATGAAACCGTGCAGGCCTTTAAGGCCGGCCGGCAACCAAAATGGCTGGTTCGCTTTGTCAACGGGGTGTTGCGCAGTGTTGCCAGGGAGCGGGATTCCCTGCCACCACCTGAGCGTATGACTGTTGACGGCGTCCCTGTTTTGAATCATCCGGAGTGGCTGGTCAGGCGCTGGGAAAGAGTTTATGGCAGGCAGAGGACCTGTGGAATTTGCCGGATCAACAACGAGCCTCCGCCCTTGACCCTGCGGGTCAACACCGGTTTGCTGCCGCAGCACCAATTTGCGGCCATGCTGGTTGAGATCGGCCGGGTTGAATACGGAAAGTTTGCAGAAACCGCCCTTTGCCTACCCGATTTTCGCGGCGACGTGGCATCCCTGCCGGGATATGACAGGGGCTGTTTTGTTGTTCAGGATGAGGCCGCGCAACTGGCCACCTGTTTGTTGACCATGAAACAGGGGGGCCGGTATCTCGATGGTTGTGCCGGGGTTGGCGGGAAAACAACCCATCTGGCAGCCCTGTTGCCGGCTGGCGCTGATCTTACGGCCATCGAGCCGGAAAAGAGGCGTTATCGTCTTCTTGGTGAAAATCTGCAGCGGATGCAGGTGACGGGTGTTGCGACCGTAAATATGGATCTTGATGGGTTTACGGATACAAGCAGCGAGAAATATGATGGCATCCTGCTGGATGTTCCCTGTTCCGGCACCGGGGTGATCCGCCGCCGACCGGATATCAGGTGGAACAGGAGAGAAGAGGACCTGGCCGGCTACCAGAGACAGCAGCTAAAGCTCCTGAGGACGGCGGCCCCTCTTGTGCAAGGGGATGGGATCATCGTCTATGCGACCTGTTCCCTTGAGCCGGAGGAAAACAGCGAGGTCATAGAGGCCTTTCTTGCCGAACACGCACAGTTTTGCCTGGAAGATGCCCGCAGGTTTCTGCCATCGGCCGCGCAACAGCTTGTTAGCGCGGTTGGTTTTTTCCAGCCGACGCCGGAGAAGGGGCTCGATGGTTTTTTTGCCGCCCGGCTGCGCCGGCAAGGCTAATAGACCGGCACATGCAATAACATGCGCAAGGTGGGCTTTCCCCACAATCCAATAATCGTAGGAGCCCGCCCCTGCGGGCGATAATGACTAATCTTATTTTCGGATAACATGCCCGGAAGCCTACTCGTCTTCCTCCACGTGGCAGGCGCCTTCGTCACAGATGGCCTCACAGGTATGGCAGCCATGGCATTCATCAACATTGACCGGCACGGCCCTGGCATCTATGATTTCATAGACCTCGCCCGGACAGGAATCCGCGCATTCACCACAACCGGTGCATTTCTCACTGTCTACGGTCACTTTCCACATGTTTTTTCCTGTTGTTATCCCTGTTACCAGGTAGTATGCCCACCAATCGCCACCGGACACACGACGCAGTAGATCGAAGTTTTTATGACGCCATCATCCTTCCTTGACCAGGCGGATATCCCAGGCCTCGGAGCGGTTTTCATTGGCCGGATTATTGACGATGCGAAATTCAAAGATACGTTGGTTGTCCTGGAAATAAAAATCGTTTTCCAGGGTGGATTTGGAGAGGTGAAAAAAGACACTCTCCGGATGCAGGCCATCGTCCCGCATTGTATAATAACGAAAAAATCCAAAACCCTTGTCGGGATTAAAGTGGATGACCGCGCCCCGCTGCCACTGTTCATCGCCATGGTGGGAATTGCCCTGGATCGGCAGTAAACCGGGGATGAGAAAACCAGAGAGGTAGGAGTCGGCCGCTTCCCGCAGCTCATGGCTGACATTGTGGAAGCCGATGACTTCGACCCGGCAGCCCATGTTCTGCAGGGCGGTGACCAGGCGAATAAAGTCGCCGTCTCCGGTCAGCAGGATGACCCGGTCCAGGTTGCGGGCCTGGAGAAGGGCATCAATGGCCAGGTCCATGTCCGCATTGGCCTTGGTGGTGATATTACCCTCTTCGTCCCGGTAGCGGCGCACATATTTTTTGATAATCTTGAATCCGCATTGACGCAGGATGTTGTGATAGCTGTATACCTTCTGCCGGTAGTCAGCGTCGGCCCCGGTTCGTTCCCGGTCTTCGGCCAGGTAGCAGTTGGCCCGCAGCATGGTTGAATTACCGGCATCAGCCAGGTCCACCAGCACATCGTAGCGCATGCCGTAGCCGCCGCTCATCTTGATGTTTTCCGCATCCACATAGATGCCTGTTTTCAACATTTTTTGTACTGTTTTTTGCTGTTTTTCGTCTGTTCTGTGGTCAGGGGAACCGGTTATTCCCATTCAATGGTGGCCGGCGGTTTGGAGGAAATATCATACACTACCCGGTTGACGCCGCGGACCTCGTTGATGATCCGGGTGGAAATACGGCCCAGCAGATCATAGGGAAGCCGGGACCAGTCGGCGGTCATGGCATCGCGGCTGTCCACGGAGCGGATGGCAATGACGTGTTCATAGGTGCGGCCATCCCCCATGACGCCCACGGTCTGGATGGGAAGGAGAACGGCAAAGGACTGCCAGACCTTACGATACCAGCCGGAATCCTTCATCTCTTCCAGGACAATGACATCGGCCCGGCGCAGGATGTCCAGCCGCTGCCGGGTCACCTCGCCCATGATGCGGATACCAAGTCCCGGGCCGGGGAATGGCTGCCGGAAAATGGCCTCCTCGGGCATACCCAGCTCCAGGCCCAGCTCCCTGACCTCGTCCTTGAACAGTTCCCGCAGCGGCTCAATCAGCTGCATCTGCATATGTTCGGGCAGGCCGCCCACATTGTGGTGCGACTTGATAGGCGCCTTGCCTCGGAAGACAACCGACTCAATAACGTCGGGATACAGGGTCCCCTGGGCCAGGTATTTCACCTCGCCCAGCTTGTTCGCCTCTTCCTCGAAAATCTTGATAAAGCCAAAACCGATGCGTTTGCGTTTTTCTTCCGGATCATTAATCCCAGCAAGCTGGCCGAGAAAATAGTCGGTGGCATCAACGTCGATCACGGTTAAATCGGTTTTTTCCCGGAAAAACCGGAGCACGCTTTCCGATTCTCCGGTGCGCATCAGCCCGTTGTTGACATGAATACAGGTCAACTGGTCACCAATGGCGCGGTGGACCAGGGCCGCTGTTACCGAAGAATCCACACCGCCGGAAAGGGCGCAGATAACCCTGTCTGTTCCCACCTGTTGTTTGATTTCCGCCACAGTGGCATCGATAAAGGAGTGCATGGTCCAGGTGGGATGACAGTTGCAGATGCCGAAAATAAAATTGCGCAGGATATCGGTGCCGATCAGGGTATGGGCCACCTCCGGATGAAACTGGACCGCGACAAAGGGTTTTTCCTCATGGCGAAGCGCCGCATACGGGGAATGGGGGCTGGTGGCGGTGGCCACAAACCCGGAGGCCGGTTCCTCGATACGGTCGCCGTGACTCATCCAGACCTGGTAATGGCTGGGGGCGGTCTCCAGGCCGGCAAACAGACCGGCGGTGTAGGTGATGGACAGCTCGGCCTTGCCGAACTCGCGTTTTTCAGCCTTTTCCACCCGGCCGCCCAGTTGCTGCATCATCAACTGGGCGCCGTAACAGATACCAAGGACCGGTATGCCAAGATCAAAGATACCTTTATCGGAAATGGGAGCATCTTCATCGTAGACGCTGGCCGGGCCGCCGCTCAGAACAATACCCGAGGGGTGCATGGCCTTGATCCGGTCCAGGCCCAGGGTATAGGGGTGGATTTCCGAGTAGACCTTCTGCTCACGGATACGGCGGGCAATGAGCTGGGTGGTCTGGGAGCCGAAATCAAGGATCAGTATTTTTTCGTTATGGGTTGACATGGTGTTCACTGTAAATTTGATAGAGTTTGCATGGTTGCATGGAGACGGGGTATCACAGGCCTTCGGTTCGGTAGTTGGGCGCCTCACGGGTGATGATGACATCATGAACATGGGATTCGCGCAGGCCGGCCGGTGAAATACGGACAAAACGGGCCCGTTTATGCAACTCCTCGATGGTTGCCGCCCCAGTATATCCCATGCCCGAACGCAGGCCGCCAAGGAGCTGGTAGATCATCTCGCTGATTGGACCCCGGTAGGGGACCTTGCCCTCGATACCCTCGGGCACCAGTTTTGAGGGTTCGTTGTCACCGTCTTGAAAATAGCGGTCGCCGGATCCTTTCTTCATGGCGCCAAGGGAGCCCATGCCCCGGTACCCCTTGTATTTTCTTCCCTGATAAAGAAAGCTCTCTCCCGGCGTTTCGTCAGTACCGGCAAACAAGGAGCCGATCATGACCGTATGGGCGCCGATGCCGATGGCCTTGCACAGATCGCCGGAAAACTTGATGCCGCCGTCGGCGATGACGGGCACGCCTGATTTTTTCGCCTCTTCGGAGCAACATTTTAATGCGGTAAGCTGGGGGACGCCGACCCCGGCCACTATCCTGGTTGTGCAGATTGAACCAGGTCCGACGCCGACCTTGACCGCATCGGCCCCGGCCTTGATCAGGGCCGCGGTCCCCTCGGCGGTGGCAACATTGCCGGCAATGACATCAAGGTCAGGGAAAGTGGTCCGCAAGGCCGCAACAGCGGCAAGGATACCGGCGGAATGACCGTGAGCGGAATCCAGGACAACAACATCGACCCCGGCCTTGATAAGGGCGTCGGTCCGTTCTTCCATGTCCGGACCGACACCGATTGCTGCTCCTGCCAGCAACCGGCCGACTTCATCCTTGGCGGCATTCGGATATTTTTTTATCTTTTCAATATCCTTAATGGTGATCAACCCTTTCAGGTTGCCCGCCTTGTCCACGACCAGCAGTTTTTCTATCCGGTGTTCGTGTAGCAGGGCCTTGCAGTGTTCAAGATCAATGCCCTCGGGCACCGTGACCAGGTTTTTACTGGTCATCACATCACTGACATGGAGCTCCGGGTCGGAGACAAAACGGAGATCGCGGTTGGTCACGATGCCGACCAGCTTGTCTCCCCGCAGGACCGGCAGCCCGGAAATTTTGTAATGCTTCATGATGGCCTGTACTTCCGCCACGTTTTGATGCTCGGTGACTGTGACCGGATCGATAATCATCCCGGATTCGGATTTTTTGACCCGTTCCACCTCCCTGGCCTGCTTCTTGATGCTCATGTTTTTATGGATAATACCGATGCCGCCTTCCCGGGCCATGGCAATGGCAGTCCGGTGCTCGGTCACGGTATCCATGGCGGCGCTGATCAGCGGGGCATTAAGCCGGATGGAACGGGTAAGCCTGGTATTGAGCGCCACTTCCGACGGCAGAACTTCAGAGGCCGAAGGCACGAGCAGGACATCATCAAAGGTGTATGCGGGTGGAATATCAAGGGAAAACATTACAATTACCCTCCTGCCGGGAGTTGAGTAGAACTGTTGGTATGGCCAAAATATTTTTTTGGTCTGCGGCATCAACCGTCTTGCCGCGGACGATCCGGGAATACAAGCTCTGGAGTAGAAGAGAATACAGGATGGTTGTTCAATATGCAACCTTGAGGAACAGGTGGGTTGGTTTCCTCAAAAAGATGGAAAAAATACTGGCTATTCCTCTTGCTACCTGCTTTATTATTGGCTCTTTGGCCCGGAAATAAAGAAGACGAGAACCCTGATGGCGAAACTGCTTGAAATAAACCCCTATAATCCCCAGGCCCGCCTCATTGCCCAGGTCGTGGATGTACTGAAAAAGGGCGGGGTCATTGCCTACCCGACGGACACCATGTATGGCCTTGGCTGTGATATCTTTCAGCAAAAGGCGGTAAAAAGGGTCCACCGGATCAAAAAACGTCCCAAGCACAAGCCATTCTCCTTTATGTGTTCCGATTTAAAGAATATCAGCATGTACGGGCATGTCAGCAATACCGCCTACCGGTTGATGAAAAAAAATCTGCCGGGTCCCTATACCTTTGTCCTGCCGGGAACCAAGCTGGTGCCCAGGGTGATGCTGACCAAACAGAAAACCGTGGGCATCAGGGTCCCGGACCATCCCATCTGCCAGGCGATGCTGGCGGAACTGGGCAATCCGGTGCTCACCACCAGCGCCATGCAGGAAGGGCATGATGAGCCGGTACGGGACGGTCTGGACGTTGCCGATCTTTTCGATGCCCAGGTAGATCTCATTATTGATGGTGGCGAGATATTCCCGGAACCATCCACTGTTATTTCCCTTCTCTCCGACCAGCCGGAAATCCTGCGCGAAGGCAAGGGCGATGCCGCTATGTTTCGTTAGCGGCCGTTTCTAAAGCTGTTTTTTTCCGATTCCGCCAAAAAATCCCTGAAGATCGGATATCGCCCGCAGGGGCGGGCTCCTACACTGTGCCTGAAAATTTTCTCGGAGGCTGCGCTTACCTGTTTTTTATGACAGGAATTCATGAGTAAGGCTCTACAGGGTGCCCTGAAACAAACCGTGTGTAATACAAAAGGCCGGCCTTCACAGCAGCGAAGACCGGCCTTTTACCTTTAGTTTTCCAGCTGACGGGCATCTACTCTTCTATCAGCACTTCCTTGAGTGACTTGCTCATGGTAAAGTGGAGCGTTTTTCGTTCCGGAATATTCATCATTTTTCCGGTTTTCGGATTTTTTGTCGTTCGTGGTTTACGGGTTCGGACGGAAAAACTACCAAACCCCCGTATCTCGACCCTTCTGCCGTCCATCAGGGCCTTGGCAATCTCATCCAAAACAATATCAACGGCCTGGGCAACGTCCTGTTTGTAATAATCACCCAGTTGTGCAGTAACTTCATTGACCAGTTCACGCTTCAGCATGGTATATCCTTCTTCTTAGTATCTATTAAAAAAGGGACAGGCAAAGGGTATCCTCCGGCGAGAGGATACCCTTATGTTGATGACAGTGGAAAAAACCGGAATCCCTTTGTTATTATTCTTCTTCTTTTTTATCGTCGCTTCCGCTGGCTGCCGCTTTTAGCAGGTCACCGAAGGTAGATGGTCCGCTGCTCTGGACGGAAGCCTTTTGCGTGGTGGTTTTTGTTTCGCCTACGGAGCTATCCTCGCCATCGTCTTCGAGCGCTTTCAGGGACAGCCCGATTTTGCGGTCATCGGCGGATACGTTGATAACCATTGCCTTGACGGTATCACCGACATTGAACATGCCAATGGGAGTTTTTACCTTCTCCTTGCTGATTTCCGAGACGTGGATCAACCCTTCGATGCCCTCTTCCAGTTGAACAAAAACACCGAAATCCGTTACATTGGTGACTGTGCCTTCAACCTGGGTCCCGGTGGGATAATTATTGGCGGCCGCCTGCCAGGGATCGGGCTCAAGCTGTTTAACGCCAAGGGAGAACCGTTCATGTTCCTTGTCGATCTTGAGAACAACCGCCTGGATGGTCTCGCCCTTGGAATATTTTTCCGATGGATGCTTGATCCGTTCCGTCCAGGAGAGATCCGAGACGTGAATCAGGCCGTCAATGCCCTCTTCAATACCGATAAATATACCAAAATCGGTGATATTTTTAATCTTACCCTCGATAACGGCGCCAATGGGATAGGTCTCTTCCACCACATCCCAGGGATTGGGCAGCAGTTGCTTCATGCCCAGGGAAATCCGCTTGGTTTCGGCTTCCACCTTGAGCACCTGCACTTCGATTTCATCACCGACAGAGACAAGTTTGGACGGATGCTTGGGTTTCTTCGACCAGCTCATTTCCGAGATATGCACCAGTCCTTCCACGCCCTCTTCCAGCTCGACGAAAACACCGTAGTCGGTGATGGAGACGACCTTGCCCTTGACCTTGGAACCGGCAGGGTATTTTTCGGGAACCAGTTCCCATGGATCGGGCTTCAACTGTTTGACACCAAGGGAAACGCGGTCCGAATCCTTGTCGTATTTGAGAATTTTGACCTCGATCTCCTCGCCGACGGTATACAGCTTGGAGGGATGGGAAACCCGGCCCCAGGAGAGATCGGTAATATGACAGAGGCCGTCCATGCCGCCCAGGTCGATGAACAGACCGTAATCGGTGATATTGGTAATGGCACCGCGGATGGTCTGGCCCTCCTGCAGGGTGGAGCGCATGCTCTCGCGCAGTTTGGCGCGCTGCTCCTCCAGGATGGCCCGGCGGGAGACAACGACATTGTTCCGTTTGCGGTTGAATTTGAGGATTTTGAACTCAAAGGTCTGGCCGATCAGGGCGTCAAGGTCCTTAACCGGGCGCAGGTCGATCTGTGAGTAGGGAAGAAAGGCGGGAACCCCTATATCAACGGACATGCCGCCCTTGACCCTGCTTTCGATCCGGCCCTCGATCGTGCCATCTTCTTCCTGTATTTTCGCTATCTTCTCCCAGACTTTAATGGCAATTGCCTTTTCACGTGAAAGAAGGAGTCCGCCCTCTTCCTTGCGTTTTTCAATAAAGACTTCAAACTGGTCGCCGATTTTGATTTCCCGGTCGGGATCTTCGTGGCGAAATTCGGAGAGGAGAATATAGCTTTCCGCTTTATCTCCCACGTCGACCAGGACGGCATCGCCTGCCAGGTCAACCACTGTGCCGATGGCTACTTCACCGACCTTGATTACCGTATTGTTGTCATCCTGTTCAAAGAGCTCGGCAAAGCTGATCTCATCGTTGTTGTCGTCTGCTGCCGCAACGGCGGGTTGTGTTTCGTTTTCAGTCATGGGTTGCCATTCCTCTGGAGTCGACATGATGCCGACCGTTTGATGTTACCTGTGATACGTTGTCGTGTGCCTGTCAACAAAGGACTTTTTATCCGATTTCTGCGTTGCCATGCAAAAGGGAAAGCTCGCATATATTTAATATGCCTTTCTTTTTGCCTTCCGTGTTCCTTGAACTCGAACAAAAAATCTCATTTCGGGCAGGCACTATCTTGTTTCCGTCCCCTGCGGACAGGAAATATAAAACCTATCTATTACCAAATAGTTTTTTGAAAAACAACTGTTTCTTCTTGAAAAACTGTCTTTTCTCATCTTCTTTTTCCCAACAAGATCGGCAGGCGGGCGAGAAAAAGGTCAGCGTTTGCCGTAAGCGGCCAGCTCTTCAAGGATGGGGCCGAACAGTTCTTCGTATTCAGGAATGGCTTTTCGCAGGATAACATCAAAGTATTTGAGATCTTTTTCCGCAACCACCAGGTTGGCGCTTTGCGACAACGCTTCAAGGTTGTACAGGGTGTGAAAATCGGGACCGACGAGGATGTAAAAAATATATCGTCGTCGTTCCATGGCCATTTTTCGCATGTAATCATGGAAAACGGATTTCTCCAGTCCGCCTTCCAGCCCTGTATGCAGGGTCACGCAGGAAAAGCGGACAAACTGCATTCTTCTTATGGCCTCTTCGGCCGTGTCCACGGTGACAACCTGGTAGCCCACCTCCTTCATGGCCTTGACCACCAGGTCCCGTTGAGGTGATTCAGGATACAGGACCAGCGACATGGGCACGTCTTCAACCTTTTCCTCTCCGGCAAAGCGACCGGTGGTCAGCCAGTCGAGATCAGGAGGGGCCGGAGGCTGCAACACCGGTTCCCGGGCAGAGCCGGCCGTACCGCTGAGCTTGATCGATTCCCGGCAGTGGGGACATTTGATGGTCAATCGTTTACCGGCGGTAAGTTTACGCAGGGCATCATTGATTTTGGCCTGTTGCTTCTTGCTGAAACGCAGCGCCTGCCGGCAGTGGGGACAGTTGTCTATCATCGAGGTTCTCCGAAAAGGAAGTGTTGTGGTGTCATGGGGCTGATTACAAAATCCCTAAAGAAGGCCGCCGCCATAGGGATCGCTTTCCTCCTCTTCCATGTGCAGGTCTTCGATATCGGAGGTGCGCTCACCACGTGCCGCCTTGATGGTGTCCAGACCCCGTTTGATTTCACTTCGGTGCGAGGCATAGGAAATGGCCGCCTTCTCGGTGATCATGCCCTGTTCATAGAGTTCCATCAGGTGCTGGTCAAAGGTGCGCATGTCATTGGCCGATCCTTCCTTGACCACATTATAAAAAGTCTTTTCTTCGGTTTCGCCATTGATAATCAGGTCCTTTACCCGCAGGCTGGTACAGAGGATCTCCATGGCCGCCACCCGGCCGCCGCCGATACGGGGCAGCAGTCGCTGGCTGACGATCCAGCGGATGGTGTCCACCAACCGGTTCCTGATCATGGGTTGCTCGTCCTGTTCAAACATACCCAGGATACGGTTGATGGTCTGACCCGCGTCAATGGTATGGAGGGTGGAGAAGACGACATGCCCGGTTTCGGCGGCGGTCAGGGCGATTTCAAGTGTTTCCCGATCCCGGATCTCACCAACCAGGATGACCTTGGGCGCCTGCCTGAGCGCGGCCCGGAGGCCTCCGGCAAAGGTGTCGAAGTCATCCCCCATTTCCCGCTGGTTAAAGGTTGCCTTTTTGTGGGGATGGACATACTCGATGGGATCTTCCAGGGTGACGATATGCACAGCACGTTCCTCGTTGATCCGGTTGAGGATGGCAGCCATGGAGGTCGTTTTACCGGTACCGGTGGCGCCGGTAAACAGGATCAGGCCGTTGACTTCGGCTGCCATTTTTTCAAAGGCAGGCGGAAAGTCAAAACCCTTGATCGAGGGAATCTTTGTCTCCAGTTTTCTGAGAACCGTTGAGTAACACCCTTTCTGGGAAAAGATATTGATTCTGAACCTGACCTTGTCGTCCAGCGAGTAGGAAAGGTCGCAGGAACCCTTGGTTATCAGGTTTCGCAACAGCCTGCGATTGCCGCCGATAAGGTTGAGGGCGAAAACCTCGGCCTGGAACGGTGTCAATTCGGTAACCGGTGGTTGCACGTCAACCGGTATCAGCACGCCGTCGCTTTCCACTTGCAACGACTTGCCCACAGTGATATTGAGGTCAGAGACCCGTTCATGCTTTTTCAGCATGGCGGTGATCCAGTAGTTTATTTCCTGCTGCTTCATAGGCGGTTACCGGTTACTTATTTTTACAGGATAGGGCCTGCAAATGTTCGGGATTCCTGGCCGTTGTATTCTGAACTTGCTACCTGGAACCATCAGCTTCCAAATAAATCAGCATGGCTGGACCAGGTTTTCCGGCCATGGCTGCAACAATGGCATTGCTTCGTTGTTATTTGCCCGGATTGAAGGGTGCCTTGAAAGATCTCGGAGCCTATTTTTATATCAAGGTACTACTTAGGTAGTATCGAAAATCAACGATAAAATACAAGAAAAAAATAATTCAACAGAGCCAAGAGAAGGAAAAAGAAATTTTCAGGGGGGATTTATGGCACAACCACTTCGCAGCGCGACAACAATTCGGGGTAGACGTATGGCGGGCGCCCGCGCCCTGTGGCGGGCAAACGGTATGACCGATGCCCAGATGGACAAGCCGGTTATAGCGATTGTCAATTCGTTTACCCAGTTTGTCCCCGGTCATGTTCATCTGCATGAGATCGGGCAGGAGGTCAAAAAGGAGATCGAGAAGCAGGGGTGTTTTGCGGCGGAATTTGACACCATCGCCATTGATGACGGCATTGCCATGGGTCATGACGGCATGCTCTATTCGCTGCCGTCGCGCGAGCTGATCGCCGATTCCGTGGAGTATATGTGCAATGCCCATAAGGTGGACGCCATGGTCTGTATCTCCAACTGCGACAAAATTACCCCCGGCATGTTGATGGCGGCCATGCGCTTGAATATCCCGGCTATTTTTGTCTCCGGCGGTCCCATGGAGGCCGGGAACGTCGGCGATAAGGCGCTTGATCTGGTCGATGCCATGGTCATGGCCGGTGATGCCGGGGTGGGTGATGACGAGATTGAGGCCGTCGAGCGTTCGGCCTGCCCCACCTGCGGCTCCTGTTCCGGCATGTTCACCGCCAATTCGATGAACTGCCTGAACGAGGCCCTTGGCATGGCCCTGCCGGGAAACGGAACCGTGGTCGCCACCCACAAAAACAGATTGGACCTGTTTACGC
>WFZC01000332.1 GCA_015489765.1 Desulfobulbaceae bacterium
GTGGTCGCCTATCTCTCCGCGGAATTTCTCATGGGACCGCATCTGCACAATAATCTGGTTAATCTCGGTCTGTATGACGATGCTGCCTGCGCCGCCAAAGAGAGCGGGCTTGATTTGCGCAGAATTATTGATCATGAGGAAGAACCCGGTCTTGGCAACGGTGGTCTGGGCCGGTTGGCCGCCTGTTACCTGGACTCCATGGCAACCCTGCAGATTCCCGCCATCGGGTATGGAATTCGCTACGAATACGGGATGTTTGACCAGGAAATAGAAAACGGCTGGCAAAAAGAGATCAGTGATCTCTGGCTTCGTCCCGGCAATCCCTGGGAGATTAAAAAACCTGACCGGTCCTGTGAAGTCGGGTTCGGCGGCTACAGTGAAGTCTACCACGACGCCGACGGCAACAGGCGGGTCCGCTGGATTCCGGGCCGTGTCGTGATCGGCGTTCCCTATGATACTCCGGTGCCGGGATATAAGGTCAACAACGTGAACCTGTTGCGGCTCTGGAGCGCCGAAGCCCACAGTTCCTTTGATTTTGCAGACTTTAATGTCGGTGATTATTACGGCGCCGTGGAGGAGAAGATCAAGGCCGAAACCATAACCAAGGTCTTGTATCCCAATGATGAGCAGTTCCAGGGCAAACGGCTGCGGTTGGAGCAGCAGTATTTTTTCGTGTCCTGTTCCCTGCAGGACATGATTCGTATCCATCTGTTTAATAACAACAACCTGGATGATTTCCACGAGGATTTCGTCATTCAGCTCAATGATACCCATCCGGCGGTTGCCGTGCCGGAATTGATGCGTCTTCTGGTGGATGTGCATGGATATGGCTGGGACCAGGCCTGGGATATCACCCGCCGCAGCCTGTGCTATACCAACCATACCCTGTTGCCCGAGGCGATGGAACGATGGAGGATTGATCTGTTTTCATCGCTTTTGCCAAGGCACCTGGAGATCATTTATGAAATCAACCGCCGCTTTCTTGATGAGGTACGCATGGCCTGGCCCGGCGACCTGGACCGGGTCCGCCGTATGTCTATCATAGATGAATCCGGTCCCCGGTATGTACGGATGGCCAACCTGGCCTGTGTCGGCTCCCATGCCATCAATGGAGTGGCGGCCCTGCACACGGAATTGCTGCGTCAACATACCCTGGCTGATTTTCATGCGATGTATCCCGGCAAAATCAGAAATGTTACCAACGGCGTTACTCCAAGACGCTGGATTGCTGTGAGTAATCCACGTCTGACCAGCCTGCTTAACGAGGCTATCGGCGAAAAGTGGATAACCGATCTTGACCGGTTGAAAAAACTTGAAAAGCTGGTGGATGACAGTGGATTCAGGCAGGCATGGCGCAAGGTCAAGGAGGCGAACAAGCGGGACGTGGCCGCTATCGCCCTGCGTCGGGAATCACTGGTGATTGACCCCTGTGCCATGTTTGATGTGCAGGTTAAAAGGATTCATGAGTATAAACGGCAGCATCTTAATGTCCTGCATATTATTACCCTGTATAACAGGATGAAGGCCAACCCGGATATTGAGATAACCCCACGGATTTTCGTTTTCGGTGGTAAGGCGGCGCCTGGGTATTTTATGGCCAAACGCATTATCAAGTTGATCAATTCCGTGGCCGAGGTGATCAACAGGGATCCTGATGTGCGGGATCGGATCAAGGTGTTTTTTATTCCCAATTATAACGTTAAAATAGGCCATGTCGTCTATCCGATGACCGATCTTTCCGAGCAGATTTCCCTGGCCGGCATGGAGGCCTCGGGCACCGGCAATATGAAATTTTCCATGAACGGCGCCCTGACCATAGGCACACTGGATGGGGCAAATGTCGAGATACGGGAAGAGGTCGGCGCGGATAATTTTTTCCTGTTCGGACAGACCGTGGAAGAGGTCATGGCCAAGCAGAAGGCGGGATATGATCCAATGGAGTACTACCTTAAAAATGATGAGTTGAAAGAGGCCGTTGACCGTATTGGTTCCGGCCATTTTTCCCATGGTGATCGGGAGTTGTTCCGGCCGGTTGTCGATTCCCTGCTCCATGATGACCGGTACATGCTTTGTGCAGATTATCAGGACTATATCGACTGCCAGCAGCGGGTAAGTGAGGTGTTTGCGGACAGGGAACGATGGATTAGAATGTCGATTCTCAACGTGGCCCGCATAGGGAAATTTTCCTCGGACCGATCCATTGCCGAATACAGCAGAAAGATATGGCACGTGGATCCGTTCCCGGTCGAATTAAAATGGAAACGTATTCCGGAGAATGGACTGCTTTTGAATGGTAGAGCCGGGAAACAATGATACCTCTGACACAAAACAGCTCAGAAGATCCTGCGCAATGTGTGATCGTCTGGACATCTGGAAAAAATCAGGGAGGCAATGGAACAATGAAAAGAGATATTGGCCGGGAATTGCTTAAAAGTATTGAAGCTATCAAAAACGGCAAAGGAAAACGGGTAACCGTCAACGTGCCGACTGATGAAAAGCTCATACGAAAAAAAATGGACTGAGCCGGTCAGCGTTTATGGGTTTGTTCGGTGTAAGCGTCCGTACTCTCCAGGAGTGGGAACAGGGGCAACGGACACCAAAGGGACCGGCCCAAGCATTACTCCGGGTAGCTGACCGCCACCCGGAGGCCTTGCTGTGATGAATAATAAGGGGGGTGCCTGTTATGTATATTGAAAATGAATCGACCATCTCCCACGCTGTTGTCGGGCTGATGATTGAAAATGGCTGGAATCTTGTAAAAGCATGGCGGAAACATTTGGGTCTGAGTCAGGAAAAATTAGCTAACCTGACAGGTATCAGCCAGTCCGCAATATCTCAGATGGAGCAGAGTAATAATCTTCGTAGCGGTACGGTTGAAAAGTTAGCGGCAGCCATGGGGATTGCCTCCGAACAGTTAGTGGATTAATGCTTTGCAACGCAAAGACCGGAACAAACCATGAAAAGAGATATTGGCCAGGCAGCCGGGTAGGTTGGGTTGAGGAACGAACCCCAACAAATGACTGGACAAAAAAGCAGGAAAAAGCACAGGTGGGTACCTATGCGGGTACCTTTAACGAAAAAAGGAGTTACGGTAAATCCGTAACTCCTTGATATTATTGGTGGGCCGTGAAGGATTCGAACCTTCGACCAATTGATTAAGA
>WFZC01000333.1 GCA_015489765.1 Desulfobulbaceae bacterium
CTCCAGGGATCAGCCATGCTCTGAAAGAAGTAAAGGCCTTTCAGAAATGGCAGCCCTTTATCGAAGTTGCCCTGGTCGTTCCCCTGGACCGATTGCCCGAGCTGACCGTGGAAAAAACAAAATTTCTCCTCCAATATTTTGATTTTCTCCTTGTGGATGGTCGAACAAGCAACAACCACGATATTGCAAAAATGCTAAAAAACGATCTGGGCCGACTGCATGCATCCGGGCTGCTCCCGAAAATCAGCCTGCTGGCCAAACATCGGGGCGACACTGACAGCCTCAAAAGCCTTCTTGCTGATCTACCCCGTTATAATATTATAAACTGGGGCTATGAATATGATGACTTTCTCGACAACCGGCCGACAACGATCTCCATCCGTCCATTGATCTCCAGGTCTTCAAACCCATTTCAATAATGATCGGTCAATGACAGCCACAAACACGTATCAAAGACATGGCTGCCGACATCACGGCATACCTTTTTTTTCTGCTCTGCTGGTCCCGGCCCTGCTGGTCCTGCTTGTCGGTGGCTGCACCCCCACCCGACCGCAGTGGTCTCCGGGCACCACCGGCAGTAGACCATGCCGACCTGCCGATGTCACCCCAATGCTTGCTGCCCAGGTCGACCTGGATTACGTCTATGATCCCGATATCCGGCAGCAGGAAAAAAACCTTCGTCTGCTGACACAAAGGGTGTGCCACATGGGCCTGACAACCATCCTCCTCCAGGCCTTTGCCGATCCGGACGGCAACGATGTGGCCGAGGCCCTCTATTTTCCCAACCACGCCCTGCCCATGCGCAGCAATCTCTTCCCGCAGGTGGCGAAAAACCTGCAACACTGCGGCCTCAAGGTATTTGCCTGGATGCCCATGCTGGCCTTCAGCCTGGGGCCGGAACATGAAGACCTGCTGATACATCGAATACCACTCCCTGGGAAAAAACAGGCAACCACCGCCTCCAGTCACCGGTTGTCACCCTTTACCTGCCCAGGCAAAGAGATCATCCGACAAATTTACGAGGACCTTGCCCGCTCCGCCTCGTTTGACGGTATCCTTTTCCACGATGATGGTGTTCTCTCCGACTATGAAGATGCATCCCCGGTCGCGCTTGCAGCCTACAAAAAAGCGGGATTTCCATCCGATATTACACGCATACGCGGCAATAGTGCCCTGATGGAAAAATGGAGCCGCTTTAAAACCAAAACATTGATTCGTTTTTCCAAATCACTTCTTGATGTTGTTCGCAGATACCACCCTGCTATCTGTTCAGGACGGGACCTCTATGCCCGCCCCATCCTGCAGCCGAAAAGCGAACAGTGGTTTGCCCAGTCTTTGCCGCTCTTTCTCCAGGCCTATGATTACACCTTTGTCCTGGCCATGCCGTTTATGGAAAAAGCGAAAAACAAGAACACCTGGCTGGCCGCTCTTGCCGATCAGGCCCTCGCCTGGACGGTCAACCCTTCATCCATTGTCTTTGAACTGCAAACGGTTGACTGGCGGCGCCGGCAGAAGATAAACACATCGGAAATCGTTGCCGAGATAAAGCTTCTCAACCGGCAGGGCATTGTCTCCTTTGCCTATTACCCAGACGACTTCCTGCAAAATCACCCGAGGGGTAACAGCATGCGGCAAGTATTTACCCAACTCAACAGCCATGGAGCATACGAGAGCCATGATTGATCACCTCTCCAGGATTGTTGCCGCCTTTTTCAGTTTCACCTATTATTATCCGCTCTTTATGGCCTACCTGTGGATGACCGGTGCCATTATCTATTTTTTCCGCTGGGAAAAGCCCTTTGGTGACAACATCCGGCATCCGCCTGAACTTGAACAATGGCCGGGCGTGTCTATTATTGTCCCCTGTCACAACGAGGCGGAAAATATCACCGAAACCATAAAATATCTCTGTCTGCAGCAGTATGACGATTATGAAATCATCGCCATTAACGACGGCAGCACCGATGACACCGGAATAATTCTCGATAAGCTGGCCCGTCGTTACCAACAGCTCCGGGTCATTCATCTTCTCGCCAACCAGGGCAAGGCGCGCGGACTTACCCTTGGCGCCATTGCCGCCCGCCATGAATACCTGATCTGCATTGACGGAGATGTGATCCTGGATCCCTGGGCCACCAGGTGGATGGTCTGGCATCTACAATCCAGCCCCCGGGTCGGCGCCGTTACCGGCAATCCGCGTATACGTAACAGGTCCACCCTGCTGGGCAAGGTCCAGGTCGGTGAGTTTTCCTCCATCATCGGTCTGATTAAAAGGGCGCAACGGATATACGGCCGGGTATTCACCGTTTCCGGGGCCGTGGCCGCCTTTCGTCGCGCCGCCCTGCAGGAAGTCGGTTTCTGGGACATGGACATGGTGACCGAGGACATCGACATCAGCTGGAAACTGCAGTTGAACTTCTGGGACGTCCGTTATGAGCCGCACGCCCTCTGCTGGCTGCTCATGCCCGAGACCTTCAAGGGATTATGGAAACAGCGACTACGCTGGGCCCAGGGCGGGGCCGAGGTCTTTATTAAAAATTTCAAGAAAATATGGGACTGGAAACGACGCCGGATGTTCATGGTCTTTGTCGAATATTTCACCAGTGTTGTCTGGGCCTATTCCATGATCGCCATCACCCTGCTCTGGGCAATAGGCAAGGTCTATACCCTGCCGCCCATGCTGACGATAAAAACCCTGCTGCCGGGGTGGACGGGTCTGCTGCTGGGTATTACCTGCCTGATACAGTTTGCGGTCAGTATGACCATTGACGCCAGATATGATAAACAGTTCGGAAAAATCTATTTCTGGATCATCTGGTATCCGGTTGCCTTCTGGCTGATCAACATCTTCACCATTGGAGTCGGCCTGCCCAGGGCCATCCTCAAGCCAAAGGGGAAACGGGCGCTGTGGAAAAGTCCGGACAGAGGGATAAGAGAGGTGAAATGACTCGGGAACAACAAATAAACAAACAGAATGAGGTCAATGATCTGCTGCGGAATTACCCGGATGATTTGATCATCAACCGGCCAGACCTGAAATCACGGCCGTTAATTTT
Source organism: Desulfobulbaceae bacterium (assembly GCA_015489765.1). Taxonomy (GTDB): domain Bacteria; phylum Desulfobacterota; class Desulfobulbia; order Desulfobulbales; family Desulfobulbaceae; genus DRLX01. The sequence continues at coordinate 3,057 of WFZC01000333.1, forward strand.
CGGGGAAGGAATCCTGACCCTGATCTTCTGGGGGTTCTGGTTCTATCTCTGGCTGCCCTTAATCAGTGTTGTTGCCTGGCTGCTGGGTTTTCGGATTCTGTATTCACATATCATAGCCCTTGGCGGCCTGGATGAATTTCTTGTCCAGCTCAATATCTTTTCCATCGGCATCTTTGCCGCCTCAGGCATCCTGGCCCTGTGGAGCTTTTATAATCTGAAACGCTACGGCGCCTACAACAGAAGAAATAAATTCTATTACACCGACCTGCACGGCCTGGCCGCCCACCTCTCACTGTCAGCCGGGGAGTTGGCTGAGATTCAGCAGGCAAAGTCATTGATCTTTTCCTTTAATGACCAGGGAGAGATACATACAATTCAAACCCCTGCCAACAGGTTTGCCGTGGCTGAACAACCAAAATTCATATGCACCCCATAGATATTCACTATACCTTTAAACTGCCGGACGGGAGCAAGGAAACATTTTCTCTCCAGCTTGACCCGGACAGGCTGACGCTCCCGCCCCGGCAGGAAAACACGTTGCCCGACTGGTGCCGGCTTGAATTTCATCAGTGTCCAAACTGCAGGGACATGGAGGGAGAAAAATGGTGCCCGGCAGCGGCCCGTCTCTCCAAAATCGTCCGCCGCTTCAGCGCCCTGCTCTCTTACGAGGAAATACAGCTCAAGGTTGTCACCGCCGAGCGGGAAATCTATCAACAGACGACCATCCAACGGGCGATTGCCTCCTATATGGGGCTGGTGATGGCGGCCTCCGGCTGTCCGCATACCGCCTTTCTTCGTCCCATGGCCCGCTTTCACCTGCCGCTGGCCAATGACAAAGAAACCATGTACCGCGCCTTTTCCATGTACGCCCTGGCTCAGTTTTTCATTGCCAGGGAAAAGGGGCCTGTCGATATGGAATTTCAGGGGCTGAAACAGGCCTACGAGGATCTTGCCACGGTCAACAAATCCATGATCAAACGGTTACGGGCACCATCTGAAAAAGATTCCTCGGTCAACGCCCTGGTCAACCTTGACCTGCATGCCCGCGTCATCCCGCTTGTCTTTGAGGAATCCCTGGAAGAACTCCGCACCCTTTATGCCGCCTACCTCAATGCCCCAACTCCCTGGTAGCTGGCATTACATCCTGGATAACCGCGCGTAATCCTCCGGCCTGTCGATATCAAAGACCACCCCCTCATCATCCACCTCAACCAGTTTCAGCCGGGCCGCCGGATTTTTAAGATGGGCCCGGGGGCCGCTATCACCGGTCAGGGCGTAAATCTTGTCAAACCAGTAGAAAGGCGTTATCACCGGATTGCCGCGCCGCCCCTGGTAGCAGGGTGCCACCCAGCGGTCCGGCTCGGCATCAAAGGCGGCAAGGAGTCTGCCCAGAGTAGAGGGAGTAACAAGGGGCTGGTCGCCGAGGAGAAACATGGCGCCCCTGCAGGGATCACGGAGGGCATCAAGACCGGCCTGCAAAGAAATTCCATACCCACGCTCGTGTTCTTTATTGTCCACAAGCTCAATTCCCTTGGTATCAACCAGCGACCGGACCCGGTCGCCCTCGGCCCCGAGTACGAGAACAAGCGGGGCCAGGGAAGAGCAGCGGGCCGTATCGATCACGTGCTGCAGAATCGGTTTGCCCCGATAGTCAAGCAACAGTTTGTTGACGCCCATCCGCCTGCTTCTGCCCGCGGCAAGGATGATCCCGGCAACACCGTGTGGCTCCATTGTTGCAGGCACCGGCTCAGGAGATTTTTTTGAGATAGTTATAGACCGTGCACTTGGTGACATCCATAAGGGTGGCCACCTGTTCGACCGCGCCCTTGAACTGAAAAACGCCGCTCTGCTTCATCTTTTCTATAAAACGGGTTTTTTCCTCGATGGACATGGCGGATGGCTGGACACCAATTTCCTCCACCGCCTGGACAAAGAGGGCCTTTATGGTATCACTGGGCGAATCGGCAAAGTTTTCCTTGCTGGGATAGATGCCGGTTTCCAGATCGTGGATAAAGGGCAGGAGCGCCTGGATGGCATTGAAATAGGCCGTGGTGTCAAGATTGATGCAGAACGCGGCAACCACCCTGCCCCTGCTGTCTTTAATGATGGTGGTTGTCGATTTCAGGCAGCGGCCATCAGCGGTCACCGATTTATAGTTGTGAAAATAATCCTTGTGTTCCGGCCCGTCCTGGATGAGTTTGACCAGCAGGTCGGTTGCCGGCGCCCCCACCTTTCTGCCGGTAACATTACCCCGCATGTAGACAAGGGACTTCTGCAGATCGGCCAGGTCATGGATGACGACCTCGCTGTTTGGCCCAAACAGGGCATGCACGGCGTCGGCCACCTGGCGCAGGTTGTGAAAAATCTGTTTATGTTCGGCGGACTGGTCCATAAAACCTGCGAAAAGTGCAATTACTTTTTCCGGCGATTTCTTTCCTGGTCATTATACTCTCCATACCATACCGCATCCCGAAACGCACGCGGCGAGGTATTGCCCTCGGTGGAAATTAGCAGGACGATGGAGTTGTCGTCCAGGCCCAGTTCCGACCGCAGGGACCTGGCCCGGCCGCCGGTCGACTCCATCAGCAGGTGGAGCAGGCCGGTTGTGACGGCCCCTGACTCGCCGGAGATAATCACCGGGTCCCCCTTCAGCGGGGTGGCAAGGACGCGCATGCCGGTGGCGGCGAGATAATCCGGGCAGGACACATAGGCGGTCGCGTAATCACGCAATATCTCCCAGCTGATGGTGTTGGGCTCGCCGCAGGCAAGTCCGGCCATCAGGGTGTCCAGTTCACCGGTGACGGCATGGGGTCTGCCGTCACCGATACGGGCCGAGGTGTAAATACAGTTTGCCCGCTCCGGCTCCACAATAATGAATTTTGGCATGCTCTCACCAAGACTTGAGGCCAGAAAGCCAAGGACCCCGCCGGCAAAGGAACCGACCCCGGCCTGGAGAAAGACATGGGTCGGGCAGGCCGCGCCCTGTTCCCGCATCTGCTCCAGGGCCTCCACGGCAAGGGTGGCGTATCCCTGCATGATCCAGGTCGGAATATCCTCATAGCCGGGCCAGGCGGTATCCTGAACAATGATCCAGCCGTGCTCCCTGGCCTGTTGTTCCGACAGACGGACCGCATCATCGTAGTTGAGATCGGTAATGGTGGCCTCGGCGCCAAGGGCCCTGATGTTGTCCAGACGGACCGGGTCCGAGCCCTTGGGCATATAAACCACGGCCCTCTGTCCCAGCTGCCGGGCGGCCCAGGCAACCGCGCGTCCGTGGTTGCCGTCCGTGGCCGTGGTAAAGGTAATATCGCCCAGTTGTTTTCGCACCGAATCCGAGCGCAGCTCTTCATAGGAAAGGTCGTCGATTGAACGGCCAAGCCTTTGCGCCAAAAAACGGCCAATGGCATAGGAGGCGCCAAGTACCTTGAAGGCGTTTAAGCCAAAGCGGTACGACTCATCCTTGACAAAAAGCCGGCCGATACCAAGATACTCCGCAAGTCTTGGCAGTTCATGCAGCGGTGTCTGTTCATATTCGGCAAACCCGGAGTGAAAGGAGCGGGCCCGGTTTGCCTCCCGTACCGAGAGAATATCAAGGGAAGCGCCCTGTCCCGGTTGTTTGCGCCTGGTATTGAGGACATAATCAATGGACATGGCCCATTTCTCCTACCGCATGGCCACGGCATCAATTTCTACCCTGGCGCCAAGGGGCAGCGCCGCCACCTGTACTGTTGCCCGGGCGGGAAAATCCCCCTGAAAAAAGGTGGCATATTCTTCATTAATCACTGCAAAATCCGCCAGATCGATGACAAAAATACCACAGCGCACCACCTGCTCCATGGTGAAACCGGCGGCCGTCACAATCGCCTCTATATTTTTCATACTCTGCCTGGCCTGGGCGGCGGCGTCATCGGCCATTTCCTTAGTGACCGGATCCAGGGGAAGCTGGCCGGAAACAAACAGGGTGTCCCCCTGCTGCACGGCCTGGGAATAGGGACCTATGGCGGCAGGGGCATCATTGGTCTGGATAATTTTTTTGGACATGGGAAACTCCTTTGATCTTGGGGTGACAATCGGTGCCCGAAAGGGTCTTTTCAAATTACAGGCAGATCCATCTCTTTACGGAATTGCCCTATTTTTATAATTTTTTAAAAATATCCTGACAACAAAAAAATCGTCTTCAGGACAAAACAGCACTGTTTTCCGGCCATATTTATCATGAACTTCTATGAAATATCGTATTTTTCATCCATTGACATCATACTGCATCATCAAAGGAGGAGAAAGCGTCATTAAAATTGGGTTGACAGTTTTTTATACATTTTGTAAAAATTGCTCCACAATCATTCTTACAAAACTTACCCGCAGACTGCGATCAACAACGAGACAAGGATACTCCATGGCCACAATTGATTTTGCCAAAATACAAGAACTTGCCCAGGCATACCTGCCGGCAATGACCAGGTTCCTGCGTGACATGGTCGCCATTCCCAGTGAAAGCTGTAATGAAGAAAAAGTTGTCCTGCGGATCAAAGAAGAAATGGAAAAAGTAGGATTCGACAAGGTCGAAATCGATCCCATGGGCAATATCCTTGGATACATCGGCTCCGGACCCCGCCTGATCGCCTTTGACGCCCATATCGACACCGTCGGCATCGGCGCCCCGGACAACTGGGACTTTGATCCCTACAAGGGGTTTGAGGACGACGAATGTATCGGCGGCCGGGGCACCTCCGACCAGGAAGGCGGCATGGCCTCCATGGTGTATGCCGGAAAAATAATCAAGGAACTGGGCCTTGCCGATGACTGCACCGTGGTCATGGTCGGCACTGTCCAGGAAGAGGACTGCGACGGATTATGCTGGCAGTACATCATTAAAGAGTCGGGCCTGAAGCCGGAATTTGTGGTCTCCACCGAACCCACCGATGGCGGCATCTATCGCGGCCAGCGCGGGCGCATGGAAATTCGCGTTGATGTGGCCGGTATTTCCTCGCACGGATCAGCCCCGGAGCGGGGTGATAACGCCATCTTCAAGATGGGCAAAATTCTCGGCGAACTGGAGGAGCTGCACACCAGGCTAAAGGATGACGATTTTCTTGGCAAGGGCTCCCTGACCGTGTCCCAGATCTTTTACACCTCACCCTCCCGCTGTGCAGTGGCCGATGGATGCTCCATCTCCATTGACCGGCGGCTGACCGCCGGTGAAGACGCAGAGCTTGCCCTGTCGCAGATCGCCGAGCTGCCAGCCGCCAAGGCAGCAAAGGCCAGGGTCGGCATGTACAAATACGACACCCCGTCCTATACCGGACTGGTCTATCCCACGGACTGCTATTTTCCCTCCTGGGTGGTGGAAGAAGAGCACCCGGCCGTCCAGGCGGCGGCCGAGGCCTATACATCGCTGTTTGCAAGCAGGCCCCGTATCGATAAGTGGACCTTTTCCACCAACGGGGTCGCCATTACCGGCATGCATGGAATCCCGACAATCGGTTTTGGTCCGGGCAAGGAAGCCCAGGCGCACGCCCCCAACGAGAAAACCTGGAAGGCGGACCTTGTGCGTTGCGCGGCCCTGTATGCTGCCCTGCCCACCATATACACGCAGAAGGAAAAAGGCGCATAAAACGTGGCCGGAAAGCTTGCGGTCATTGCCATCGGCGGCAACTCGCTTATCAAGCACCGCTCCCGACAGACGGTTGCCGACCAGTACCGGGCCATCTGCGAAACCATACGCCATCTGGTCGACCTGGTCGAGCATGGATACCAGCTGGTCATTACCCACGGCAACGGGCCACAAGTCGGCTTTATCATGCTCAGGTCCGAGATTGCCCGCAAGGAAATCGGTCTCCATATTGTGCCGTTGAGTTCCTGCGTGGCCGATACCCAAGGGGCCATCGGCTTGCAGATCCAGCAGGCCCTGACCGACGAACTGGAGAAGCGCGGCCGGACCGCAAAGGCGGTCACCATCGTCACCCAGGTCGAGGTTGACCCGAATGATCCCGGTTTTGCCCGGCCCGACAAACCCATTGGTGAGTTTTATACAAAGGAACAGTTGCCAATACTCAAAAAACAGCATCCCGAATGGATACTGCATAAAGACGCAAACAGGGGGTACCGCAGGGTAGTTGCCTCGCCCCAGCCGCAAAAGATTGTTGAACAGGAGGCGATAGATGCCCTGCTGGCTGACGGCTTTCAGGTTATTGCCGCCGGTGGCGGCGGGGTGCCGGTGGTGCGCAGTGAAGCAGGACTTACCAGCGTCGATGCCGTCATCGACAAGGACAAGACAGCGGCCCTGCTGGCAACCAACCTGGGGGCGCCGCTTCTCGTTATCTCAACCGCCGTTGAACAGGTCATGCTCAATTACGGCACAGCAAAGGAAAAAGCCCTGGGCCGGGTGGGCCTGCGGGAAATAGAAGACTATTTCCTGGAAGGTCATTTTGCCCCCGGTTCCATGGGCCCGAAAATAGAGGCTGCCATCAGTTTTTTGAAAAACGGCGGCAAAAAGGTAATCATCACCAATCCGGAAAATATCGGGGCAGCCCTTGCCCACGGCAGGGGGACCCAGATTTTCAGATAGCCGGCATCAGGAGAGAGCAACAATGGATAGAATCGGTCTTCAAGAGTTGATCAGGGAGCTTGCCACCCTGGATTACAGAAAAATGTACAACAATGATTTTCTCCTGACCTGGGAAAAATCCAATGATGAAATAGCCGCTACCTTTACGGTTGCCGAAATTCTGCGCGGTATGCGCGAGCAGAACATCTCCAGCCGGGTGTTTGATTCCGGCCTCGGCGTTTCCCTGTTTCGTGACAACTCCACCCGCACCCGCTTCAGCTTCAGCTCCGCCTGCAACCTGCTTGGCCTTGAGGTGCAGGACCTGGACGAGGGCAAGTCACAAATGGCGCACGGCGAAACAGTCCGGGAAACCGCCAACATGATCTCGTTCATGGCCGATGTCATCGGCATTCGGGATGACATGTATATCGGTAAGGGTAACGCATACATGCGCAAGGTGGCCGAATCTGTTCAGGCGGGTTTTGACGAGGGCGTGCTCGAGCAGCGGCCCACCCTGGTCAACCTGCAATGCGACATCGATCATCCGACCCAGTCCATGTCTGATATGCTCCATATTATCAACTATTTTGGCGGCATTGAGAATCTTGCCGGTAAAAAAATTGCCATGTCCTGGGCCTATTCACCCTCCTACGGCAAACCCCTTTCCGTGCCCCAGGGCATTATCGGCCTGATGACCAGGTTCGGCATGGACGTGGTGCTGGCCCACCCGGAGGGATACGAGGTCATGCCCGAGGTCGAGAAGGTTGCCGCCCGGCAGGCTGCCGAATCCGGGGGCTCGTTTCACAAATCAGGTTCCATGGCCGAGGCCTTTGCCGATGCCGATATCGTCTACCCGAAAAGCTGGGCCCCGTTTGCGGCCATGGAAAAACGGACCAACCTCTACGGTCAGGGCGATTTTGATGGTATAAAGGCCCTTGAACAGGAACTGCTTGCCGAAAATAAAAAGCACATGGACTGGACCTGCACCGAAGAGTTGATGGCCACGACCCACAACGGTTCCGCCCTATATATGCACTGCCTGCCGGCTGATATTACCGGCGTTTCCTGTGAAAACGGCGAGGTCGAGGCCTCGGTCTTTGACCGTTACCGGGTGGAGCAGTACAAAGAGGCCAGTTACAAACCCTACATTATTGCGGCCATGATTTTTCTTGCCAGGATGAAAAATCCGGCCGATGTGCTGCAGCGCCTTGTTGACCAGGGCAGACAGCGTGTTACCGGTTAATTTTTTTGAGGCCCATTATGATAACCCTGACCCTCAACGGTGAAACAATCTCCTTTGCCGGCGATGAATCCCTATCCCTGCTCTCCTGGCTGCGCAACGAGCAAAACCTGACAGCGGCCAAGGACGGCTGTTCCGGCCAGGCCGCCTGCGGTGGTTGCCTGGTCGAAGTGGACGGCAGGGCAACGCTGGCCTGTGCCACGCCCATGAAAAAGGTGGCCGGCAAAGAGGTGGTCACCCTGGAGGGGGTGCCCGAATCTCTGCTGCAGACCCTGGGCCGGGCCTTTGTCGCCAAGGGCGCGGTGCAGTGCGGCTTCTGCACCCCCGGTTTTCTGACCAGAACTAAAATCCTGCTGGCCGAAAATCCTGATCCCACCAGGGAAGAGGTTAAAAAGGCGCTCCGTTTTCATCTCTGCCGCTGTACCGGCTATGTAAAGATCGTGGATGCTGTGATAGAGGCGGCGCGGGCCCTGCGTGAGGGCCGGGATACCCCCATGGAACAGGGGGCCGGTATCGGTATCTCCAGCCCCAAGTTCAAGGCCGTGGACCGGGCTATTGGCCGCAAGCCCTTTGTCGATGATCTCCGTTTTGACGGCATGCTCTTTGGCGCCCTTAAATTTTCCGACCACCCGCGCGCCCGCGTGGTTCGCATCGACACCAGCGGTGCAGAGAAGGTCGAGGGGGTGAAAAGGGTACTGCTGGCCGAAGACATTCCAGGGCAGCGCAACTCCGGCCTCATTGTCGAGGACTGGCCCCTGATGATCAAAGAGGGTGAAATCACCCGCTATATCGGTGACGTGCTGGCCTCGGTGGTTGCGGAAACCGAGGCCCGGGCCCGGGCCGCCGTGGAGCTGATCAAGGTGGAGTATGAGGTGCTTGAACCGCTTGTTGACATGCGCAAGGCGCTGACCAGCCCGATCAAGGTGCATGAA
>WFZC01000334.1 GCA_015489765.1 Desulfobulbaceae bacterium
TTCGTAGACTTTGAATTGGAACTTTTTTTCCCGCTGCTTTGAGTATATGAATCACCTGTGGATTTTGCCATTACAGGCATGGTTGAAAACACAAACCCCAAGGCAAGTAATGAAATAAAAAAACAAAGAATTTTTTTGTGATGCATTGTTATATCTCCCTAGATAAATTTTATGATGGTATTGGAGAACTTCGATCTATGGCGTCTTGTTCCAAGGAAGATTGACAAGAATGCTGATTAACAACTCCGTCCCCCCTCCAGTTTGCCCCATCAGTAGAACAAATACAGGTCATTAAATGATAAAAATAATCGAGCCCACATATAGGTGCAAGTAATTGTTTGGTAAATATTCTCATTTTATCACTAACCGATGGAAAACCATTGGAAGTCAGTACTTTTTGTCTTTTTCTCTTGCCAGTACTGTAAAGCCGGCAACATGTGGGACACCATGGTAAAAATAAGGAAAGCAGTCTTTACCGCCATGCTTTTTCCTTGTCGACCGCCCTAGTTTTGATTACAGTATATAGTTATAATTACGGCAAGATAAAAGACAAAACGTGCTTTAATTCTGAATAATCATAAGATGTTACCCGCCAAAGAGACCTGAATACTTTTGAAGTCCCGCTTTGTTACCTTAATACTTATTTTTATTCTTTTCGGCTCCTGCCTAGTGGCCATCCAAAGCACCGGCAAATGGACCAGGCGGCTGGAGTTTCAACGCATCAAAGACAAGGCAGCCAAGGCATTAAAGGTATATACAGGGGATTTGCAAAGTGAACTCGACAAATTTGAAGCGCTTCCTCAGATACTGTCGACAAACCCTCTGTTCGTCAATCTGTTGCAACACCCCGAAGACGCCCATCTCCGGAACAGAGTCAATATCGAGCTGGAACGAATCAACCGCCTTGCCCAGACCTCTGCCATTTATATCATGGATGCCAGCGGAACCGTCATTGGTTCGAGCAACTGGCGGGGCGCCGTCTCTTTTATCGGAGAAGACCTCTCTTTCCGTCCCTATTTCAAAGAGGCGATCCAGGGCCGGCCTGGTCGATATTTTGCCCTTGGCACAACTTCCCATGTGCGTGGGTATTATTTTTCAGCGCCCATTACCCCGTCAACAATCCCAATCGGTGTTCTCACCGTCAAGGTCCAACTGCAACGACTTGAGGATATTTGGGCCAAAGGGTCAGAAAAAGTCATTGTTACCGATCCCCAGGGTGTAATTTTTATAACCAGTTACGCACCGTGGAAATTTCGCTCCCTGCATCCCTTAAGCAGAGAGGTCATGGAAAAATTGCGCAAAAGCCGACGTTACGGCGACATCGAACCAGATGCCCTGACCGGTACGGCAATAGGTATGACCGGTAACGACTCCACCCTGCTTGATCTGAGAAATGATGCCGTTGCCATGGAAGAACGAACGGTCAATGGTCACCACCCCTATCTGATTCAGTCAAAAACCATGCCCGATGCGGGCTGGACCGTCCATATCCTCAGTGATCTTTCCCATATCGACAGCTATGTCCGCAATATGATGCTCTTCATGACCGTTTTCCTGGCGGCCCTGCTATTGCTTGGCATGCTGCTCTATAATCGTCGCAAAGCGAAACGGGAGCGCATCCTCATTGAAGAACACGCCCGGGCCATGCTGCAACAGGCCAACGAACAACTTGAGTATAAAGTCAAGCAGCGAACACGGGAACTCACCAGAATAAACAGCAGACTACATGAAGAAATAGAAGAACACAAACAGACTGAACAGGAGCTGCGCGCCACCCAGAATGAATTGATTCAGGCCGGGAAACTTGCTGCCATCGGCCAGATGGCGGCCTCCATCACCCATGAAATCAACCAGCCGCTGTCGGCAATCCGGATGTACGCCGACAATGCCTGTATGTTCCTGGACCAGAAGCACCCGGAAGAGGCCAGGAAAAACCTGTCAGATATCGCTGTTGTTATCAGCAAAATGGCCGAGATCACCAGGCACCTGAAATCATTTGCCCGAAAATCCCCCGGCAAGGTCGCCCCGATCTTGCTGGCAGAACCCGTTACCAGCGCCCTTACCCTGCTCGATCCCCGCATTACCAAGCATGATGTACAGGTCAACGTCAACCTGCCAAAAACGGACATATATGTTCTTGCCGAACCTATCCGTCTGGAACAGGTCCTGGTCAATGTGATCGGTAACAGTCTGGATGCGGTTAATACTCAAAAGATTAAGAAAATTTTCCTTAATGTGTCTTTCGACAACCAATGGGTTACCATTACCCTGCATGATTATGGTTCCGGAATTGCCATGGACCATATTGATCAACTTTTTGACCCCTTTTTCACCACCAAGGAAGATGGCAGGGGCCTTGGCCTTGGATTATCGCTTTCCCAGGCCATCATCCATGATTTCGGCGGAACCATAAGAGCGGATAATCATCCGGAAGGTGGCGCAGTGGTGACTATAACCCTGAAGCGGGCCGCACCTGAAGAGAAAAGTAAAAAAAGTGAAGAAAAATAGTAAAATTAACAGAAAAGGGCGTGTCATGGTTATTGATAACGATGAACATGTCTGCCGGGCCGCCGGCCAGGCATTGACCCTTGCCGGCCACACCACCGACTGTTGCAACCGTGGGGAAGACGCGATGGAAAAAATATCTTCCCAATGGCCGGATGTGGTTGTCTGTGACGTGAAGATGCCCGGCATGGACGGATTTGATATTCTCCATCATGTCCTGGAGATTGATCCTGACCTGCCGGTGATCCTGGTCACCGGGCACGGAGATGTCAGCATGGCCGTGGAGGCCATGCGTCTGGGCGCCTATGATTTTATCGAAAAACCCCTGTCATCGGGCCGGTTGATTGACGTTGTCGGCCGGGCCATGGAAAAAAGACGGCTTATTCTCGATAACCGTGAACTACGGGCCGAGGTCAGACGAAAGGATGGCTTGGAGTCCGTTATCCTTGGCAAAAGTAAAGAAATTGTCCAACTGCGCCAGGCGATTCTCAATGTCGCTGATACAGACACGGACGTGCTGATTGTCGGTGAAACCGGGACCGGCAAGGAACTGGTTGCCCGCTGCCTGCATGAACAGTCCAGCCGCCGCAACAACCGTTTTATCGCCGTCAATTGCGGCGCCATGCCGGAATCCATTATTGAAAATGAACTCTTCGGCCATGAGCCCGGCGCTTATACCGGCGCCGACCACCTCCATATCGGCAAATTCGAGCAGTCCTCCGGCGGCACCCTGTTTTTAGATGAAATCGAAAGCATGCCCTTGGCCCTGCAGGTGCGTCTGCTGAGGGTCCTGCAAGAACGGGCCATTGACCGCCTTGGTGGCCGTGAGACCATTGCCCTTGACCTGCGGGTCATTGCCGCATCAAAGCAAGACCTGCTCGCCTTAAGTGAACAGGGTAAATTTCGAGCTGATCTTTACTATCGCCTCAGTGTTGTTACCCTGCACAATCCTCCTCTGCGCAGGAGGCTTGAGGATATTCCCATCCTGTTTACCCATTTCCTCCTGAAGACAGCAAAACGTCTGGAACGATGTCCGCCTGAGCTCTCACCCGCCCTGCTGCAAAAGCTGATGGGGCACTCCTGGCCGGGAAATGTGCGGGAACTACAGAATGTTGCTGACCGGACGGTGCTGGGTCTTGATACTCACTTTGGGAAACCTATGACCGATATCGACAAAAGGCCGCCTCTTTCCAGCCAGCTTGCCGCCTTTGAACGATGTATCCTGGAACAGGAGTTGTCATTGAACAGGGGCAACATCGGCAAAACATGCCAGTCCCTTGGCCTGCCAAGAAAAACTCTCTACTATAAGTTGAAGAAACATGGCCTCAACCGCCGGGACTTTGTGAAAAAAGCATGAAGCCCTTTAAATGGGCCACTTATTGCCCATAAAAAACAATACTATGGGTAAATTTTGGGACAAAGTATGCCTCTTCTTGGTTATTTATATCCGCCGATATCGCTTTAATCAAACAAACAATGAATAATATTTTTTCTTAGGAAAATTTCCCCATATGGTTTGAAGTCATTACGGAGCTAATCTATTCCTCTCGTACAGGGAAATGACATACCCCACGTTTCCCCTTATTCTATCGGCAAAAAAACTGGTTGTCTGCTTTCCACACATCGGCCGACAGCCCATCCTGTATCACGCAAGATGGATGCCACTTGTCTGGGATAGGCACAAACTCGTCCGCCACATTGTGCCGGTAAAAATCCGCCAGACACTGTGTACATTTTCATAGATGGCCAGCATACGGGCGATAGCGTCACATCACTGGTACCATTCTTGCTGAAACATTACCGTATCCTTACCATGATTACCGTGTCCATGTAAGGGCCCAAACAAAGAGAACCTGACTGCCAGCGTGATACGCAGATTAGTCATATAAGATGAACTCGTAAAAAGTCCAGACAATGCTTAAAGATGGCTAAGTAAAAACACATATATACAAGGAGTAGTGTTCTGTGGCGGGTCTTGACTATACATGCAGTATGTCGAGAATCGACACAGGACACACGACGCAGTAGATCGAAGTTTTTACGACGCCATCATATCACACATGAATAGACCAGACATCGATGCGATAACCATGGTTCCCGATTTTCAACAACTCCTGACTTACGCCACTGCCATGACCCGCGACACACATGACCATATGGATCAACCCTCGCCTCAACCACCTGTACCCCACCCTTCCGATCCTGCAAAAAAACTTTTTCATATCGACTCCATCCCCGAATCGATCTTAATCCATACCGGGGACGGCCACATTGTGGAAGCAAACAGACAGGCCTGCCTCTCCCTTGGCTATTGCCGTGAAGAGTTGCTCAAACTAACACTTCAGGACATTGAGATGGACCTCTCGGAGGCCGGCAAAGCAGAACTCATTCTGGATGTGTTGGCCGGCAACGGCCCCTCATTCGTCCAGGGGAGCTACCGTCGTAAAGACGGTACCACATTTCCCGCGGAGGCAAAAACAGATGTCCTGGAACATAATGACAAAAACCCGTTGTTTATTTGCACAATCCACAATACCAATGCCCGTCCTGACCGACAGCGCCGGCTCAAGGACAAGCACAATTTACTCCGGGTGATCATCGATTCTATTCCCGAAATTATCTGTGTCAAGGATGGAAAGGGACGGTGGATGCTGGCAAACACCTTTGATCTACGCCTTTTTGGCCTGCAACACGTCAATTACCGGGGTAAAACCGATACGGAGCTTGCGGAACATACCCTGCCCATATACAAAGCCGCCTTTCTCGCCTGTAAAAAAAGTGATGACAGGGCCTGGGCAAAAAAAGCGCCAATACGAAGTAAGGAAATCATTCCTGTGGCCGAGGGCATATCTCGGGTGATGGATGTTTACAAGATACCACTCTTTCACAAAGATGGTGAACGAAGGGCACTGATTGTTGTTGGACGTGATATAACAAAACAACATCACATTGAACAACAGATCCGCGAAAATGAAGCGCGGTACCGACAATTATTTGAACAGGCGCCGATCGGGATTCTTCAGTTCGATGCCAATCTCCATATTACGGATTGCAATAAAAATTATCTCTCACTTATGCAGATCAACCGTGACCAGCTAATCGGTTTTGATTTGCGGAATATACGGGACACGAAAATTTTTGCTGTTCTTGAATCCACCCTGCAAGGCAAAGAAGGTCGCTGGGAAGGAGAGTACAGGACCACCCTCAGTGACATTACACTTAACGTCTCTTTACGAACAACGCCCCTGTATGATGGTCATGGAAATATCGAGGGAGGCATGGCGCTTTTTGAGGACATGAGCCTTCACTACCAGGCCCAGGAAGAAAAATTCCGCCTCATGTCCGCAATAGCCCAGGCCTCGGAAACGATTGTCATCACCGACACCAATGGAAACATCGAATATGTCAATCCCTCTTTTGAAAAAATAACCGGCTATCGTGCCGCCGAGGCCCTGGGGAAAAATCCGCGCATCCTGAAAAGCGGCCGCCATGACGCCTCGTTTTACCAAAACATGTGGCAGACGCTCTGTGCCGGAAAGACATGGAAAGGCCACCTTGTCAATAGACGAAAAGACGGCGCCCTTTTCGAGGAGGATGCCACCATCTCACCGGTCCGCAACCGAAACGGAGATATCATCAATTATGTGGCTGTTAAACGGGATGTCACCGAGGAGGTGGCCCTGAAAAAGCAGCTGAACCATGCCATGAAAATGGAGGCCATCGGCACCCTGGCAGGAGGCATTGCCCATGATTTCAATAATATTCTTTCAGCGGTGCTTGGCTATGCGGAAATGGCCAAATTTAAGCTGGAGGAAAACGATCCCCTTTGCGAGGATCTGACTCAGATTATAGGGGCCGGACAGCGCGCCGCAGACCTGGTCCGACAGATATTGACTTTCAGCCGCCAGGAAGAAAGTGACACGCTTAAACCGGTAAAGGTCCAGGAGATCATCAAAGAGGTGTTACAACTGCTTCGACCATCGTTACCGGCCACCATTGAACTGCGGGTGAATATTGATCCTGGGTGCGGCCAGGTACTCGCCGATCCGGTACGCATTCATCAGGTGCTGATGAATATCTGCGCCAACGCCAAACAGGCCATGCAGGAAAAACAGGGCGCATTGACCATATGTCTTTCCGAGGTTGACGGTGACTCCATGATTGTTCCCCTTTTGCATGGACAAAGACGCTGGCTTGATCTTGAGATCACCGATAACGGCGCCGGTATAGACGCTCTGGTCAAAGAAAGAATTTTTGATCCCTTCTTTACCACCAAGCAAAAGGGAGAGGGGACCGGACTCGGCCTTTCCGTGGTCCACGGTATTGTCAAAAGCCACGGCGGCGAGATCACCGTTGACAGTGAACCCGGACAAGGAACAACCTTTCATGTATACCTGCCGGTTATTGACAATGACGAGAGGAAGGTCGAGCAGGCAGAGCAGATTGCGATGCCCAAGGGTACCGAACATCTCCTTATTGTAGACGATGAACCAATGCTGGTGGATATCATGGATCGGCTCCTTTCCGGTCTTGGCTATACGGTGACGAGTTTCACGGACAGCCGCCTGGCGATAGAGTGGTTTACGCAACATTCGGACAAGATCGATCTTGTTCTAACCGATATGACAATGCCGCACCTGACCGGTACTGAATTGGCGGGAAAAATGCTTGCCGAAAAGCCGCACATGCCTGTTATCCTCTGTAGTGGCTACAATGAAGCCATGAATGCCGCCAAAGCCGAATCCATAGGTATACAGAAATTCCTTGCCAAGCCTATCGACAACAGAATACTGGCCCAATCAGTGCGGATGCTCCTGGACAAAACCAATCGATACAATCCGAATTACCGGCAAAACGGTCACCATGATTCCGGTTATCTCCGTCCAGAAAAACTACCGCTACCCTAAACCATTGGCGAGGCTTCTGAAAAATCCTCAAACGGGCAACTTTTGACACAAGCCAACCTTCCTGATGGGTCATATTTTATCCAATCTCCCTTGGGGGATTCTCTCTCAATATTTTTTATCGGCAGCGGGGGAAAAAAACTTCAGCCTCTTTATTTTTACCTGATCCTTACTCGCGCCCTGATTTTTCTTCACCAAAACAAGGTATTCTTCCTCTCCACGCTGCTCATCAATCTCAACTGGTTAAGCGCGCTGTTGCCATAAGAGAGCCCACGGAGATTTTTATGCCCGCTTTTTGGCCCTGTTCTTGCTTTTCTCTGTTTATTCAAGAGGTTTTCCACAATTACAGTTTTGCCGTTTTTACACCTTCCAACAAATCAAACAAAACAAAAAGGAGGAATTATGAAGCATCACAGCCTGATAACGGCAAGAATGGTGCCGGCGGTATTGTTGTTTGTAGCCATCTGCATGCTGCCTGTCATCACCCTTGCCCAAAACACGGTTTCCTACTCGCCAACCCTGACCAGGGTGTTTGCCGACAAGGTACTGCGGGTCGGGGTCAACCCCTTATTCAAACCGTTTTCCTTTGAAAAGGACGGCAAACGGGTCGGGGTTGACATCGATATCGCCAACCTGCTGGCCAAAAAACTCGGAGTTACCGCAAAAATCGTTGTCCCAAAATCATTTTCAGATCTCATTCCCATGCTGCAGGCAGGTGATATCGATATCATCATGGCTGGCATGAGTATCACCTTTGCCCGAGCAAAGGTCGTGGATTTTTCCACCCCCTATTTTGACACCGGCCTTTCCATCCTGCTCAACAAGGCAAAATCGGCCCGTCTCGGTATTTCCGGTGTGTCCAACTATAACGCCCTTGTCCGCAAGCTGGTGCAGGACGGCAAGATGAACCAGCTGGTTATCGCGGTCACCAAGGGAAAGGCGCCCGAGCGCATTGTGCCCCGCTTTTTCCCCAAGGCCACCATCAAATCCTATCCCAGTAACGAGGCGGCGGCCATGGCCACGCTTAAGGGTGAGGCTGACCTGATGGTCCATGATGAAATATTTCTCAAGGTATGGCTGAAAGAGCATGCCAAGGAGGCCCAGTTCCGCCTGACCGTCCTCGACCCCCCGTTCAAGCCCGACTTTTATGGCATGGCCATCCGTAAGGGAAACCAGGATTTCCTGAACATGCTTGGCGTATTCAACCTGGAACTCCAGGCCAACGGCTATGTTGCGCAATACATGGGAAGATACCTCCCCATCACATCAAGGGTCAGCACCCGCAGCTATAACATTAATGAAGATTATTACGGAGGAGACTGATATGGGAGAAAAGAAAAAGGGTCTTGACCTGCAGTGGAAAATCCTTATCGGCATTGTCCTGGGCATTGCCCTGGGCATCGGTATCAATATGGCGATGGGGCCGGGTGTGACCTCTGGTCCTGTCTACATTACAAAGGTTATCTTTAAATATGGCGGCGATATCTTTATCCGTCTGCTCAGGATGCTGATCGTACCCCTGGTCTTTGCCTCCATCTACATGGCGGTGGCAAATCTCGGCGATGTGCGCACACTTGGAAAAATCGGCGGCCGGACCATCGGCTACTACATGCTCACCACAGCCCTTGCCGTTCTTGCCGGCCTGATCGTGGTCAACATGATCAATCCCGGCCTGGGAATCGACAAGGAAGCGCTGGCAGCGCTCAATATCGGCTCCGGCGTACCGGCCAAGGTCAGCAACCAGGGGGTGGGCGATCGCAGCGCCATCATTATTATCATTGACACCTTTGTCAATATGATCCCGAAAAATGCAGCCGCCGCCTTTGCCAAGGGCAACGTTCTGCAGATTATCTTCTTTACGATGTTTCTCGGCATCATGTCCTCAATAGTCGGTCGGGATTCCGAACCAATGACCAAGGTGATCAACGCCATTGACCGCATCATGCAGAAAGGTGTCATGCTGATCATGGTCATCTCGCCATACTGTATCTTCATGCTGGTGGCCGCCATTTTCATGGATCTCGGTTTTCCGGCCCTGAAAGCGCTGGGTAAATACGCGGCCACCGTTCTTCTGGGCCTGTTTATCCATGGATTTATCACCCTACCCATCCTGGTGGTGATTTTTGGCAAGTACAATCCGTTTAAACTGCTCAAGGCCCTGTCACCGGCAATGATGACCGCCTGGTCAACGGCATCCAGCGCCGCTACCCTGCCGGTTACCATGAGTAACCTGGAAAAACGGGCCGGGGTCGAACCGCGAATCGGCAACTTTGTCCTGCCGCTCGGAGCTACCATCAACATGGACGGTACAGCCCTGTATGAATCGGTGGCCGTTATTTTCATTGCTCAGTTGCTTGGCGTCCACCTGACCCTGGGTATGCAGATCGTCATCTTTATCACCGCTTCCCTGGCCGCTGTCGGCGCGGCAGCTATTCCGGGCGCAGGTCTGGTGACCATGGGTATCGTGCTGACAGCCGCCGGCCTGCCGCTGGATGGTATCGGCCTGATCCTTGCTATTGATAGAATTCTTGACCAGTTCCGGACAGCCATCAATGTCTGGGGTGATGCCACCGCAGCCGTTGTTGTCGGCCGTGGCGAAAATGCCATCCATGACGTTATCCCGGAACAGGAATCCTGAGGCATAACCAATTCAGCATAAGGAGAACAGACGAATGGAATTTCCAAAACAGATTCACGACTTCATGCTGCATGATGTTGCCGGACGATGGACCTACAAGGGCAACGAACTGCACAGCGCCCATTATATCCGTCTCGGTTCACGCATGAGCCTCTATATTCAAACCATTGCCGACAAAGAGGGTAACCTTGAGTATATGATCCGCTTGCGGGACAGCTTTGTCAGGGGCGGTATCACAACCGTGGAAGAAGCGGTCGATATTGCCCGGGAAATCATCGAGGAAAACAAACTGTTTATTGAAGAATCGACTAAATTCTAAGGCGGGCAAACGCCCGCAATCCAGGTACAGGGGCGACGTGAAAAACAAATTCGCCCCTGCTGCCTATGCATCAAAAAAGGCGTATTGTTCCGGATAACACTCATCCGGAACAACACGCCTTTTCTCTCAATACGGCCCGCCGTCTCTTAAGGCCGCTGACAATCGTAAATGAAACCCTACCAGTTCTCTCCAAGCAGTTCAAAATGGGCCCTGGGATGGTCACAGGCCGGACACCTCTCCGGCGCCTCTTCCCCTTCATGCAGATATCCGCAGTTACGGCAACGCCAGGTGACCTTTGTATCCCGCTTGAACACCCTGCCCTCTTCGATATTGGACTTCAGGTCAAGATAGCGTTTCTCATGCTGTTTTTCGGCAACGGCTATGGCCTCGAAGATGGCGGCAATCTCCGGGAACCCCTCCTCCCGGGCCGTTACGGCAAAACTTGGGTACATGACAGTGTACTCATAATTTTCTCCCCCGGCGGCCTCGGCCAGATTTTCCTCCGTGGTCCCGATAACGCCCGCCGGAAAGGCCCCTGAAATTTCCACTTCTCCGCCTTCCAGCAGTTTGAACAGCCGCTTGGCATGTTCCTTTTCCTGGTTGGCGGTCTCCTCAAAGATATGCGAGATCTGCACATATCCCTCTTTCTTTGCCTTGGAGGCAAAATAGGTATACCGATTGCGTGCCTGTGATTCTCCGCAAAAGGCAGTCAAAATATTTTTTTCCGTCTGTGTTCCTTTTAACTCGGCCATGGGCCATCCTCCTGTTTTTTTCGTCGGTAACAACCATTCACCGGTTGTCATCCGGTAATATTTTCAATTGCGGACCAACGGCACACAACCGTACCGCCGGTCCCCAGCTAACAAATCAATAGGCCTTACTCGTCAAAGGCCTGGTCTGTCTTCCATTCCTGCCACACCTTGCCCACCAGAGCCGGACCTGGCTGCAGGGTTTTCTTACCCGGCTTCCAACCGGATGGGGTGGCTTCTGTCCCTTCTGACTTGCGCACATGCTGGAATGCCTGAATCTGGCGCAGGGATTCGTTGACATTTCGCCCCACCGGCGGGGTCAGCACTTCATACCCCTGGATTACTCCATCGGGATCAATGATAAAACGACCTCGGGTTTCAACTCCGGCATCCTCATCATAAACACCATACACGGTGCCTACCTTGCCGCCGGCATCGGACAGCATGGGAAAGGGGACTCCGCCATCCACCATTTTTTTCAGCTCATTGTCATCCCACATCTTGTGGACAAACATGGAGTCAATGCTCATGGACAGGACTTCAACATCAAGCTTTTGAAATTCAGAGTATTTTTCAGCGACCGCTGAAATCTCGGTAGCTCAGACAAAGGTAAAATCACCTGGATAGAAACAAAGTACCACCCATTTGCCAAGATAATCGGATAACTTGACATTGACAAATTCACCCTTATGATAGCCCGGCGCTGAAAAATCCGGGGCCTTTTGTCCCACTTTGATCATGGTTTTCACCTCCTGTACAGGTTGTTGTTTGTTTTCCTGTTCCGCGGCCGGTTGTTCACCAACCGGTCCTCCGGTGGGCCGGGCACAGCCGACACCTGCTTTTTCGGTCATGGACACCTCCTCGTGTCTGCGGGAATCATTGTCGTTAAGGATTCCCATGATTTATGGTGAAGGATGGCTTTCCCTCTCCCTGACAACAGGGAACCAAGGCCTCCACATACTGTATAATCGATAACCCGTCAGGGCAATTTATTTTTCCCGGATCAGCGCCACCGGGCATGCTCACGCAATATCAAAACGATCAAGATTCATCACCTTGTCCCAGGCAGCGATAAAATCCTGCAGAAACTTGGTCATGGAATCGTCACATGCATACACCTCCGCAATTGCCCGCAGTTGTAAATTTGCGCCAAAGACAAGATCAACCCGGGTGGCGGTCCACTTACGTTCACCGCTTTTGCGGTCACGACCCTCAAACAGCTTTTCATCCTTGGAAACCGGGGTCCAGCTTGTGTCCATATCCATCAGATTGACAAAAAAGTCATTGGTGAGTGTTTCGGGCCGGCTGGTGAAGACACCATGTTCCGACTGATTGTAATTTGCGCCTAAAATACGCAAGCCGCCGATGAGAACCGTCATTTCCGGAGCGGTCAGGGTCAAGAGCTGTGCCCGGTCCAGCAACAGTTCCTCTGTCCGGATCGTCAGGCCTGCCGGCAAATAATTACGAAATCCGTCTGCCACCGGCTCAAGTACGGTAAAAGACTGCACATCGGTCTGCTCCTGTGAGGCATCCGTGCGGCCGGGAGTGAAGGGTACGGTCAGGTCATGGCCGGCGTTGCGGGCAGCCTGCTCAATGGCCGCGCAGCCGGCAAGGACAATCAGATCGGCAAGTGAAACCTTTGTATTGTCTTTGCGGGAAGTATTGAATTTCTGCTGGATACCGGCCAGGGTATCCAGAACCGGCACCAGCCGGGCCGGCTGGTTGACCTGCCAATCCTTTTGCGGCGCAAGACGGATGCGGGCCCCGTTGGCGCCGCCACGTTTATCGGAGCCGCGAAAGGTGGAAGCCGATGCCCAGGCGGTGAAGACCAAATCGGAAATCGAAACGCCTGCGGCAAGGATCTCTTTCTTGAGTTCGGCAATTTCCCCGGCGCTAATCAGGTCGTGATCAACGGCTGGTACAGGATCCTGCCAGATGAGCTCCTCGGACGGAACCTCAGGGCCAAGATAACGCGAACGCGGCCCCATGTCGCGATGGGTCAGCTTGAACCAGGCCCGGGCAAAGGCATCTTCAAACTCTTCCGGGTTCTCATAAAATCGTTTTGCAATCGGCCCGTATACCGGATCCATCCTGAGGGCAAGGTCCGTAGTCAACATGATGGGCGCATGCCGTTTTGACGGATCATGGGCATCCGGTACCGCGTCCGCGGCGGCAGGATCGGTGGGAACCCACTGGTAGGCGCCGGCAGGACTCTTTTCCAGGTTCCAGTCATAACGAAACAGAGTATCGAAAAAACTGTTGTCCCAACGGATAGGCGTTGGGGTCCAGGCCCCTTCCAGGCCACTGGAGATTGTATCGGCGCCATGGCCGCTGCCAAATTCATTTTTCCAGCCCAACCCCTGCTCCTGGATGGGGGCGGCCTCGGGTTCCGGCCCTACATATTTGTCGGGATCAGCGGCGCCATGGCACTTGCCAAAGGTATGCCCCCCGGCGACGAGGGCCACCGTTTCCTCGTTATTCATTCCCATCCGGGCAAAACTCATGCGTATGTCACGGGCGGCCGCAAGGACATTTGGTTCACCATTAGGTCCTTCCGGATTGACATAAATCAGTCCCATCTGAACCGCGGCCAGGGGATTTTCAAGCATCTCGCCATGACTATGCCGTTTGTCTCCGAGCCATTCGGTTTCAGGGCCCCAGTAAATATCCTCTTCCGGCTCCCATATATCCTCGCGGCCTCCGCCAAAGCCAAAAGTTTTCAAGCCCATGGATTCAAGGGCGCAGTTACCGGCAAGAATCATCAGATCCGCCCAGGAGATCCCGTTGCCATATTTCTTCTTGATCGGCCAGAGCAGCCGGCGCGCCTTGTCGAGATTTACATTATCGGGCCAGCTGTTCAGGGGTGCAAAGCGTTGACTTCCTGTTGCGGCGCCGCCACGTCCATCGGCGGCCCGATAGGTGCCGGCGCTGTGCCATGCCATCCGGATGAAAAAGGGGCCATAATGTCCATAATCCGCCGGCCACCACGGTTGTGAGCTGGTCATCAATGCGTAAAGGTCCTTTTTCAACGCCTGCAGGTCAAGTTTTTTGAACTCTTCCGCATAGTTAAAATCTTCATCAACAGGCCTGATCAAAGG
>WFZC01000335.1 GCA_015489765.1 Desulfobulbaceae bacterium
ATGGAAATCAGGGAGATAAATTTCTGCTTGCGCTTTGCCCGCAGGTAGCGAAGACTGACAAACCATTCAAAGCTCATGCTAACTCCGGTCCGGGACCAGGGAGGCTGTTATCTGAACCTGTCCGTGGGCCGGGAACTCTTTCCCTGGTCCCCGGCCACCATGCAGGCGTTGACGGAGAACTTCTATTTGGGGCAAACAATGGATTTAACCGATGGCAGGGATGTCAGGCAAGCATGAACGACCTTGCGAACGCCTGCATCAATATCCTCATTATTGTCAGACATTCTTTGCAGAATCTTCTTCCAGGCGTCGCTGTCATTTTTCTGCAACCCAGCGCAGATACGCTCGGTAGTGTGACACATGGTACAGTACATATTGATTGTTGAGGCGCATTGCCCCTGGTTGACCTCGGCCGCGGAAAGAAGAGCCGGGCAGAGAAAGAGGAAGACCAATAATGAATAGACAATTCGCATACTACCCCTCCTGCAAAATGAATATGAATACTTACATAACCTGTGATCCGTCAGTTACAGAACATCCTTACCACAGCCTGACCTGGTGGTTATTTCTTTTTTTTCTTTTTCCCGCCTCCCCCTGTCTCCGGCTTTAGATGGGGGAACAGGATCACGTCACGGATGGAAGGCGAATCAGTTAACAGCATGACAAGACGATCAATGCCGATGCCCTCGCCGGCGGCTGCGGGCATGCCATATTCCAATGCGCGGATATAATCATGATCAAGCTCAGGATGAATTTCCTCATCATCGCCACGGTCCTTGATCTGACGGGCAAAACGCTCGTACTGATCCACGGGATCATTGAGTTCGGAAAAGGCATTGGCGATTTCCCGGCCGGTGACAAAAAGCTCAAAGCGGTCGGTCACCGATGGATCATCTTCATTGCGCCTGGCAAGAGGAGAGACCTCGGTTGGGTAGGAGGTGATAAAGGTCGGGTTTATCAACTTTTCCTCCACCTCCAGTTCAAAGAGTTCCGTCTTGGCCTTGCCGATACCGGCGCCGGGCTGGAGGACAATCCCCCTGTCCTCGGCAAGGGCCTTTACCCTGCCCTCATCCTTCAAAATCTCCGGATCGATTCCGGCCACATGCACAAGGGCCTCGTCCATGGTATAGCGCTGCCAGGGCGGTGACAGGTCAACCGCAACCTCCTGGTAGGTTATCTCCATGGACCCGGTGACCTCGTAGGCCAGCCAGGAAATCAGCTCTTCGGTCAGGTCCATCAGGTCATGGTAGGTGGCATAGGCCTGATAAAACTCCAGCATGGTAAATTCGGGATTATGGCGGGTGGACAACCCCTCGTTGCGAAAGTTGCGGTTAATCTCGAAAACCCGTTCAAAGCCGCCGACCAGCAGCCGCTTGAGGTATAATTCCGGCGCAATGCGCAAAAAAAGATCCATGTCCAGGGCATTATGGTGGGTCTTAAACGGCTTGGCCGTCGCGCCGCCGGGAACCGGCTGCATCATGGGGGTTTCCACCTCCAGAAAACCGCGGTTGGTGAAAAATTCACGGATGAGACGAATAATCTCCACCCGCTTGCGAAAGGTTTCCCGCACTTCCGGATTGACGACCAGATCAACATACCGCTGGCGATACCTGGTTTCCACATCGGTCAGGCCGTGAAATTTTTCCGGAAGCGGCCGCAGGGACTTGGTGATCATCTGCAGGGTTGCTGCCTCAATGGAGAGTTCGCCGGTCTTGGTTTTAAACAGTTTCCCTTCAATACCGACAATATCACCCACGTCCCATTTTTTAAACAGGGCAAAGGTCTCGTCCCCAAGCAGGTCCCGGCGGGCATAGATCTGGATGCGACCGCTTTCGTCCTGGATATGAAAAAAGGCGGCTTTGCCGAATTTACGCATGGACATGATACGTCCGGCCACCCGATATGTTCCCCCGTCCTGTTCATGGGATTCAGGCGCCAGGGTCTCGCCGCGGGGCAGGATATCCTTGATCGGCTGGGGAGAGGTGAAGGTATTGGAAAACAGGTTGACACCGGATTCGGCCAGAATGCCTGCCTTTTGCCGGCGGGCCTTTATAAGGTTGTTTTCATTATCCATGGAAATAAAATGGTTGCAAAAGAGGTTAACAGAAAAAAAATACTCGAGAAAAATGTCCCGTTAAAGGTATTGGGCCCGCAGGCAATCAGCCGTTGACCTGGTGAGCGAAAGCACCTTTTCCGCGGCCTGCCGGGAAAGAGATCCGGTTCCGCAGCTCGGAGTAATCAGGGTCTGCCGGAGCAAGGACTTCATATCCATGTCCGCAGTGACAAAGGAGTGCATCTGCCGGTTAAACAATTCTGCCAGGGAGTCGGTGGACTGGCCGTTTATCTCCTCTTCCCGGGATGTCGGTACGCCGCCCCAGGCCAGAACACCGCCACGGCCGAAGAAATTTCCAACCTCTGGTTTGAGAGCCGCCATTTTGTCAAAAAAGCCAAAGGCATCAAAACTGATGATATCGATGGCGGAACCAAGGAGAACAGACCAGTTGGTGTTGGCGCAGACATGGATTCCGACAAGACCGCCGGCGCCATGAACCGCCTCGGCGACCTCATCGATCATGGTTTGTATTTCCCCGTCGGTGACCCCGATAAAGGCAGATGAACCCAGCCCGGCCAGGGCAGGCTCGTCGATAAACATCAATACCGGCCCGACCCCGTCTCCGGCAAGTTCTTCCATCCTGGCCGCAAGCAGCCGGGTCTGCCAGGCGGCCTTCATGCTGATCCCCTTGATGACCATGTCACGAATGGTGTCATCAAAATATCCGGCACTGCCCTCCCGGTCCTTGATCCCTGTCAACATGGTGAAGGGGCCGGTCACCTGACCCTTGACAGCCTTGAGTCTATCGGCATGGTCTGCCAGGGCCTCAAGAAAAAGATACAGACCCGTGGCCCGTTCCCTGGACACCTGAAAACGGGAGGAGACAAGCACGGCAGGATCTTCCATGGCCATGAGATATTCCTCGTAAAAGGCGAGCATTTCCTCCTCAAAACCGGCATGGGTTATATCAAAGAGGATGCGTCCCTCGGGATCAACTATATTTTCCTCAACAATACAGGGAATGCCCTCGGCAAACTGCGGCATCATCCGCTCAAGCGGATTGTGGGGCAGCTGCGGCCAGAGAGGGATTTCCGGCGTTGTCGCAAAAATCCACTCAAGAGCTTTTTGATAATCGGTCAGGGGCACACTGCCTATCAGGACGGGCAACCCATCTGCTGCAAATCGACCCGTGGTTGCGGTCGTCATCATCTTTCCTCTATGCTCGCCAAACCGGCGCTGGTTTACTTAAATTTCTTATTGGAAGTCCGGTCTTTCCACTCGTCTGTACCGGCCATTTTTTTTAATCTGAATCTTCCATAGGTAGTGCGAACACAAGACGATGTCAATTTTTTTCCAGGACCGCCACACATTCAATATGGTGTGTCTGGGGAAACATGTCAACCGGTGTCAGAGAGGTGAGGCAATAGCCTGCCCGCACAAGAACCCGCAGGTCCCGGACCAATGTGGCGGGATCACAGGATATATAGATAATTGTTCCGGCTGCCAGGGCGGGCAGCAAGCGGGCGGCCCGGCCAATCCCCTGTCGCGGCGGGTCAAGGAGAAGAATGTCATACTGGTTGCCCGCCCCAAGGCATTCCTGGAGAAATTCGGTGACATCCGCCGCCAAAAAGGTGATTGTGTCCATACCGACGGATGCGGCATTGGCACGGGCAGCTCCAATCGCCCGCCGGTTCCACTCAACCCCTGTCACCTCTGCCCCGGCAAGGGCCAGGGGAATGGAAAAATTTCCCATGCCGCAAAACAGGTCCAGCACCCGCTGCCCTGTCACATCATCGGCACATTCAAGAACAATTTGCACAAGCTGCCTGTTCTGCATGGGATTGACCTGAAAAAAACACTGATTGTCCCAGTGCAGGGTATAGGACAATGGCCCATTGGGAAATGTTTGACAGGCGCCGGTATTGCCCCCGGCAAACACAATCTTTTTGCGCCTGCGTACCACCAGCCCGGAAAGGGAGCGCAGATCCGAAATCGCCGCGAGCAACGTATCCGGCATCTTCCTGCTGCCCGTAAGGATCAGGGTGGCGGACACCGATTGATCATCCGGTGAGCAGACAAATTCAATCTGCCGGCAAAAAAGGCCTATTTTCGCCGCCAGACCGGAGGCGATCAACTCCTCAAGGGTCAGATTGATGGCCGGCACTGCCAGCAGGCAATGGTTAACCCGGACCAGGTCATTGGTTCCAAAGCGATGAAAGCCGATTTCACCACTTGGGGACAGATGAAACCGTACCCGGTGCCGATACCCCTCTGCCTGTGGCGACGGCAGGGTTGCCCCCACCCCGGCCCCAGGAGACAGACCGGCGCGGTTGACCATCTCGCCAACAATCTCCCCTTTTATATCGGCTTGTTCGGCAAAGGCGATGTGTTGCAAGTCACAGCCGCCGCAACGGCCAAAATAGCTGCACCTGGGCTGCCGGCGGTGGGGGGATGGCTGGAGAACATCGAGAAGCCTGGCCTTGATATAGCCGGAATGACGACGTATTTCTGTAACCCGAACCAGTTCACCGGCAAGAACAAAGGGCGCCATGACCACCAGGCCGTCATCAAGATGGCCAAGGCCCTGACCACCGGCTATAATCTTTTTTATTTCAAGGGTATGTTCCGTTTGCACAGAGAGCTCTTTTAATGGTACAGTAAAGAATTGATAAATGAATACGATACCCTGTTTTGTGAAACCTCGCACTGAAGAACATACAGGAAACAACCGGCTGCTGAATTACGCATTATACCAAACCAAAATGGTGTTTTATCCTTGTCCGTCCAACTCATGAGCCACAACAAAACACAACCGCGCATACTCGTTGTCGACGACGAGCAGGTCCACCGCTATATGCTAAGCTCCCTGTTTAACGAATGGGGCTGGAAGACCACCGAGGCCGATGACGGCGTGACAGCGGTCAGGGCGGTTGAAGAGGGCCCCTTTGATGCCATCCTCATGGACGTGCGCATGACCACCATGGACGGCATGGAGGCCCTGCGGAAAATCAATGCCATCAACCCGGCCATTCCGGTGGTTATCATGACGGCCTACTCTTCCGTTGATTCTGCGGTTGCCGCCATTAAACAGGGAGCCCATGATTATCTGACCAAGCCCCTGGACTTTGACCGGTTGCGGGAAACCCTGGAAATCGCCATGGGCCACCGCCAGCAGGCCCAGGACCCGTCCATCTCCGGTGAGCCCTTTGGAGAGGACGACCGAATCATCGGGGCATCGGAATGCATGCGCAGTCTGTGGGACATGATCCTCCATGTCGCCCCCACCGAGGCGACTGTTCTTATTACCGGTGAATCAGGGACCGGCAAGGAACTGGTTGCCTCGGCACTTCATTACAAGAGCCATCGGGCCCAGGGGCCGTTTGTCAAGGTCAACTGTGCCGCCCTGGCGGAGAACCTGCTTGAATCAGAATTGTTTGGCCATGAAAAGGGCGCCTTTACCGGCGCCGACAAGCGCAGAGAGGGACGGTTCATCCAGGCCCAGGGAGGGACCCTGTTCCTTGATGAAATCGGTGAAACTTCCCCTGCCATGCAGGCCAAGCTGTTACGAGTCCTACAGGAACATGAACTGCAGCGGGTGGGTGGCCAGGAAACCCTGGCCGTTGATGTCCGCATCCTGGCGGCCTCCAATCGCAACCTGGAAGAGGAAGTCGCCCGGGGCAACTTTAGAGAAGATCTCTATTACCGGTTAAATGTCGTGGTCCTCGATGTCCCGGCCCTGCGGCAGCGAACAGGGGACATCCCCCTGCTGGCCGAATTTTTCCTGAAAAAATTTGCCAAAAAGAACAACCGGCAGGTGGTCGGCATCACTCCGGAATGCATGGATATCCTGGGCCGTTACCCCTGGCCGGGTAATGTTCGTGAACTGGAAAATGCCATTGAACGGGGTGTCATCCTCATGCGGGGTGAATATCTTGACACCAACGGGTTGCCCATGACCATCCAACGGTGGGCCGACAACCATGCCCCGGAAGAAACGGCCAAACCGGCAACCCTTAAAGAGGCGGAAAAAGCCCTGATCCTGAAGACATTGGAAGAAACCGGTGGTAATCGCAGTGAAGCGGCACGCCGTTTGCAAA
Organism: Desulfobulbaceae bacterium; assembly: GCA_015489765.1. GTDB lineage: Bacteria > Desulfobacterota > Desulfobulbia > Desulfobulbales > Desulfobulbaceae > DRLX01. The sequence continues at coordinate 6,151 of WFZC01000335.1, forward strand.
TCACCAGAAAAACCCTGCTCAATAAACTTAAAAGCTATACAAAAACGACATAACTTTTTCGCTTCCACTACGGTTCCTTGCCTATATTTTTGTTATGCAACCAATTATTCCCCCAGCCGATAATGACTTGATCGCTGCCTCTCTTGCCGTTCACCGGCTGCTACTCAGAGAACAGGACCTGCCGACCCTGCTCCAGGGAATCTGCGACCTGCTCATAGCCAATGGTCTCAATCACAGTTCCATGATCGTCCTGTTTGATAACGAGGCGGGCAGTGTAATTACCGCCGAGGCAGGGCTTGGCGATCGCTTTGAACTGATCATGCAGCGGTTGCGTGACTCGGAACTGCCCGAATGCGGCCGCCTCTGTCTGGAAAAGGAAGACGCTTCCGCTGTCCTCTGTACCCATTGTCACTGTGGCGTTTGCAGTAGTGATGATCAGGGAAAAAATACCGCCATAGCCACGGCCATTCGCTGCCGTCCGGGCCTGGCCGGCTTTCTCGTCGTCGAGGTTCCCCGTACCCGTCCAATCGGACAGTCTGTCCTGGATGAATATCAAAACATGGCCGCTTCAATCGGCCAGGCCCTGGGACGACTGTTTGCCGCGGAAGAGGCCCGGCAGCGAGAACTGGAATTAAAGAGGGTGGAAGAACGATTTGAGCTAGCCCTTTATGCCTCCAGGGCCGGTCTATGGGACTGGAATATTAAAACAGGGGAAATGTATACCAGCCCGGACCGGAAAAAAATCCTCCACTACCAGGATGATGATAATGATCCCGGTGTTTCACCGCTCCAGGGCATCATCCATCCCGACGATCAGGACAGAGTTTTGCAGGTGCTTAACGATCACCTGGCCGGCAAGACCGATGAATACCGGATCGAATACCGGATCAAGGACAGGCTGGGAAACTGGAAATGGTTCCTGGACCGGGGCAGGGTTGTGGAGCGGGACGAAAAGAACATGCCGGTGCGAATGACCGGGACCCACCAGGACATTACCCTTCAGAAACAGCAGGAAGAAACCCTGGCCGCCGTTGAAAAACAACTGCATGAGGCGGTCAGCCACGAGCGAAATTTCCTGCAGACGGTGATCGACGGCGCCGCCGACCCGGTCATGGCCATTGGCACTGACTACACCATCCTGCTCATCAACAGGATTGCGGCAACAATGTTGCGCGTGGACCCTGAAATCACCTCGCTTACCAATGAAAAATGTTACCAGTTTTTTTTCGGCCGTACCAAACCCTGTTCAGACAAGAACTTCCCCTGTCCTGTGCAGGAGGTGCGCAGACAAAAGCGTTCCGTGACCCTGATCCATCGCTCCTACCATGGCAACGGTGTCAACAATACCTATGAAATCGAGGCCTCGCCCCTGCGTGACCAGGAGGGAAATATTTACGGTGTCATCGAAGTGGCACGGAACATAACCGACCGGCTGCGGATAGAAAAAGAATTGCGGGAAAGCAAGTCCAGACTTTATCGCCTGGCCCACCATGACTCCCTGACAGGACTGCCCAACCGGCTTCTCTTTGAAGATCGTCTCGATCAGGCCATCCTCAAGGCCAAAAGAAACAGGACCAAACTGGGTATCCTTTTTCTAGATCTCGACCGGTTCAAACAGATCAACGATACCCTTGGCCACGATGTTGGGGACGAGCTTCTCATTGCCGTGGCCAAAAGGTTACAGAAGCAGTGCCGGCAATCGGACACGGTGGCAAGAATCGGCGGCGATGAATTCGTCTTTATCCTGGACAACCTGCGTGGTCGGGAAGGGGCCGAGGTTGTTGCCAAAAAAATTCTCAATGCCCTGGAGAAGCCGATAATTCTTGATAATCATGAACTGGAAATCTCAACTTCCATCGGCATAGCCCTGTATCCCGATGACTCGACCGACATCGAAGGTGTCATAAAACGAGCTGACATCGCCCTCTACCAGGCCAAGGAAGCCGGCCGCAACCAATACCGGTTGTACCATCCGGACATGGGCCGGGAACTCGACAACTCCAGAATCGAAACACGACAAGAGGCAGAAAACCTGGAATAACGGCAGGTCGAGGTGGACATCATGTTGGTCGCGCACATCCCCACAGCATGGCACAGAACTTACCATGACTGGCAGAAAATCCTGAACAATCATTTTTTCAGGCGTCCAGGTTGACGGTGCCGGCCTGCCGTGGTATGAGGCTAAATTCCAGGGTTTGCCGGGGCCGCTGCGGACGGCTTGGTCAAACCAATAAAAAATACGAAGAAAATCCGGACGTTAATCCAGAAACACCTCCCTCTTCCAGGTAACGGACCGGAAAACGGAGAAAGGAGTTATGCGCACTGACATCCTCCACATAGGCGCCGGCGAGTTGACCTATGAAATCAGAAACATCGTCAATGTCGGCACCAAGCTGCAAAAGCTTGGCGTCCGGGTCAACTGGGAAAATATCGGTGATCCGATTGCCAAGGGCGAGGAAATTCCCGACTGGATGAAGGATATCGTTGCCGATGCGGTTCGGGAAAACAGCACCTACGGCTACAGCCCGACCAAGGGCATTCTGGAAACCCGTGAGTATCTTGCCGCCGATACCAACGCCATGGGCGGGGTGCAAATAGATGCCGAGGATATCATCTTTTTCAATGGTCTGGGTGACGCCATCTCCAAGGTCTTTGGCTTTCTCAAACGCACGGCCAGGGTAATTGTGCCGACCCCGAGCTATACCACCCATTCCTCGGCGGAAGCTGCTCATGCCGGTGACCAGCCGGTAACCTATATCCTCAATCCCAACAATCTCTGGTATCCGGACCTGGAAGATATTGAAAACCATATCAAGTACAATCCCGCGGTTGCCGGTATCCTGGTCATCAACCCGGATAACCCGACCGGGGCGGTGTACCCGGCCGAAGTTATCCGCGCCATTGTTGAGATCTGCGAAAAAAACGATCTATTTATCATCTGTGACGAGGTCTACCAGAACATCACTTACAACGGCACCGTGGCGGCGCCGCTGTGTACGGTCATCGGTGACAGGGTGCCGGCGCTCTGCATGCGCGGGACCTCCAAGGAGATGCCCTGGCCGGGTGGCCGCTGCGGCTGGATAGAGGTCTATAACGGTCATCGTGACCCGATGTTTGAAACCTATGTCAAATCAATCCTCAATGCCAAGATGCTGGAAGTCTGCTCCACCACCCTGCCCCAGGTGGTATTGCCCAGGATCAAAAGCCATCCCGGATATCAGCAGTATCTCGACGAGCGTATCCGCCGCTATGAAAAATACTCCAACATCGCCTATGATATCCTCAAGGATACCAGAGGAATCCTGGTCAACCGCACCAACGGCGCCTTTTACATGAGCGCCGCCTTTACCGACGGCCTGCTCACCCATTCCCAGACCCTGCCCATTGAAAACGATGAGGTCCGGAAAACTGTGGAAGCGCTGGTATCCGGGCCGGATGTTTCCCTTGATAAACGCTTTGTCTATTACCTGCTGGCATCCACCGGCGTCTGTGTTGTGCCGCTGTCTTCATTTGCCACCACCCTGCAAGGATTTCGTATCACCCTGCTTGAACGTGACGAAAAGGAATTTATTAAAATCTTTACCACCATCGCCACTGCCATCGACAGGTACCTCAACTCCTGATCCCAACATCGCCCGTGCCCGGAACCGGAGCGGGCGATCCCTCCCGTTTTTCATAACAGTTGCGTCTTTTTCCCCTCTTGACACGGGTTTTCCCCATACTTATTGTTCCGACCAGATTTGTCCGGGTCACAACTATTCAAACATTTCCAACATAATGACCCATCCAGACGGCGCATTGGCCAGCTGGATCAAAGTGACAACATGGTATCAATAAAACATCACCGAAAACCACAAGACAGGAGTGAAAAGGTGGGAGACAAAAGAAGGGGACAGGAAGAAGAAAAATTGCGTGAAGATATGGAGATTCCGGAGGAACTGGGTGCGGTTGAAGACATCGCCGACCAGAATGACGGTGATACCGAAGAAACCACCGACCTGCAGGCGGAGCTTGAACAGACCAAGGAACGTATGCTCCGCATTGCCGCTGATGCCGATAATTACAAAAAGCGCATGGAGCGGGAAAAGGAAAAAATGGTCAAGTACGCGGGAGAAAATATCCTGCGGGAGTTGCTCCCCACCGTCGACAATCTGGAAAGGGCGCTGGAACAGGCCAAAACAGAAACCAAGGATGCAGACAGCAAGCTTGCGTCCATGCTCGAGGGAATTGAACTGACCTACAAGGGGCTGTTGTCGGTGCTGGAAAAATTTGAGGTCACGCCCATCGAATCGGTCGGCAGGGAATTTAATCCCGACGAAATGGACGCCCTGACCATGGAGGCAAGCGACGAGGTGCCGGCAAACCATGTAATCAGTGAATTTGCCAAGGGATATCGTTTTAAGGACCGGGTGTTGCGCCATGCGCAGGTCGTTGTTTCCAGCGGTAAAGATTCATAACCAACAGACCTTGACAAAGCGCAGATCATGCGCATTGTAATGATGCGGATGGAACGGCCCGTTCAAACGGACCATCCGCCTGGAAAAAATCGTCGGGAACACCCTGACGTTACTTATACATAAATCATACATAATCAGCGCAAATGCTGAAGACTGATACCAAAAGGAGACAGGAGATATAATCATGGGGAAAATTATTGGAATAGATCTCGGTACGACCAACTCATGTGTCGCTATCATGGAAGGCGGCGAGCCCAAGGTAATCGAAAACAGCGAGGGTAATAGGACGACACCGTCCGTGGTCGCCTTCACCGACAGTGGCGAACGACTGGTGGGCCAGGTGGCCAAACGACAGGCGGTCACCAATCCCACCAAAACACTTTTTGCCATCAAACGACTCATCGGGCGGAAATTCACCGATCCCGAAGTGCAGAAATCCATTGAGATCAGCCCGTTCAAGATTGTGGAAGGCCCGAACGGCGAAGCCATGGTCGAGGTAGACGGTAAAAAATATAGTGCGGCAGAGATTTCGGCCATGATCCTTGGCAAGATGAAACAGACCGCTGAAGAATATCTGGGCGAGCCCGTGACCGAGGCAGTTATCACGGTTCCGGCCTATTTTAACGACTCGCAGCGTCAGGCGACCAAGGATGCGGGCAAGATCGCCGGCCTGGACGTGCAGAGAATCATCAACGAACCAACGGCCGCGTCCCTGGCCTATGGCCTGGACAAGAAAGGCGAGGAAAAAATCGCTGTCTTCGATCTTGGCGGCGGCACCTTTGACGTGTCCATCCTGGAGATCGGTGACGGTGTGTTTGAGGTCAAGTCCACCAACGGCGATACCTTTCTCGGCGGTGAAGACTTTGACATGCGGATCGTCAACTGGCTGGCCGACGAGTTCAAGCGTGACCAGGGCGTTGACCTGCGCAACGACAACATGGCCCTGCAGCGGTTGAAAGAAGAGGCGGAAAAGGCCAAGAAGGAACTGTCCACCGCCATGGAAACGGACATCAACTTGCCCTTTATCACGGCTGATGCCACCGGCCCCAAGCACCTGAACATCAAGCTGTCGCGGGCCAAGCTGGAAAGCCTGGTGGAAGACCTGATTGAACGGACCACCGGTCCCTGTCAGACGGCATTGAAGGATGCGGGCCTGAGTGCATCCGATATCAACGAGGTAATCCTGGTCGGCGGCATGACCCGTATGCCCAAGGTCCAGGAAAAGGTCAAGGAGATTTTCGGCAAGGATCCGCATAAAGGCGTCAATCCCGACGAGGTTGTTGCCATCGGCGCCGCCATTCAGGGTGGTGTGCTCAAGGGTGATGTCAAGGACGTCCTCCTTCTTGATGTAACTCCTCTTTCCCTGGGCATTGAAACCCTGGGCGGGGTAATGACCAAACTGATCGAGAAAAATACAACCGTGCCGACCAAGAAGAGCCAGATCTTCTCGACGGCCGCCGACAACCAGCCCGCGGTTTCCATCCATGTACTCCAGGGTGAGAGAGAGATGGCCGCCGACAACAAGACCATCGGCCGTTTCGAGCTGACCGATATACCGCCGGCCCCGCGCGGAGTGCCGCAGATCGAGGTCACCTTTGACCTTGACGCCAACGGTATTCTCCACGTGTCGGCCAAGGACCTGGGTACCGGCAAGGAACAGTCCATCCGCATCACCGCCTCTTCCGGTCTGTCCGAAGAAGAGATCGAACGGATGAAGAAGGACGCGGAACTGCATGCCGAAGAGGACAGAAAACGGAAAGAGCTGGTGGAGGCCAAGAATAACGGCGACTCCATGATCCACATGACCCAGAAAAGTCTGACCGAACTTGGCGACAAGGTGGATGCCGAGACCAAGGCAAATGTGGAGCGTGAAATCGACGGCCTGAAAAAGGCGCTGGAAGGAGATGACATCGAAGCCATCAAGAGCGCCACCGAAAAACTGACCCAGGCGTCCCACAAGCTGGCCGAACTGATGTATGCCCAGGCCTCCCAGCAGGGCGGTCCTGAAGGCGGCGCAGCCGGCGGCCCCGGAGCTGGCGCGGCAGGCGCAGGCGCAGGCGCAGCCGGAGGTGCGGCAGGATCTTCCGGGGGCGATGATGACGATGTCGTCGATGCCGACTTTGAAGAGGTGAAGTAAAGCGGCTGGCAATCAAAAAAACAGCAAAAGGGGAGTGTGGATACCAATCCGCACTCCCCTTTTTTGTTATTTTGGTTTATCTTCCTTCTCTCTGAAACATAAAAAACTCGTAAAAAGTCCGAACAATTATTAAGGATGGCTAAGTAAAAACACAGATATACAAGGAGTGGTGTTCCGGGGAGGGGCTCAACTAAACAGGTAGTATGTTGTGAATCGCCCCGGGACACACGACGCAGTAGATCGAAGTTTTTACGACGCCATCAACCATGAATTTTCAACCTTCCATTAAGAACTGTAGATTATGAAACGCATTCTCTCCGGCATCCAGCCTTCGGGCCAGCTCCATATCGGCAACTATTTCGGCATGATGAAAACCATGATCTCCAACATGGAGACATCTGACCTCTATGTATTCATCGTTGATCTGCACGCGCTGACAACTGTCCATGACCGGGAAAAACTGCGCCAGGGCACCCTGGAGGC
>WFZC01000336.1 GCA_015489765.1 Desulfobulbaceae bacterium
CGACAACAAACGCTACAACGAGACCTATCTCCGGGCGGCCAACCGGAGCGCTGCCGCAGGGAGCGGCGATACCACCTGGACCAACGCCACCCATCTCGTGGTCCTGGACAAGGACGGCAAGACCGGGACCAGGCTGCTGCGCGGCAGTGACATCGGCCTGGGCAGCGCAGATACCTTTGTGACCAGTGTCAACGGCAAACTGGTTGCCATGGATCCCTATAAAAAAGAGGATACCCCGGTTGTCGGTGACCTGTTTGCAGAGGGAACAATCAACGGAATCAGGTACAAAACAGCTTTTGGCCTGCTCAAAGACATCGTTGATGAACGGAGCGTGGCCGGCTGGGCCAAAGAAGCAGGACTTGACGATGATTCCCTGCTCATAACCCTGGCGCGCGAATTTACCAGCTACGGCCGCAAAGTCATGGCCGATATGTACCGTGGCCCGGTACAGCACACCAACGGCTATCACAATGGCCGGGCCATCATTGCCCTGAACATGCTGGTCGGCAATGCCGACTGGAAGGGCGGCATGCAGCCGGGAGGCGGCCACTGGCACGAAGACGGCAGCAAAAAGGGGCAGCCCTTTCCGTTGAAAAAGATGCACCCGAACAAACTGGGCAAGTTCGGCATCAAGATCAGCCGGGAAGGCATCGCCTATGAAAAAAGCCTGCTGTTTAAGAAACACGGCTACCCTGCCAAACGTATCTGGTATCCGTATACCGGCAATGTATACCAGGAAGTCATTCCCAGCGCTGTGGACGGTTATCCCTATCACCTCAAGGCATTGTATCTGCACAAGGGAACGCCGGGCCTGTCGGTGCCGGGAGCCAATACCACCATTGATTACCTGCGTGATCCCAAAAAGATTCCGCTGCTCATGGCCGACGATATCGTTATCGGTGAAACCTCCATGTACTGCGATTATCTTTTCCCCGATACCGCGATATGGGAACGCTGGGGCACACCCCATACTACTCCCTGCATCCTGACCGCATCCAGCAAGGTGCGGCAACCGGCGGTTGAATCCCTGGCCGAAAAATGCACGGTCTTTGGGAGAGAACAACCTATTTCCATGGAATCGGTCATGCTGGCCATCGCCGAAAAACTTGGAACATCAGGCTACGGCAAGGATGGTTTTGGCCCGGGCCTGGATTTCCGCACCCGGGAAGATTATTTTCTCAAGGCCGTCGCCAACATCGCCTATGGCGATCATAACGGCAAGGATCAGGTCAAACCGGCCTCGGACGCTGAAATGAAAATTTTCAACAGGGCGCGGCGACATATGTCCAGGGCCGTCTATGAAGAGGCCTACTGGAAAAAGGCGGTCGGCAACAACGAAAAGCTCTTTCGGCAGGTGGTCACCGTGCTCAATCGCGGCGGCCGCTTTGAAGACGCCAGCGGCGCCTACAAGGGCGAACATGTGCATCACCAGTTCAAGAGTCAGTTCAATCTGTTTGCCGAAAACGTGGCCAAAGGCAGACATCCCATGACCGGGAAACACTTGAACGGCATGCCTTTTTATGAACCAATCCTTGACGCCGGCGGCAACAGGGTGAAGTTTTCCAAGGCCTATCCCTTTCAGCTCTTTACCTACAAGCATATCCTCGGTGGCCAGTCCCGAACCATTGGCGACTACTGGACAATGGTGGCCGAGGCCGGAGAAAATTACGTCTGGATGAACACCGTGGATGCCCGCAAGCTCGGCCTCAAATCAGGAGACGTGATTCGGCTGGTCGGGCCGACCAACACCAAGGGACAGACCCGGCTCACCGATAGCCGGGTCAAGGATGTGACCGGCAAGGTGAAAGTGGTCGAGGGAATCCGTCCCGGCACCATCTGCGCCTCCTGGAGTTTCGGCCACTGGGCCTATGGCTCCAATGACGTTCATGTCGACGGCAGCCTCATCAAAGGCGACAGCCGCCGTGCAACCGGCATCTGCCCTAACCCGGTCATGCTGGTTGACCCGGTGCTCAAGAACATGTGCCTGACCGATCCAATCGGCGGCTCCTGTTCCTTTTATGACTCCTATGTCAATGTGGAAAAAGTCGCATAATCCGGGCAAGAGGATTGAAAAATGATATGGAAAAGACTCTCTCTCACTTTGCTTTTCATTTTCCTTTTTCCTCTATCGGGCGGTTCCTGCCGGGTGGCCTATTCCGCCATCCGGCAGGATGGCACTGCATCAGGGGAAAAAAACATCACCCGGACCAATGATGCAAGTCGATTACTGGTAGAGGCGGACGCAGACTTCAGCAGGGGAAAGTATCAGAAGGCAGTGAATGGTCTCCGCAACCTGCTGCCGCTGACCGCTGATAAGGAAATTCTTTGGGCACGCTATAAAAAGGCTGTCCTGGCCCGGACCGGCAATTCCTTTCTGCATGCAATGCCAAAAGACAGGTACCGGATCAGCATGGCCGCGTTTGTCTGCGCCCTGGATAAGGGGGCCAATGGTTTCTTTCTCCTGGATGTCCGGGAAAAACGGGAATATGCTTCCGGTCATGTCACCGGGGCGGTGAATATCCCCTTTCGTGAGATCCTTGATCATCTCGATCGACTACCCAAGCCGGAGACCGGTAAAAAAATAGTCATTATCTGTCAGACCCAGCACCGGGCCAACCACGTTCTGGTGGTTCTGCGCGAGATTGGTTTCTCCAATGCCTACACCCTGCACAATGGCTACAGGAGTTATCTTTCCTTTCAGAAAAAACTGCGCAACAAAACATTAACCAAACCGACCTGTGGACCAACTGTTCCCGCTCGCAGCGGCACAACCCAACCCGGCGGGCAACCACTTCCACAAATACCCGTCCCGGACCATCATAATGTCGCCCAGGGCGCTGCTGAGCAGGCGTTGCAGGTAGGACGCACGGCCCTGGCCGTCGACCTGCTTAAACTTGCCCTCACCGGGGAAGCCGACAATGATTTTCTCTGGAAACAGTACGACCGGGCCCTGGTTGCCGAGGCGGGAAAAACCTATCTTCGTTCCGTTCCGGACAACCGTTACCGGGTGTCCATTGATGATTTTGTCAACCACTCCCAAAAAAAAGACCAACGTTATTTTCTGGTTGATGTCCGTAGCCCGGTCGAGTTTACCAGGGGACACCTGGCCGGATCGGTCAACATCCCTTTTCGAACCCTGCTGCAGCACCTGGGGCAACTGCCCCCCAAAGATTCCAGCACCCGCATCCTGCTGATCAGCACCAGTCAACGACGTTCCATTTATACCCTGGTCCTCCTGCGTCAACTTGGCTACACAAACAGCTTCATGCTCAAAGGCGGCTATGGCGGCTATATTAAATGGCTCAAGAAACTGCCGGCACTTAAGGGAACATCCGTTCCGTCTCTGCAGGGCGGGCCGGCGCCGGATGAACAGGAGCAGGAAGAAGATTTTGGCTGTTAGACAACCACAACAAAATTTAACGTAACTTCTCAATAACTGATGGTAAATTGCTGCTAATTATATGGATTCCGGCCAACAACCTGCCGGAATGACCCAGTTGCAGGCAATTCAGCGCGTCATCCCCGCAGTCTGTTGGGCGGGGTTCCAGACTTATATCACCACTTATTGAGAAGTTACAATTTAACAATACAACTCTCCACGGAGGCACATAATGTTTGGACTCGGCACCCCTGAACTCCTGATCATCCTGGCCATTGTTTTTGTTCTCTTTGGCGGTAAACGTCTGCCGGAAATCGGCAGAGGGCTGGGCCAGGGAATAGCATCCCTGAAAAAAGGCCTCCAGAGCACCGAAGAAACGGAAATGTAACAATGGTGTCCACCCGGGCCGCATGATCCTCTCCGCACAGGGCGAATGATTGGTCTGTAATCAGCCTGAAACAACGCCGTTTCAGGTTAACCCGCATATTTCATCCTTTGCTGTGGCTGTGATCTGAAAATTTGATCCAGCCATGCTGGTTTGCTTGTATCATTTGCCCTGTCTTTTTTGCTTGAGCAAATCCGCTTATGCGGATATATGAGATTACATGGAAGAAACCCTGCAAATATTCAAGGCGCTTTCCGAAGAAATCAGGCTGCGCATCCTGGCGCTGCTTTTCCACGGCGAGCTCTGTGTCTGTGACCTGATGGATGTTCTGGACATGCCGCAGTCAACCATTTCCCGTCATCTTGCCTATCTCCGCAACGCCGGGCTGGTGAAGGGAGAGCGGCGGGGAAAATGGATGTATTACCGGCTTTCCTCCACTACAGGCAAGCCGGCCAATGCCCTGCTCAAGCTGCTGACTGAACACCTGCCCGGGCTTGCTGTCATCAACCAGGATCATTACCGCCTTACCGCCTATCTTGCCGATAAAGATACGGCGCATTGCAAAGAGAAACAACCCCGGAGCCATGACCATGACAACCCAAAAAAAGCTTTCCTTCCTTGACCGCTTCCTGACCCTGTGGATCTTTCTGGCCATGTTTGCCGGTGTTATGGCCGGCTATCTCTATCCGCCTGTGACCGGTATAATCAACCACTTTCAGGTGGGAACCACCAACATCCCCATTGCCATCGGCCTGATCCTGATGATGTACCCGCCGCTGGCCAAGGTGCGTTATGAAAAGCTGCACGAGGTCTTCCGAAACCGCAGGGTGCTGACGCTCTCCCTGGTCCAGAACTGGATCATCGGGCCGGTATTGATGTTCATTCTGGCCATTGTCTTTCTTTCCGGCCACCATGAATACATGGTGGGTCTTATCCTCATCGGCCTGGCCCGCTGCATTGCCATGGTCATTGTCTGGAACGATCTGGCCGAGGGTGATCGCGAATACTGCGCCGGTCTGGTGGCCTTTAACTCCATCTTCCAGGTCCTCTTCTTCTCCGTCTATGCCTGGATTTTCATTACATTGCTGCCGAAACTGCTTGGCATTGCAGGCGCGGTGGTGGATATCTCCATGGCCCAGATAGCAAAAAGCGTTCTCATCTACCTGGGAATTCCGTTTTTTGGTGGTATGCTGACCCGGTTTATCGGCCTGAAGGTCAAAGGTGAGGCCTGGTACCGGAATGTTCTGCTGCCCAAACTGAGCCCCCTGACCCTTGTTTTTCTCCTGTTCACCATCCTGGTCATGTTTTCCCTCAAAGGTGAATATATCGTCCAATTGCCCCTGGATGTGATTCGCATTGCCATTCCGCTCTCCATCTACTTTCTTGTCATGTTCCTTGTTTCCTTTTATATGTCATACAAGGTCGGCGCTACCTACGAACAGGCAACCACCCTGTCCTTTACCGCCGCTTCCAATAACTTTGAGCTGGCCATTGCCGTTGCCATTGCCGTTTTCGGCATCAACTCCGGCGAGGCCTTTGCCGCGGTCATCGGCCCCCTGGTCGAAGTGCCGGTCCTGATCACCCTGGTCAACGTGGCCTTCTGGTTCAAGCGAAAGTATTTTCCGATAGCCAGGGAAACAGCACAGGGTATCTGTCATGTCAGTTGTGAGGAATAAATGCATGGCCTGACCATTCTGCAATCACTGTTTTTCTTTATTCTGGCCGGATTCTGCGAAATTGGCGGCGGCTACCTGATCTGGCAGTGGCTGCGGCAGGGAAAATCCGCCTGGCTTGGCCTTGCCGGCGCTATCATTCTCTTTCTCTATGGCGTGATTCCGACCCTGCAACCTGCCCATTTTGGACGGGTATATGCTGCTTATGGCGGCATCTTCATTGCATTATCCATTTTCTGGGGATGGAAAATCGATCATGTCCGGCCGGATCGATTTGACCTTATCGGCGGCGCCATTGCCCTTGCCGGTGTTCTCGTTATCATGTACTGGCCCAGGCCCTCCTGAACTGAAATTACGGACATAATCAGATACCACAACGTAAAAAAATGACCAAAAAAACAAAAATCCTCTTTCTCTGCACCGGCAATTCCTGCCGCAGCCAGATGGCAGAAGGATGGGCAAAACACCTGAAGAACAATGTCATCCAGGCCTGGTCGGCGGGGATAGAAAAACACGGCATGAACAAGCGGGCCATCAAGGTGATGGCCGAGGCCGGGGTGGACATCTCCGGCCACCATTCCAAGCTGGTCAAGGAGCTGCCGGTTCAGGACTTTGACTACGTGGTCACGGTCTGCGACCATGCCCATGAATCCTGCCCGCTCTTTGCCGGCACAGCAAAAATCATCCACAAGGGCTTTGAC
>WFZC01000337.1 GCA_015489765.1 Desulfobulbaceae bacterium
CAACGATAACAGTTGAAATATGATGATTCATTTCGTTTGGTGAAATGATAAGGCATGGTCTGGTTTTTTGTATTTCATGTCCAACTGTTGGATCAAGGTTGATGAGAAATACTTCGAAACGATTTATTTCCATTCCCATTCTTCCTTTTCCCACCGACTTTCTGGAAACTCTATCAACCTGTCATCTTCATTCTTTGCCATTGCCTTGAAAGCTTTTTCCCAGTTTTTTCTGGACTGCGTAGTTGGCCTAATGACAAGTTCATTGTCGTGTACCTCAAGGTCGACTTCTCCACTGAGGCCGCACTGTTTTAGAATGGGTTTTGGGATTCTGAGTCCTTGGGAATTACCAATTTGAATTATAGAAACCTTCATAATTGCCACCTGTTGGTTAGTTTTATAGATACATTGTAATTACATTGGTGGCCAATGTCAATTTTGTTTTTCAAACGCACAACTGTCTTTTTACTTAGCCATCTTTAAGCATTGTCTGGATTTTTTACGAGTTCATCTTCCATGACATAGTTTGGATATTTTTTCTTGGACAGTCCGTCCGGTCAAAGCCACATAGTAGTATTTGGAAATAATATATTTTTTTTGTATTTTGCAGCATAACGTTCATGAGTTAGGGAATTTTTTTTATCGCAGGCTTTGCTCACAAGTGGTATTTATATAAATTTCAGGTTTTGTTTATCCGAAAATAGCATTTAACACGTTGTATTTTCGTACTTTTGACAAGCGGGAAAACATTATGCGACATTCATAGTTCTAACTTGCTGAAAATGCGTATTTTTATTGTTTGTTGTGCCGCCGGGGCATGCCAGTTTATTCGAAAATAAGGTTACGCATGTTTTTGTAACTACTCAATAACTGATGGTAAGTTGTTGCTAATTATATGGATTCCGGCCAACAACCTGCCGGAATGACCCAGTTGCAGGCAATTCAGAGCGTCATCCCCGCAGTCTGTTGGGCGGGGATCCAGACATATATCACCACTTATTGAGAATTCACTGTTTTTTTAGCGTAACCTGTTGATTTTCATTGTTTGTTGTGGTTGGCCAATTTGGCACAGCCATGCTGGTTTGTCGGTTGGCGGCATTGGGGGCAGTGCAAAAACATGTCCACCCGAGAGGCGATGCCTTTCTGATTGGTTGATGGCGTCGTAAAAACTTCGATCTACTGCGTCGGGTGTCCCGGGGCGATTCGCGGGCATACTACCTGTATAGTTGAGACCCGCCCCGGAACACTACTCCTCGGAGTCTCCGCTCCGCTTATCTGTATGTCTATGTTTTTACTTAGCCATCTTTAAAAATTATTTAGACTTTTTACGGGATCACCTTGGTTGAATTTATTGATTTTTTTAAAGGAAACCCTTTTGGGGCTGCAGGGGAACAATAAAAGATGGAGCAGAGTGACGTCCACAACGGTCAATTAGGCGAGGAGCGAAAGGCCGTTTTTCATCCCATTGAACTGGCGTTGAAACATCAGCGCTTGACGGAAAAACGCACGGATTTTCTGGAGGAGTTATTCCCCGCTCGTAAGATATATGCCGAGGAACTGAAGCGTGATCTCGATGAAATAATGCAGGCCATTATTGAGGAGGAATCTCTGGACAAGGCCTTGTCTCTGCTCGGCACCAAGTATGCCATTGAACGGACACTGCTGGCCGAAGAGCGCAATATCATGGCCGAGGAGCGGAACCTGCTTGGTGAAAAGCGTACCCGCCGTTCCCGGATCCGGACCGAACTGGCTGAAAAGCGAAGCGGACTTGCCCGGATCCGGACGCTGCTGGCAAGAAATCGTTCTTTTCTGGCGGAAAAACGCACCTCCATGGCCCAGCAGCGGACCACCCTGGCCAAGGCACGCACCCATCTCGCCTTCATCAGGACCGGTGTCGCCCTGGTCGCGCTGGGCAGTGCCCTGACCCGGTATTTTGCCCTTGGCTGGTGGACGATCATGGATGTCAGTATCCTGATTCTCGGTGTTGTCATGGTCGGCATGGGAATCTACTTTTATTTGCCGACCAGAAAGGAAGAGGGGCGTCTGATTGATATCATGCGCCAGAAGGAAGAGGAACTGATGCGGCGTAAGCCCCGTATTCTTGTTCTGGATGACGAGCTGGCTGTCTGTAAGATGGTAAAGCTCTATCTTGAGAAGGCAGGCTATGAAGTTGAGGCCTTTACCAATCCACATGTTGCCAAGCAGCGGCTTGAAGCCAGCCAGTTTGACGTGGTCATTACCGATCTGATGATGGAGGGAATGACCGGTAAGGAAATCCTGCAGCTTGTCAAGCGGATCTCGCCCCAGACCCAGGTCATCATGATTACCCACATGGAAGAACACTTTATTGAAGAGTTCAAGGGAGAGCTTTTCGCCTATTTTTCCAAACCGGTTGACATCAAGAAATTGCTGGCCTGTGTCAAGCGTGCGGTTGAAGAACGGATGCTGGTGTAGAGGGAGCAGACAATGATCAGACTATGGAAATCACTGCACGACGATAAGAAGGTAAAGGCTACCAATGCCGAAAGACTTGTTCGTAAAAAATATGAGGCATTTTTAACCGTATTGGCAGAAAATTCCCATGCCCTTGAACTGATGACGGAGCTGGAAAAAAATCTTCTTGAGAATCGTCTTATCAGTATTCCCTATTTGAAAAATATGGTGAAAAACCTGTCCAAAAGCGTTTTCAGTGTTATTGACAATCTGGAACGTCTGTCTGGAAACAGATATACCATCCTGACCGATGCCTATGATACCATCGAGCGTGAAATCAGGACCATACTAACCGGCTCCAAGATTCCTGTCTACACGCCTGCGGTCATACCCATGGATGATATTCACTGCGGCCATATCGACAAGGTCGGCAGTAAAATGGCCAACCTTGGTGAGCTGCGTAATCATTTTAATATCAACGTTCCCGATGGCTTTGCCCTGACTGCCTGTGCCTACACCCATTTTGCCGAATACAATGATCTTTCCAGGAAGATCAATAGAATTCTGGCACGACTCGATATTGAGAACAGCCAGCAGCTCCTGGAGACGGAAAAGGAGATCAAGGCGATCATTGCGGAGGCGGTGATCCCGCCGGAGATAGAAGAAGCCGTGCAGACGATAAGTCGGGAACTGGAAGAAAAACACGGCCGTAAGATGTATTGGGCCGTGCGTAGCAGCGCCATCGGCGAGGACCTGGAAAATTCCTTTGCCGGCCAGTTTTCCAGCATATTGAATGTGCCCACCGATCGGTTGTTGGAAAAATACAAAGAGGTGGTTGCCAGCAAGTATAACGCCCGCAACATGCTCTACCAGCGCATGAAGGGTATCCGACCCGATGATGTCAACATGAGTGTTGGTATCATCGAGATGGTGCGGCCCATGACCTCGGGTGTTCTCTATACGGTTGAGCCCATGCGACCGGACTCGGGAGAACTTGTCGTTTCCGCCATCTGGGGCTTGGGGCAGTTGCTGGTGGAGGGCGTGACCTCGGCCGATATGTTTGTCATCAGGAGAGAGCCGGGTTTTCCGCTGGTCAAGGAAGAGATTGCCCGCAAGGAGATGTGCTTGATATCACTGGATGCGGGTGGGGTTGAGCATGACATGACCTGTGAAGATGATTGCCGTATCCCCTGTTTGACCCACGAGCAGCTGCAGATCCTCGGCGAAACCGGACTCAAGATAGAAAAACACTTCAAGTCGCCCCAGGACATTGAATGGTGCTTTGACCAGGATGGGAAGTTGGTTGTGGTCCAGACCCGGCCGCTTCATGTGCTTGACCATAGCAGCAGGCGGAAGCTGAAGGCGCCCATCACCGCACCGGTTATTGCCAGAAACGCACGGGCGGTTGCCGGTGGCGTCGGGGCGGGTGTGGTTTGCAAGGTAACAGATATTCATGAAATATTTACCTTTCCCGAGGGCGGCATCATGGTGTTGAAAAATTCGTCACCGCGCTTTATCGGCGCCCTGACAAAGGCCGCCGCCGTTGTTGTTGAAAAGGGGAACCGTACCGATCACATGTCTTCTGTGGTCCGGGAACTTAATGTCCCCTGTCTTGTGAAAATACCGGAAATTTTTTCCACCCTGCAAAACGGCCAGGAGATTACCGTTGATGCCACTGAAGGGACCATTTATGAGGGGAAGGTCACCGAATTGCTGGAAGCGGATGATACTGCGGTCAAGGATCCGTCCGTCGATGTTTCGCAAACCGAGTCTCACTGGCTGCTCTCGAGAATGGCGGAATATATTTTTCCACTGCATCTGACGGAACCGCAGGTAAGCGATTTTCAGGAAAGTAGCTGTACGACCTGGCATGATATTCTTCGTTTCTGTCATGAGACTGCCCTCAATGAAATTTTTCTCCTTAAGGAGAAAGGCAAGGTTAGTTCCATAAAAAATGTCTATCGGATCAGCACGGATCTTCCTTTTACCCTGTTTGTCTTTGATCTCTTCGGCACCACCATCCAGGGTGGCGGTCAGGGCGGAACAATTGAACCCGGGCAGATCAATGCCCGGCCCTTTCGCGAGCTCTGGAAAGGTATGACGGCACCGGATGTCAGCTGGAATGGACCAGCGCAGCAGATGGGAGCCAGGGACCTGATGTCGGCGATGACACGAACAACCGCTTTCGAAGCAGGATCGGAGGACAGCAGAAGTTACGCCGTTGTTACCCCGGAATACCTTAATCTGAGCCTGAGCCTGGGGTATCATTATGTGACCCTGGACTGTTACATAGCCGAAGATCCCTATAATAATTACATCACCCTCTCCTTTAAGGGAGGCGCTGCCGATATACAAAAAAGAAAGTTGCGGGTTCTGCTTCTTGCCGAAATACTCAAAACGCTCGGATTTGATGTAACGGTGAACAATGATTTTCTCAAGGCCAGGATCAAGGCCGAGGGCAGTGAAGAACTGTTACGGATAGTCTATGAACTGGGCCGGATGCTCGGTGTGACCAGACTGTTGGATGTGGCTCTGAAAGACGAAACCATGATCAAGGAATGTGCCCGGAGGTTTCAGGATCGCAAACCACTGTTGGAGTAGCGGACACCAGGGACAATCCGTCAAGGAGCCGGGTAGAATCAATGAAAAATAAAGGGGTGCAAAGCAGCCGGCTGTGAAATTCAAGGAATTGAAACTGCCCACCAAGTTCATGCTTGGCCTGGGACTGATCCTTCTTGGAACCAACTGTATTATTTCCATTTTTTTTTACAGCTATGTGAAAAACCTCTATCTCGAGGAACTTTATCAGAAAACAGAATTTACCCTGGGTTATATTGACGCGACCATGGAGTTTGTCCGTGACGATCTCCGGCCCAGAATGCTGCACTTTCTCCCCAGAGATGAGTTTATCAGCGAGGCCATGTCCACATCGGTGGTCAACAAGAAGATCATGGCCCGCTTCATCAAGAGATTTCCCCGCAATGTCTACCGCCGGGTTGCCCTCAACCCCATGAATCCGGCAAACAGGGCCAATGCGTTTGAGCGCGCCCACATTGCCCGCTTTAATGAGGAACCTGATCAGACACCTGGTTGGCAGGGACTGGTTTCAAGGGATGGTCTCCAGTATTTTGTCCGCATGCAGGCGGTTCGAATGGAAAAGTCATGTCTCCTCTGTCATGGCGATCCCTCCATGGCTCCCCGTTCACTTGTGCGGCGTTATGGAGCGGAAAACGGCCATAACTGGAAGATCGGGCAGGTCATTGGCCTGGAATCCATTGCCATTCCCGTGGCGCAAACCTTCTATCAGATACGTCAGGCCGCCCTGGTGATTTTTATTGTCGGCCTGATCGCCCTCTCCGTTGTTCTTGTCTTGATCAACTATTTTCATTTTGTAGTGGCGGTGCGTCCTCTGCGCCGGGCCAGCGCCTTTTTCAAGTCCGTGGTCAGCGGCGAAAAGGGATTGGATAGCCGTTTCGAGGTCCACGGCAGTGATGAGATCGCGGAGCTTGGAGATTCGTTCAATCGGATGATCGGCCATCTGAAACAGTCCCAGGAGGAGGTTCGTTCATCCGAGGCCAAGTACCGGCAGATTTTCGAGGGCTCCAAGGATGGCATCATCGTCACCGATTGCGAGGGGTTGGTCGTGGATGTCAACAATGCCGGTATCGAGCTGTTCGGCTGCAAGAACAGGCGGGAATTCATGCGCAATGTGACGATTCATGACTTTTTTGTTCATCGGCAAGAGCGCAATAATTTTCTGGTCCGCATGGAGGAGCAGGGATATGTCAAGGATTTTGAAGCCCTGTTCCGCAAACGGGACAACTCGGAGTTTGAGGTGCTTATCACCGCCACCCTCCAACGTAAGGAGAAAGAACCGGGGTGCCTGTATGAGTGTATTGTCCGGGATGTCAGCGAACGCAAGAGCATGGAGATGCAGATCCGCCAGGCCGAAAAACTGGCCTCCATCGGTCAGCTTGCCGCCGGGGTAGCCCATGAAATCAACAATCCGCTTTCCATCATCCTTGGCTATACCGGCCTGCTTTTGAAAGAAAACCGGGATGACAGGCAGGCAGGGGACCTTGAGATAATCCGTAACAATGCCGGCATGTGCAAAAAAATCGTTGAAGACCTGCTCAACTTTTCCCGGCAGACCGACACCCGGTTTGTGCGGGCGGATATTGGTGAAACCGTGGCATCGGTTATTGACGTTCTTGAGGGTGAATTTTCCGGCAAGGGAATTGCAATCATAACCGATTTTGCCGACGATATTCCTGCGGTTCCCATGTCTGTGGACAAGATCAGGCAGGTCTGCCTAAATCTCATGATCAACGCGGCCCAGGCCATTGAGGGAGAGGGCACCATCCAGGTGGTTGGCCGCTACGAGGCACGGGACAACATGGTGCGGATTTCCTTTATCGACACCGGCTGTGGTATTCCCTGCAAGATTCAGCACAAGATATTCGAACCGTTTTTTACCACCAAGGAACCGGGCCAGGGCACCGGGCTGGGCACTTCGGTCAGTTACGGGATTATCGAGGAGCATGGCGGGGAGATAGCCTTTACCAGTGAAGAGGGCAAGGGCACGACCTTCTGGATACGATTGCCCCTGAAGGAGCAGCCTCAATGAGCAGACAGGCGGTATTATTGGTTGATGACAAGAAAGATATGCTCACCATGTTGACCAGGCTTTTGCATACGGAGCTGGACGTGGATATTCACTGCGCCGGCGGCGGTGAAGAGGCCTTTGCCTTTCTTGAGAATAATCCCTGCGATGTGGTGGTGACCGACATCCGCATGCCGGGAATGGATGGTATGGAGCTCCTGCGCCGTATCAGGAAGGGGGGCTCCAGGATCATGGTTATCATGATGACGGCCTATGGAAGTATTGACAACGCGGTGGAATCCCTGAAACTCGGGGCCTATGATTTCATCACCAAGCCCTTTGACGAGGAGCGTCTGGTGCATGTTATCCGCAAGGGCCTGGAGCATGGGGTCCTGCAGCAACAAACCAGAAAGCTGGAACAGCGCATCCGGGAGCAGAAGGTCAACGAGCGCTTCATCGGCCAGTCTACCGCGTTGCGCAAACTGACCGAAATGATCAACCTCGTTGCCAGGACCGATGTGCCGGTGCTGATTACCGGCGAAACCGGCACCGGCAAGGAACTGGCCGCTTCGATGATTCATGATTTAAGTGACCGGGCAGACGGCCCCCTGGTGACAGTCAACTGCGCGGCCATACCCGAGGACATCCTGGAAAGCGAGTTGTTCGGACACCGCAAGGGTGCCTTTACCGGTGCTGCTGCCGACAGGGCTGGTCTCTTTGCCGCTGCCGAGGGCGGCAGTATTGTTCTGGATGAAATCGGCGATATGCCCATTCTCCTGCAGTCCAAGCTGTTGCGGGTCCTGCAGGAGAAAAAAGTCCGGCCGCTGGGCGCTGACCGGAGCCGCACCATTGATGTGCGTATCATTGCCTCGACCAACCAGAATCTGCCGGAAAAGATCATGGCCGGGAAATTTCGGGAAGACCTGTACCACCGGCTGGCCTGTGTCGCCCTAAACACCCCGCCTCTGCGTGATATCCCCGATGATATCCCGCTGATCGCCAACCATTTTCTCAGCCGCTATACCGAGGAATTCGGGTTGGAGAAGACGATGTCCGAACAGGCCCGGCGTTATCTGATAACCAGAAAATGGACAGGTAATGTTCGGGAACTGCAGAACGCCATTAAACGGGCACTGATATTTTCCAAGGGGGATGAGCTGTTGTCCGAGGATTTTGACTGTGCCCTCGGTATGCTGCCGCGTGGTGATGGCGGGTCAGAAGAGTTGTGTGACCTGACCTATCGGGAGGCCAAGGAAAAAATCCTGGAAAAGTTTACAACCCGGTACATGACCAGTCTGCTGGAACAGACCGGCGGCAATGTTTCCCGGGCCGCCAAAAAGGCTGGGATCGAGCGCCAGTCCATGCAACAGCTTTTGAAAAAATATGGTATTTCAGCGGCCCGCTTCCGGGAGAAGGCATGATTATGGGCAAGAGGTTGCCGGCAGCGACTACTGCATAAGACCGGATTGAAGGCCTGTTGCCGTTTTTGCGAATTTGCGGCCAGGCGGGAGGGAGCGGCCCCGCCAGCGCCCCCAAAAAAGTCAGGGGCGGGACCGTTCCATCCCGCTTGCTTTTTTCTTATCCATGCATCCCCAGGACATAATATCTGAGCCAGACATAAATCATGGCGATGAAGACCGTGATCAGCATGATCGGAAGACTGTAGGCCATGAATTTGAGAAAGCTGATTTTATGACCTGCCTTTTCCGACATACCAACAACAATAACATTGGCCGAGGCGCCGATGGCCGTGCCGTTGCCGCCGAGACAGGCCCCCAGTGCCAGGGACCACCAGATGGGCATCAGGTCCGGATGCTGAAGCAGGGCCAGGCCGGTCTGATGGGGCCAGAGTTCCCGGGCCATGTCCACGATAAGCGGATTCATGGTGGCCACATAGGGGATATTGTCGACCACGGCCGAGGCAATAGCGGAAAACCACATGATGACCATGGAGGTGGAGAACAGGTTGCCGTGGGTCAGGGCAAGCATTTTTTCGGACATCAGCTTGATGGCCCCGACTTTGACCAGGCCGCCGACCATGATAAACAGACCGATAAAAAAGAAGATAACCGGCCACTCGACCTCGGCCAGGATGTGGTGGGGCTCATCGGTCCCGGAGAGGAGCAGGAGCAGGGCGGCGCCGAACAGGGCAATCGTTGCCGGTTCATAATGGAAAAATCCGTGCAGGATAAAGCCGATCAGGACAATACCGAGCACCACCAGGGATTTTGTCAGCATGACCGGGTCCTTGATCGCCTCGTTTTCATCCATTTGCATGATACGGTTTTTGAGTTCATCCCTGGTCTTGAGTTTCCTGCCGAATATGAGTTTCAGGATCAGGATGAGGACCCCCATGATAAAGATAACGGCAGGGGTCAGGTGAATGATAAAGTCCATGAAATCGAGTTTTGCCTTGGAGGCGATCATGATATTGGGTGGATCACCGATCAGGGTCGCGGTGCCACCGATATTCGAGGCAATTGCTTCGACAATCAGATAGGGAACAGGATCGACTTCCAGGGCGTCGGCAATGAGCAGGGTGACCGGTGCCAGCAGAAGAACAGTGGTGACGTTGTCAAGAAATGCCGACAACACGGCAGTAATGACGGCAAAAATGATCATTATCCGCATCGGCTCACCGCGCCCCGCCTTGGCCGAGCGGATGGCGATATATTCAAACAGGCCGGTTGGCCGGATGAGGTTGATGATGATCATCATGCCGATCAGCAGAAAGATGACATTCCAGTCAACGCCGAATTCTTCAAGATGAAAGGCATCGTGCTGCTCAAGAATCTTCAAGACAAGGATGAGGGAGGCGCCGAACAGGGAGATAATGGTCTTGTGGATTTTTTCCGACATGATGATGGCAAGGGCCAGGAAAAAAATACCGCAGGCAAGGTAAAACTGGGTGTTCATCACCACGGTATGCACGGCCTGTGCCGTCTCAACAGGTTCCATCTTTCTGCCCTCCCTTGCTCAGATAGTCTGCAACGATATCGAATATATCTCGGATATACACAATGCCGATAATGTTACCATCTCCATCGGTAACCGGTAATCGTTGCACCCCTTTTTTGATCATCAGGTCGGCGCATTCCATAAGCGGCGCATCGGCGTCAATGGTGAATACTTTTTTTACCATGATGTCGGCGACCTGCTTGTCCGCTGCCCGGGCGGTCATCTCTTCGAGCATATTTTCCCAGGAAAAGATGGAGATATCCGGAGACAGATAACTGGGGATGACTGCTGCCAGGATATCTTTAATGGACAGGATTCCCACCACGGTACCCCGTTCATTTTTTACAAGCATACCCTTGATAGGGAGACCGTGGGAACGTTTTATTTCCCGCATGGTGGTCACCGCTTCGCACAGTGTCATCTCAGGGGTGAGATATTGGGTGACGGGTGACATTAAATCTTTTGCTTTCATGTGTTACCTCAACGATTTGAAAAAGTCATGCTGCCATGGACTATGATGCCGAACAGAGCATGCGGATGGTTTCGGCTTTTTCGCTTATGCCCCGTTTCAGCAACTCATGATTGTAGGCGGTAATGACGTCCGATCGCTTCAGCATTCCGAGAATCCATGGTTCCTTGGTGCTCTCTACAACGGGAATTTCTTCAATGCCTTTAATATCGAACAGGATCATGGCGTCATAGAGATTATCGTCAGGGGTCAGGGTGATGACATCACGGGTGCAGATAGCGCCGACCAGATAGCAGACTCGTTGTTCTTCATCGTGGAGGATATTCTTGATATCCTGCATGGACACCACCCCAACCATCAGGCCCTTGTAATTGACAACCGGGAAATAAAAGGTGTCCCTGGAATAGCGGAAGAGTTCAAGGAGTTGGTTGATATTGGCGTTTTCACTTATGAAATCAACATCCTCGGTCATGGCGCTTCCCACCTTGATTGATTTCATGATCGCCACTTCCCGACCCTCGTGCAGGTTAATGCCCTGGCGGGTGAAGTCAACCGTATCAATGGAGTCGTGATACAGCCGTGTGGCGGTTATGGTGCTGAGAATGGAGACCAGCATAACCGGGATGATAATGACATAGTTGCCGGTCATTTCAAAGAGTAGAAAGATGGCGGTCATCGGGGCATGGGTGGAGGCAGCGAGAAAGGCGCCGATGCCGATGGTGGCGTAGGCGCCGGGTGAGGCGGTATAGGCGGGCCACAGGGCATGGACAATAGCGCCGTAGGCCCCGCCGCATACCGCGCCTATAAAAAGCGCCGGTGCAAATACACCGCCGGAACCACCCGAGCCGAGAGTAATGGCGGTGGCAATGGATTTAAGAAAGATAAGCGCCAGCATGACCGTGGCCACGGTATGGCCGGTAAGAGCTTTTTCAATATAGTCATAGCCGTCCCCCATTACCTGAGGAAAGGCGATACCTATTGATCCGACCAGTATGGCGCCGAGGATAGGTTTGAGCTGCGGATGCAGGGGCAGTTTTTGGAAGGAATCACGGCAATAATAGAAAAAACGGATATGGAGAACAGCCAGAAACCCGACAATCAAGGCCATAATCGCATAAAGCGGCACTTCAACAAAGGGATTGACCATGTGATAGGCCGGAATGGGAAAGGTCGGCGAATGACCGAACCAGGAACGGGTGACTACGGTTGCGAGGGCAGAGGCGATGACCAAGGCGGAGAAAGATGAAATTTCATAGGTGCCCAGGAGGACAATCTCGGCCGCGAAGAAGAGCCCGGCCAGCGGCGCGTTGAAAATTCCCGCGATGCCACCGGCGCAGCCGGCCGCGATATAGACCTTCATTCGTCGGCCGGACACCTTCCTCTTCTGGCCGATGAGCGATCCAAGACTGCCGCCGATCACGGCAATGGGACCCTCCACACCGGCGGAATTGCCTGTTCCTATGGTCAGGGCCGTGGAAATGATTTTCAGGATAATGTTTCTGGCCCGGATCACACCATTTTCCAGATTGACCCGCTGGAGAAATTTTGGGAATCCATACCCGTTGACCAGCCCGGGGAAGGCCAGTGAAAAGGGAATAAGGAGAATCATACCGGTCACGGGCAGCAGGGGAAGCAACAATTTATGCCAGCCGCCCTCGCCGATCCTAAAAAATTCATACAAACGGTCAAAAATCTGTGCATGGACCAGTTCGACCGCTTCACGAAAAACTATAATCGCACAACCGGACAAAAGCCCGATCAGGGCGGCAATAAGGATCATTCTGGTATTTTTGCCGGGGAGAAAAAATTTTATAGATTTATTCATTTGTTTTACTTGTGCGATGCAAAATTTTTACCGCAGGCTTAATGCAACGTGCATCCAGGAGGAACGTATTCCCGTCCGCTCCGCCGAGGACGCCTTCGCCGGACAGAATGTTCGGCGAATCGGACAGGGCTGCCCCCTGATTTTGGTCTACCTGAAGAATCGTCAGTTCATGGACCGCAGCCGGTACATATTGAACCAGGAAACAGCATCGGACGATCCCTGCTGGCTGCGTTGTCTGGTGAACGCTGAGATAAGGGTAATTCGGGGGCAGCATGGCCAAATATCGAGTTTTAGTCCATCAGGATTATTGGAGAGGGTCAGGACGGCATGGGAATTATTCCAAGAATTGCAATAAAAACCACAATTCCTCCGATAAGAGCCAATGTTCCATACACCATATCTTTTTCCTTGTAAAGGGCCAGCGCCGACAGGAGAAGAGCGGGCAGAACCGCAAAGACACCAAAGGAAATCCCAAAGGAACATAATCCGTCCCCGGTCGTCAAATGGGAGAGATACCAGTGTCCGTGCGGCAGGGCGCCGGTAGCTCCTTTCCAGATTTCATGAATTGATTCCCCCTTCCAGATGGTCGACAGCCAATAGGAAGTGGCAACATAATTATCACGGGATATAAAGGCGATAATGGATCCTATCATGACTATGACGGAGCCGAGTAAAACTCCCCAGTAAACGATTTCTCCATAAACGAGGGCGGCAAGCGGCGCTTTAGGTTTTTGTTCTTCCATGTCTTTTCTCCTTCTAAAAATGCAGTGAAATTCCAAATGCCCCTTCAACTCCACGCATGATGAGTTTTATGGAGGAAACCAGCAGAATAATAATCAGAATTTTTCGGACAAAACCGGCATTGATGCTGATCAAAAGGTAGGCACCGAGAATGCCGCCAACGACCTGGCCAAGCATCCAGGGGGCGGCAAAAACAGCGATCAAGGCCCCATAGGAAATATATGTCCAGATTGCGGTGGCATTGCTGATGGCAAGTAAAACACCGCTGCATGCGGCGGCAATTTTTACCGGGGCCATCATGACGAGGTTGAGTGTCGCCGTCAGGAAAGCGCCGCCGCCGAGGCCGAAGAAACCGGCGATAAAGCCGAGGAAGATGAACATGATCGCGCCGGGGATGGCCCTGGTCAGGTCATAATGGACAACCGTGCCAAGGGATTCTTCCCAGTAGTAATTGCTCAGGCCCAGTTTTTTGGCAATGGGGTCAATCCGTTTGGGTTTGGGGGATTCCGTGGCACCGCCTCCGGAAATAAGAAAATAGGCCACAATGAGCATGAGGATACCAAGGGAAAGCCGGACATATCCGTCTCCCACCGGGCCCATATATTTATGCAGGTAGATGGCGGCCACACTGCCGGCAAGAGCGCCGACGGTAATGGGAACTCCACAGAAAAAAACGAGTTTTAAATCGGCAAGTTTTGTGCGCATGAAAGGGCCTGATGAAATCAGGCCGCTGAACATGGCGACCACAAGGCCGGTCGAGCGGACAACCAGGCTGTCAATGTGGGTGAAACCCAGCATAATCGGGGTGAAAATCACACCGCCGCCGATTCCGCCGATGACGGCAAGGACGGCTATTAAGGTGCTGATTACAAATGACGCCACTATGATCAGCCACATATCTCCCGGACTGAGCACCGCAGTGGGCTGGACCTTGGAGAAAATTCCCATAACCGTGTAGCCCGCAACAATAAGCAGGATAAGAAGGGTAAGCTCGGGAACCTTGGTCAGCAGACCCCATAACTTGCCCTTCTCCTTTTTCATCACCTGTTCCATATCCTCCTCCTCTGAAAAATAAATAAAAAGTACAAGACGTTCAAATCCGGTAGTCAAGTTGTACCAGGACACCGGCAATTCAAACGGAATGGATCAGGTTTTGTCGGGATCCTGGGGTCGTGCCGTCTGAGAAATGGGTGAATGTCCGGTAAGGACTATTGATATTTATGACTGTGATCGGAGTGTCCGCAGGGCATCAGCGATGAACAGATTTTCAGGCGGCAGTGGTGGTGGGGGGTGATTCAACCGCCGGGAGGGCTTCCTCGTTCGACAATGCAGGCCTTCTGCACTATGGGCCGCATTAATTGCAAAAGATGTATTTTGAACAGCGGAATCGTGTCCATAATATCAAGGGGTGTCGTTGCATACGGATTGTCGTTTTTTTCAATCTTTTTGTTTTCTGAGCGATTTCAAAAAATATTGAAGCCAACAATCAGCTCAGCTGATTTGGGGGTATCTTGTATCACTCTTTTGTGATTTTGTCTACGATAAGATGACGGGAAATGAAATTTTTTTTGCACTGGATAACAGAGTGCTACGTTGTCGAAAGGAGGGTAGGGGTCGGGACGGAAAATGGGTCGCCAAATGTCCGTGGCCCGATTTTCCATAATGATGATAAGAGTGATTATTTTAACTGCCGATTGTATGAGGGGATAGCGACAATTATTTAAGTTTTCCGGCATGATTGCAACGGTTCGGGCCGTACCCGCCACAGCGAGGTATCTTGTCGGTCATTCCACTGTCCGTCCGGCCTGGAACTGGTCACAAAAGTCCTGGGCGCCAAGGTATTCTTCATGCCGGCAACAGATGCCGTCATCCTTGCGCACCGAGCCATAGGCCGAGCCCAGGGTGATCCAGCCCTCGAATTCCTTCTCCAGGTACTTGGGATCATTACGAAAGAACATGCAATTCAGGCAGATTTTCTTCTTTTTCTTTGTTTGTACGGATAGCATGTTTTTACCCTCGAGGAAATGGATATCCACAGCCCGGGCTTCGGGCCGCGGATATCCATGTGATTGAGATTATCTTCCGTTAATGGGACAGGTTCTGCCAGTAATGGGCAAAAACAATGGAAGAGAGAATAAAACCCAGAATGACATTGACGACAACGCCGCTGGTAAAGGCCCAGAACGGTTTGGTTCCGGCCGAGGCCAGTTCGCGGAAACGGGTGGTCAGGCCGATGGAGAAAAAGCAGAAGATAAAGGCCCAGGTACGCAGCGCCTTGATCGGGCCGACCAGCATGGGTTTGAGTACATGGTTATAAGTATCCAGGGTGTAATGACTGGAGATCAGCGTCATGATGATTGAGGCCACGAAAAAGCCGAGGACGAATTTGGGAAAGCGCCACCAGATCTCTGCAGGATTTGGTTTTGTCCCACTTTTACGTTCCCAGAGCGTGGTGGAGATAATGGCCATGACAAAGGCCCAGATGCCGATCCAGATATCACGGCCGACAACCTTCATCAGGGTGAATCCCCAGACCGCATCATCGGGACTGCCCGGAATACCGGGAACATGGGCGGCCATGTCGCCATAGGCCTGGGCAGCGGCAAATCCCGCGGCATCGGCAAACTCCGAAGTGCCGACCCAGGCGCCGACCACGCCGGTGTGCAGATGCATCAACCGCGAGACCAGAGGCAGGAAAAAGATCATGACAATGGCCCAGAGGATGACCATGGTGATGGCGATGGGCGCGTGTTCTTTTTTGGCGCCAACGGCGCCGGCAATGGCAATGGAGCCGGAAACGCCGCAGACCGCTCCGCCTGCTCCGAGGGTTGCGCACAGCCTGCGGTCAAGCCCCATCTTACGGCCGACAAAAAAGATAACCAGAAAGGTGGAGACCGCAACGATGGAGGCCTGGCCGATGGCCACCGGTCCGGCCCAGATTATCAGGGTGAGCGGCAGGGTGGCGCCGAGCAGGATGATGCCCACCTTGATATAGTACTCTACCCGGAAACCCGCATCCATCCAGCGGGGCAGGCCAACCAGGTTGGCAATAAGCATACCCAGCGCCAGGGCAATCAGCGGTGGTTCAAGGTTGTAGTGATGGGCATGTTCCCAGGCGCCGACGATGAAGATAAGAATGGAACAGATATAGACAAAGACAAACGACGGGATAAACTCTTTTGGTTTGATGCCCATCACCTTCAGACTGCCGGTAAAGACGATCAGCCACATGATGAACTGGGCAATATACTGGATTGCGTGTTTGCCAAGATCAGCGCCTACCTGGGAGAGATTGCTCCAGCGGGCAGGGTGCACGGCGATCCACTTGATAGAGCCTCCGGCCAGGAAAAAGGCGTAGGCCACAAAGATGAGACCAAGGGAGAGCCAGATGGCCCACCAGTCCTCCTTGAGATAGAGTTCCTTCCAGCCAACAGACTTGACCTTCAGGTCATCGGCCTCTTCATCCCATGCCTTTTCGGTTTCGGTCAATTCAATATCATCCTTTTGCTTTTCCGACATATGTATCCTCCTTGTTTTGTAGTTTACGGCGATTGCACAACCTTTGTTGTTGCACAGGGCAGTTTTTTTCTGCCGTTGCCGGATAAAATGCAAGCGGTGTTCCTTAATTGTTTCTGTTTGTAATGTATTGAAAACAGAGCGATAATTACATCCGGAGTTACCGGAGGAGGCAAGGTGTAGACCGGATATGTGCAGGAATCATCTTGCAGTGGAAGGAAAATACTGCACCGGATGGAATGGTGGGAACTCGATGAAAACCATGTAAATGGAGGTTGAATGGATAGATAAATTTTTACCCATCTCTATGGCCATTTTTATGGCAGGTTATTATATTCCTATAATTTTAATACGTTACTGGTTGGTTAAGAAAGACTTTTTGTCCTGCCAGCTATGGGGAACAAAAGTATTCGTTTTGGGATGCAAAGAATTTGCAATTTGACAACTGTGCTAAAATACGATAAATTATCAAGTTCGGTATAAGAAAAAAATGGGTCTGGACTGATGGAATCAACCATTTTTTTCGATATCAGGTTGGTTTTCAGGGGCTTTTTCGTTGCCGGTTGTACGGACGGGCCGCTTGAAGGGTTATATGATGGCGTCGTAAAAACTTCGATCTACTGCGTCGTGTGTCCCGGGGCGATTCACAACATACATACCTGTATAGTTGAGACCCACCCTGGAACGCAACTCCTTGTATATCTGTGTTTTTGATTGGCCATCTTTAAGAATTGTTTGGACTTTTTATGAGATCATCTTATATGACAAGATTACAGGAAAGGAGAGCACAATGGCATTAACGGTTAAGGCTATCGCCGAGAGTATAAATATCATGGGAACCCGCAGTGGTAACGCCATGAAGGAACGAAATCCGGAACCGATCCAGGAGATGGCCAAGGAAGAGACGGCCGCCGGGGCCGCCTATCTTGATTTGAACATTGGACCAGCCCGCAAGGACGGCACCGAACTTATGCCCTGGGTTGTTGAGACCGTGCAGGCAGCGGTGGACACTCCCCTGTGTCTGGATTCCACCAACACCGATGCCATGGCCGCCGGATTCAAGGTGGTCGCCAATAAGAGCCAGGCAATTATGAACTCCATTTCCGCCCAGCCGGAACGCATGGAGGCCCTGATTCCCGTTGCCGCCGAAGCGGGTTGCGATGTCATTGCCCTGCTTTGGGGACCGGACGGTATGCCGCGTGATTCCAACGAGCGGGCCGCTATGGCGGTTGACCTGATGATGGCCTTAAACGAGGCCGGGATACCCAATGAGAAGATTTTGTTTGATCCCATCGGAACGCCAATTACCCTTGGCGCCGACCAGATCGCCTCCGGCCTTGAGTTTATGATGATGCTTGGTGATATCGCCCCCGGTTCCGGTTCCACGGTTGGTCTGTCAAACGTCTCCAACGGCGTTGCCGATCACCTGCGCAAGTACCTGGATCGTACCTATCTCATCATGTTGATGAAATATGGTATTTCCACCGCCATCGTCAACTCCTATGATAAGGAACTGATGGCCATTTGCAGGGGTGAGCGTCAGGATCTGGTTGATCTGGTCCATGGCATGATGGACGGCAATGAACCTGATCCCGCCTCGCTCGAGGGAGCGGCGCTTGAGCATTACAAGACCTACAAGGCCCTGTCCGGCCAGACCGTTTTTTCCGAGTCCTGGCTTGAGCTGTAACGGGTCATAATCCGGACGGAATTTATGGTCAAGCGGACTGTCTCGGGACACCATATTGTCTATGGTGTCCTGCAGGATTATCTGACCGGTGAAGAGCTGCCTGATACCGATGATGAACGGACCCGGCAATGGCTGGCCAGGATGCTGGTTGAGGAAAAAGGGTACTCCAGGGATGAGCTTGAGCCGCGCTTGTGCATTGAAACGACCTTTAATCATATTTTTGTCCGGTCCATTATCGATCTGACCGTACGCATAGAGGGGAGGCACCTGTTTATTCTTCGATACGGTCCGGGATCCCTGGTCACCCGGGAGAAGTCTGTTATTGCCGCAGCCCGGGTCCTTGATCCCGACTATCGCATTCCCTACGGGGTGATTACTAATGGCCGGGATGCGGAACTGCTGGAAACAGCCCGGGGCAAGGTGCTGGCCAGAGGCATGGAGGCCATTCCCGACCGGCGGCAGGCGGAAAAACTGTTGCAAGAGGCCCGGTTTGAGCCCTATGACGATCCCGGACAACGGGAAAAAGCTCTCAGGGTGTTAAACACCTTTGATCTTGAAATTTGTTGTCGGGGTGACAGTTGTAAGCTTCCGTAATTGATTTTTTGTAAAATGAGGTTGTATTTTCAGCTAAGACAGGTTTTGCCCGCAACCAGAGCCTGCAGGAGCGGGGTTAGCCGCGAATGCAGCGTTTAATTTGGATTGCGGGCAATGCTCGTGTTAGTTGCTTGTGGCTGTCGTCGGGAAAGTGGCGTTGGCCATGTTGGTTAATCAAGGATGTAGAATATCATGACTGAAACAAGTACGTGGACAAAAACAGGATGGCGGAGTCGTCCTATTTTACAACAGCCGAATTGGCCGGACAAGGAAAGGCTGGAGGAAATTTTAGCGACCATCGCCACCCTGCCGCCGCTGGTGTTTGCCGGTGAAATCAGGGACCTGAAGGAGCAGCTAGCCCAGGCGTCACGCGGGGAGGCCTTTCTGTTGCAGGGCGGGGATTGTTCCGAGGAATTTGCCCGTTGTACGGCGCCCAATATCCGGGAGACCTTGAAGGTCCTTCTGCAGATGGCGGTTACCCTGACCTATGCCGGCGGCAAGCCGGTGGTCAAGGTTGGCCGCATAGCCGGTCAGTATGCCAAACCGCGTTCTTCCGACACCGAAATAGTAAACGGAGTCGAGCTGCCGAGTTACCGGGGAGACATGGCCAATTCTATTGAGCCGACCCTGGAAGCGCGAACTCCTGATCCGGCCCGCCTGCTGCAGGGATATAATATGTCGGCTGCTACTCTGAACCTGTTGCGGGCCTTTACCAAAGGGGGATTCGGCGCCCTGCACCGGGTCCAGGCCTGGAACCAGGAATTTGTCAAGCAGTCTCCCATGGGCAGGTCCTATGAGAGACTGGCCAAGCAGATCAGTCAGGCCCTGGCCTTCATGGAAACTATTGGTATAGACACTGACACACCCCAGCTTAAACAGGCGCAGTTTTATACCTCCCATGAGGCCCTGTTCCTTGGCTACGAAGAGGCGTTGACCCGTGAGGATTCAACCCGGGGCGGCTGGTATGACTGTTCCGGCCATATGCTGTGGATTGGTGACCGTACCCGCCAGATTGACGGCGCTCATGTCGAGTTTCTGCGGGGAGTGCTTAATCCCATTGGCATGAAGGTGGGGCCCAAGCATGATATTGATGATATCCTGGCCATCATCGAGCGATTGAATCCCACCAATGAACCGGGCCGAATGACCCTGATTGCCCGGTTTGGGGCCCGTGATATTGAAAAATACCTGCCGCCGCTTATTCGGGCGGTGAAAAAAGAGGGGTTGAATGTGTTGTGGAGCTGCGATCCCATGCATGCCAATATCCGCAAGGCAAAAAGCGGGCATAAGACCAGGAGTTTTGATGATATTTTATCGGAATTGCGATGTTTTTTTGAATTGCACTGGTCCGAGGGGACCATACCAGGCGGCGTTCATTTTGAGTTGACCGGCGACAATGTTACCGAATGCACCGGCGGGGCCCGGCAACTGGCCGATGCCCAGCTGGGAGAAAATTATCTGACCACCTGTGATCCGCGTCTCAACGCAGAACAATCCCTGGAAATGGCCTTTCAGATAGCTGAAATGATACGCAGTTGATTCTTTTTTCTGTCCTGCCTGTCATCCGGCCCGTCGAAATATTTCGGCGGGCTGTTTTTTTTGGGGGAGGATGTCACAGCTGGTCGCTGTTGAAAAGATCGAGGATCTGCTGTTTGTCCGTGGCCTGCATCAGGATCCTGCGATTGGCCTCATGTTTCAACAGCTGGCTGACCCTGGCCAGAGAGCGCAGATATTCATCGGCCCTGCCCGTGGGTGAGAGGATCTGCACAAAGAGATGAACAGGCCTGTTGTCAATGGCCTCAAAGCTGATGCCGGCGCTTGAGCGTCCGAAGCAGAGAACCGGACGGTTCAGGCCGGGTACCTTGGCATGGGGTATGGCAACCCCGTTACCAACGCCGGTGGATCCCACCTGTTCCCTTTCCTGCAGAACATTCACCAACATGTCCGGATCAATATCCCCGCAGCAGGTCTGTACGGCGGAGGCAAGTTCCCGCAGGGCCTCGTCCTTGCCGGTTGATTGCATCTCCAGGATAATGCATTGGTGGCCGAGTGTAAGCATGTTGTTCTAAGTCCTTGCCTGACGCCGATGTTTGACCGGCAGAATTTTCATCTGATCTCTGTACTTGGCCACGGTACGCCTGGCGACCTTGATCTT
Organism: Desulfobulbaceae bacterium; assembly: GCA_015489765.1. Classification (GTDB taxonomy): domain Bacteria; phylum Desulfobacterota; class Desulfobulbia; order Desulfobulbales; family Desulfobulbaceae; genus DRLX01. The sequence goes on from WFZC01000337.1 coordinate 20,979, forward strand.
TTCTTCGGCCAGCATTTGCGAGATTTTATTGTCGCTGAGTGGTTTGGTCGGGTCTTCAGCGGCAATATAACGGCGGATTTTTGTCTTGATGGCCTCGGCGGCAACAACGTCACCATCGGTGGTGGCCACGGCTGTTGAGAAAAAATATTTCAACTCATAGATACCCTGGGGGGTATGGGCATACTTATGGGAGGTGACCCGACTGACCGTTGATTCGTGCATGCCAATATCATCGGCGACATCGCGCAGGATGAGGGGCTTGAGGTAGCCCGGGCCCCGTTCAAAGAAGTCCCGTTGAAATTTGAGTAAACTCTCCATAACCTTGTAAATGGTACGTTGCCGCTGGTGGATGGACTTGATGAACCATTCGGCATTGCGTTTTGATTCACGCAGATAACTCTTTGATTCGCTGGACATGGAGTTTTTTTGCTTAAGCAGGGCCTTGTACTCTTCCGAGATCTGGAGCTTGGGCAGACCGTCGTCGTTGAGCTGGATGACAAAATCATCGTCAACTTTATATACATAGACGTCGGGAATTACGTAGTTTGTCTGTTCGTTGCTATACTCGTTTCCGGGGTAGGGCTGGAGCTGCTCGATGATTTTGACCGCCTCCTTGACCAGCCGGACCGAGGAACCGGTTTCCCGGGCGATCTGGGCATAATTTTTTGTCTGCAGCAGGTTAATATGGGTATCGATAATTGAGTAAGCAAGGGTCTCCTCCAGTCCCTTGCGCTCAAGTTGCAAAAGCAGTGATTCACGGATATCGCGGCCGGCGATTCCGGGTGGATCAAGACTCTGGACAAGGCGAATGGCGCCTTTGGCCTCTTTTTCCGAACAGTTGCCATAGGCGGCAATGTCTTCAACGGTTGCCTCCAGAAAACCATGACCGTCGAGATTGCCGACGATAAAATGGGTTAATCTGGTGTCAAGTTCGTCAAGGTCCATATGGGTCAGCTGCCAGAGCAGGAAGGAATCAAGCCCCGGTGCCTTGGAAATAAAATCGAACTGGGAAGGGGCATCGGCCGGGGGGGTTTCCCGGGCAAAAGAAAAATCGGTGTCAAAGGTGTTGGCATAGTCATCCCAGTTGACCTCCGCCACTTTGGCCGGGTCTTCTCCCTCTACCTGGCTGGTAACGGGCTCTTCCACCCTTTCCCTGTTCTCGGCGGCACTCAGTTCATCCGGATTGGTTTTTTCTTCCCGGGTGGGCACCACTTCTTCCAGCATGGGATTCTGCTCAATTTCGGCCTGCAGGGCATCGGTGAGCTCCAGGCGATTGAGCTGCAAAAGCTTGATGGCCTGCCGCAGCTGCGGCGTCATAACCAGCTTTTGGGCAAGTTTGAGGTTTTGGCGAAGATCAAGCATTGTTCGTGTTGGTACGCATGGTTCCGAGAGTCAAAGGTATCCGCCTACATGCTGAAATTTTCACCAAGATACATTTTTCGGGCCAGGGCGCTCTGGGTGATATCAACGGCAGCGCCGCTGGTCAGGATCTGCCCGTCATTCATGATATAGGCAAAGTCACAGACCTGGAGTGTTTCGCGAACATTATGGTCGGAAATCAGGACCCCTAAGTTTTTCTCTTTCAAACTACGGATGATCTGCTGCAGGTCAGCCACCGACAGTGGATCAACCCCGGCAAAGGGTTCATCGAGCAGGATAAATCTGGGCCGGGTGGCCAGGGCACGCATGATCTCCACTCGCCGCCGTTCCCCTCCGGACAGGGCGTGCCCCTTGTTGTCCGCCAGGTAGCCAATTTTGAGCTCATCCATCAACTCCTCAATGCGGTTGTTGATTTCGTTTTTCGGCAGTCCCAAAGGTTCCAGGACGATGCGGACATTTTCAACCACGGTCAGTTTCTTGAATACCGATGGCTCCTGGGCCAGGTAGGTAATGCCGCGTGAGGCCCTTTTGTGGATGGGCAGGGCTGTAATATCCTCACCGTCCAGCAATATAGAACCGGATGTCGGCCGGATAAAGCCGACCATGGAGTAGAAGGTTGTGGTCTTACCGGCGCCGTTGGGGCCCAACAGGCCGACAACCGAGGCTGCGGTAACCTGCAGGTTGACCTGGTCCACCACCCGCCGGTTGCGGTACTCCTTGACCAGGTTTCTGGTTTCAAGCAGAGAGCAGTCAGCGGTCATTTTTTTGTGTCCGATTCCGGATGAATGACCGCCGTGACCCGACCGGATTTTTTCCTGTCCTGCTCGACAATGGAGCGCTTTTCATCGAGATAGTAGGTGATTGTCTTGCCCGATACCATGTTGGGACCCTGCCATGCCTTGGCATTGCCGCTGAGGATTACCTTGCGGTCCCTGGCAAAATAATCCATGCGATTGCCGGTGCCGAGCCAGTCACCCTGGGTGATTTCCACATTTTTTCTGCAGATGAGTTTTTTGACCTCGCTGGAACTGTTCCGGCCCTTTTTTTTGCCCTTGTCCTGGGTGTAGTAGACGGTCATCTCCTGGCAACGAATGGTCAGGTTACCCTGGCTGGCATCAACGTTGCCGAGAAATATGACCGAATTTTTCTGTTCCTGGGAGATCATCCGGTCCGCTTCGATGTGGATGGGTGCCGATGCCTTGTCGGCTCCAAAGGCGGTGACCGAAAGTAACAGAAGAATCGCCGGTAGAATGAGCAGCGGAATATTTTTTATCGTTAGTGTTTTCATAACCTATTATATGTATGTTTTTTCTAAAAAAAGCAGGGAGTATATGTATCCGGTTTGTTTTTTGCAAAGGCAATTGTACAAGGTCATCGAATAAAAGTAAAGAGGTTCCGGCGCGGTTTTCCTCTGCGTAATCCTGCAATACAACTGTTTACAGCCGTTTGCGGGACGGGTAATATAGCTTGTTTCTACCCGTGTCGGAAAAACCGGCCCATTGTGATCATTTGATGTGGAGATGGTATGGAAAAAAGCATAGCCAAGGCCAAGGTCCTGATAGAGTCGTTGCCATATATACGTGAATTTAACGAAAAAACTGTGGTGATCAAGTATGGCGGCCACGCCATGGTGGATGAGGAGCTCAAGAAGAATTTCGCCCTTGATATCATTTTGATGAAGTACATCGGTTTGAATCCGGTTATTGTCCATGGCGGCGGGCCGCAGATCAACCGTTTCCTTGAAAAGATGCAGATCACGCCCAGCTATATCCAGGGAATGCGGGTGACCGACGGCGAAACCATGGACGTGGTCGAAATGGTACTGGTGGGCAAGGTCAACAAGGAAATCGTCGGCCTGATCAACCACTGCGGCGGCAAGGCGGTTGGCCTGTCCGGCCGGGACGGCGATCTTGTCCAGGCGAGGAAGATGCGCATCCACAGTAAATCCGACGATGCCAACCGACCGCCTGAACTCATTGATCTGGGCCGGGTCGGCGAGGTGACCAGGATCAATCCGGATATTCTGCAAACCCTGGACAGTCAGGATTTTATTCCGGTCATTGCGCCGGTGGGCGTGGGTGAGGACGGGCAGGCGTTTAATATCAACGCTGATCTGGTGGCAGGTGCCATTGCCGCCGAGCTCGGCGCCGTCAAGCTGATCCTGCTCACCGATGTGGAAGGGGTGAAGAATTCCGAGGGTGATCTCCTGTCCACCATCCACCGGGATGAAATAGAGACCCTGATTGACCAAGGTGTTATCGGCGGCGGCATGATCCCCAAGGTTCGTTGCTGTCAGGCGGCCCTGGATGGCGGCGTAACCAAGACCCATATTATCGATGGGCGCCGGGAGCATGCCGTGCTGTTGGAAATTTTTACCCCGGAAGGTATCGGGACGGAGATTATATCATGATGGCGTTGTAAAAACTTCGATCTACTGCGTCGTGTGTCCCGGGGCGATTTACAACATACTACCTGTATAGTTGAGACCCGCCCCGGAACACTACTCTTCGGAGTCTACGCTTCGCTCCGCTTACCTGTATATCTGTGTTTTTACTTAGCCATCTAAAAAATTGGACTTTTAGGGTATTATATCATGAGTAATGCGGATTGGGCGGCACGGGGAGAGCAGGTGTTTATAGGGACCTACAGCCGGTTTCCGGCGGCAATGGTAAAGGGCAGGGGGTGCAGGCTCTGGGATGATGACGGCAGGGAATATCTTGATTTTCTGGCAGGGATTGCCGTCTGTTCACTGGGCCACTGCCATCCGGCCGTCACCCGGGCGGTCTGTGAGCAGGCGCAGGAACTGATGCATGTCTCCAATCTCTTTCATACCAAACCGCAGATTCGGCTGGCGGAGCTGCTCTTGGCCAATACCTTTGCCGACAAGGTGTTTATGGCCAATTCAGGGGCCGAGGCCAATGAGGCGGCCATCAAACTGGCCAGGATTCACAGCGGTGCCGGACGCTATGAGATTATTTCGCTGTCCGGTTCTTTTCATGGCCGTACCCTGGCCACGGTTGCCGCCACCGGTCAGCCCAAGTTTCACCAGGGGTTTGAACCGCTGCCCGAGGGATTTGTCCATGCCCGTTTTGGTGATCCGGCGGAGGTGGAACGGCTGATCAATGAAAAGACCTGCGCCATCCTCTGTGAGCCGGTACAGGGTGAATCAGGGGTCCGGCCCCTGGACAGGGAATATCTACAGGCCATTCGCGCCATGTGCGATGAATGGGGACTGCTGCTCATCTTTGACGAGGTACAAACCGGCATGGGACGGACCGGAACCCTGTTTGCCTATGAGCAGCTCGATGTTGTTCCTGACATAATGACGGCGGCCAAGGCCCTGGGCAATGGTCTGCCCATCGGCGCCATGCTGACCACCGACAAGATTGCCGCGTCTCTTGGGGTGGGAACCCACGCCTCCACATTCGGCGGCAATCCGGTGGCGGCGGCAGCAGCGGTTGCGGTAATGGAAACCATGCTGGCACCGGGATTTTTTGAGGGGGTTGCCGAGCGGAGCCGTTATTTTATCCATCGTCTCGAAGAGCTGGCGGTGAAATTTCCGCAGCTGGCAACCGGCGTTCGCGGTCGGGGCATGCTGATAGGATTGGTGCTGACGGAAAAAGGCAGGGAGCTGGGGGCTGAAATCGTGGGCAGGCTTTTTGAACGGGGTGTGCTGATCAACTTTGCCGGAATGCGGGTGCTCAGGTTTATTCCACCGTTGACCGTCAGCCGGGACGAGATTGACCAGCTCATTGAGCAGTTGACCAGAGTGCTGGCCGAATTTTCCTGAATCCTCTGTAAGTGGACCTGACCTCTCTGCTTGCCATTGCCGTGGCCCTGGCCATGGATGCCTTTGCCGTTTCCCTTGCCGCAGGGGCCGTGCTCTGCCCGGTGACCTGGCGCCACTGCTTTCGTCTGGGATTTCATTTCGGCCTTTTTCAGGGGTTGATGCCGATCATCGGCTGGCTGGCCGGCAGGAATGTTCAGCAATACATTCTTTCCTGGAATTCCTGGATAGCCTTCAGCCTGCTCTTGTTCCTGGGCCTTCGCATGATTCATGAAGCAGTATCCGATGAGCGGCCGGACAAACCTGCCACTGATCCCAGCCGCGGCCTTACTCTGGTTGCCCTTTCCATCGCCACCTCAATTGACGCCCTGGCCGTAGGCCTGACCCTTGCCATGATCGGGGTTACCATCTGGATGCCTGCGCTTGTCATCGGTCTGGTCGCCCTTGTCTTTTCCGTGGCCGGGGTGCTGCTCGGCAATCGCATCGGTTCCATATGGGGCAGCCGGGTCGAGGTCCTTGGAGGCCTGATCCTTATCGGTATCGGCGGTAAAATTTTATTGCAGCATCTTGCCGCCGGATAATTGCGTCTGGAGAGAGGGATTTTATAACAACAGGGCCGAGACAACGGCGCCGATCAGCACCACATAGAGGATATTGACCTTTTTAAGAAGGGCGATCAGGGCGCAGGCTGCGATCAGGGCCGAGAGCGGTGTCCAGTGGACAGCGAGTCCGAAGCGGATGGTGACGGCCAGCAGCAGGCCGACAAAGGAGACCAGAACTCCACGCAGGGCACGTTGCAGGGATGCGTTGTGCTGCATGCGGTCAAAGTAGGGGACAACAAGCAGGAGCAAAAAGAGAGACGGGGTAAAGATGGAAATGGTGCCGACAAGAGCGCCGGGGACATTTGCCAGCAGGTAACCGGCAAAGGTGGCGGTGATAACGATGGGGCCGGGTGTGACCTGACCCAGGGCAATACCGTCCATCAGGGCCTGGTTGCTCATCCAGTGATGCACCTCGACGATTTCGTGGAAGAGAAGCGGCACCGAGGCATAGCCGCCGCCAAAGGCAAAGAAATCAATCTTCATCATCAGGACCGAAAGGGAAAAGAGATCACGGCGGATGAAAAAGAGCAGCCCGAGACAGGTTACGGCGGCAAGCCCCAGCAAGAGGGCCGGCTGCAGCGCTTTCCAGGTTGTTGTTGGGAGTTCAACGGCCTGCAGTTGAGAGGTGTCTTCCTTGACATGTGATCTGTAGAGGAGAAGGCCGATGAGTCCCGATGTCAGGATAGCGATGATCGGGCTGCCGCCAGCGGCGAGAAAGAGCGAGGCTCCCGCAACGAGCAGGACATCCTGTTTGGCTGTAAGATAGCGGCGGCCAAAGCTGATGGCAGCCGCCGCAACCAGGGCGACCACAATGACCTGCAGGCCTGAGAACAGGGCGATGACCCGGGGCAGGTCATGGGTTCTGGTGTACATGGCCGAAAGGGTGAGCATGAGGAAAAATGCCGGCAGGCCAAAGGCGGTGTAGGCGGCAACCGCACCCCATGGTCCGCCTGCGCGCAGGCCCGCATAGGCGGCCGCCTGCATGGCGGTGGCGCCTGGAATTGTCTGGCAGAGGGCAATACCTTTTTTAAAGGAGTCCTCTTTGACCCATTTCCTGTCCTTGACCGCCATCCTTCTGATGTAGGCGACCATTGCCGGGCCACCGAAAGCCGTAAGGCCCAATCGCAAAAAGGCGAGAAAAATAGCAGAGATTGTGGCCGGGTATTTTTTTTCAGTTATTATTGGTTCCATTTTTTTCGCCGTGATGATTGTTGTTCGGTATCAGCCCATATGCCTCGGTGACGAGTGCGGGCAAACCGTTCATACCGCAGCCACTGCTGACAGGCGGAAGAGCGACATTGTTCCCTGTTGACAAAGGCGTAGCCTGATCGAAGAAGAAACTCGTTGAAATTTTGACCATTTCTGAAAACCATGGCAATGATATGGCCTTGGGAATCCGTTGTTATCGGATTGATTTTGATCTTGTTGCCGGTGATTGAGGCAGCGGCAAATTTTCTGGCCTTTTCTCCCGGCATCGTCTGTGGATCGGGTGATTTGATGCCATACAGGGTGATGGCGCGGTGTGTATCCTGCCAGGAGACAATCAGGGTGTCCCCGGCCAAAACTTTTAGTACCCGGCCGTTCCAGGCAAGGGCAGGGGCAGCGGAAAAGAGGATCAGGGCGCATAACATGCCGACCGACCAGCTCGGTTGCACCAATCGTTGAGGGTGGCGAAGATAGACCACAGGTTTATCCCCTGGATTTATAAAAACGGCCAAATTGTTGGTCCATGCCGGTCACATGATCGCGTATCCAGCCGCTCAGTTCCTGCTGCAGCAGATTGGTGAGGTCTGCGCTTAGGCCATCGGTGGCAAGTTGTTGGTGCAGCGAGTCAAAACAATCGACAAATTCGGCATGGGCCTGCTGTTGTTCCCCAAGGCCCTCATAGTTCAACTCCGCCATATGTCTTTCTTCCAGGGTAAAATGCATGGCCGCATATTGTTTGAGCCGTTTGAGAAGGGCGTCCAGATCTTGCGGCCCGATACCGCCTGCCAGGGCAGCATCAAGATCATCACTTAACCGGAAGAGCTGTTTGTGCTGCGCATCGATGGCACCAATACCCAAGGCATATTTTTTATTCCATTTCATCGTAATCTTCGATAGAGTTTCGCGTGTGGGCGGAAAACGCCTTTGCATATTCCTCATCGGGTATTGTGCCACCTTTATTCGGGTAAAGCAATCAGGGAAAATACATTGCTTCACTGTAAGTGGACAGAGGCACAGGTGTTGTATGTCCCATGGGAATGAGTTTTTACTATTGTAAAAAAGGAAATGATGCCGGATAGATGCTGTCCTGCGGCATAAATGAGGTACATCCATGACAACTCTTCTTGACCTGGGATCCATGGAGGTCTCCTGGCTTGGCGGCGGTGAATTTGAACTGGACGGCGGCACCATGTTTGGTGCGGTGCCGAAAATACTCTGGCGGAAAAAATACCCGCCCGATGAGGAGAATTATATCAAACTGCTCAACGCCCCCCTGCTGGTAACGGTAGAAGGTCACAATATTCTGATCGATACCGGCCTGGGGAATAAACTTACCGTCAAACAGAAGCAGATCTTCCGGGTATACCGAGACTGGTCACTGGTGGAGGACCTGGCGGCAAAGGGTCTGGCAAGGGAGGATATTGATATCGTCATCCTGACCCATTGTGATTTTGATCATGCCGGCGGCGTGGTCATGCGCAAAGGTAACGGCCAGTTGGAGCTGACCTTTCCCCGTGCCCGGCATATCATACAGAAACGGGAATGGGAGGATGTCTGTGTACCCAATATTCGTTCGGCCCATACATACTGGCCGGATAACTTTTCCGGGCTTGCCGACAGCGGCCAGCTGGAACTTGTGGATGGTGATGCGCAAATTGTGCCGGGCATCACTGTGAGTCTTACCGGGGGCCACACACGGGGGCATCAACTGGTGGCCATGGAGGGCGAGAAAGAATGCGCCGTCCACCTCGGTGATCTTTTCCCCACCCATACCCATGCCAATCCCCTGTGGATCATGGCCTATGACAACTTTCCCCTGGATGTGGTGCGGATAAAAGAGAGTCTGCTGCCGGAGTACATTCGCAACCAATGCTGGTTTACCTTTTATCACGATATCTATATGAAGGCCTGCCGGCTTGACGGAGAGGGACGGGTGGCCACATCCCTGGTATAATCAGCATGGGGCCAGAAAATCGATGCCAATCCCGCTATTTTTCTTCCTTGACAGAAAATCAGTTTTTCAATATAAGACCAAATCAATCTTAAATGTCTTTGTTCGATATTTTTTCAGCTACTTCAAAGGAGTAAACTCATGATTGCCTTATGGATTCAAAATGCAAGCCATGCCCAGTTACAGGAACTCTGGTGGTTGCTCTGTTCCGTGGTTGGTTCCCTGTTTCTCTTTCTGACCTTTGTTCAGGGCGGGCAGACACTGCTCTGGCAGGTGGCGGAGACAGATACTGACAAGGACCTGATCATCAACTCACTGGGAAGAAAATGGGAGTTGACCTTCACAACCCTGGTCCTGTTCGGCGGCGCCCTGTTTGCTGCCTTTCCCAAATTTTACGCGACTTCATTCGGCGGTGCCTACTGGGTATGGATTCTCATTTTGTTTACCTTTATTATTCAGGCGGTCAGCTACGAGTATCGCAAAAAGCCCGGTAACATCCTGGGCGCAAGGGTTTACGAGGGATTTCTCCTGGTAAACGGCGTTGTCGGTATCCTGCTTATCGGGGCAGCCGTCGGCACCTTTTTCACCGGTTCCAATTTTGTTTTGAGCCAATACAACCTGGTGACCTGGACCAGCTCCCTGCGCGGGCTCGAGGCCGCCTTTTCCCTGTTCAACCTTTCCGTTGGCCTGTTTCTGGTCTTTAATGCCCGCGCTTTAGGCGCCATGTACCTGCTGAATAATATTGATTTCACCGACAACGACGGCCTGGAGGAGCGGTTACGGGCCGCAGCCTATAAAAATTTTCTCTACAGCCTGCCCTTTCTCGGCTGGTTTGTTCTCCAGATTATCCCAATGGACGGCTATGGTATTGGCCAGAACGGGGAGATTGTTCGTGTCACCTTTAAGTATTTTCTCAATCTCATCGAGGTGCCGGCCCTGTTTATCTCGTTGGTATTCGGGCTGCTGCTGGTCGTGACCGGGGTCATGCTGACGGCCAAAACATCTGCCAGGTGCGGTATCTGGTCATCCGGGCTGGGCACGGTGTTGCTGGGCCTGGCCATCTTTGGAATGGCCGGGTTTAACAATACGGCCTTTTATCCCTCAAAGGTTGATCTCCAGTCCAGTCTGACCATCTATAATGCCTCATCCAGTCTCTATACCCTGCAGGTGATGACCTGGGTGGCCCTGCTCATTCCTGTTGTCCTTGCCTACGTGATCTATGTCTGGAAATCCATGGACAGCAAGAAGATGAGCCTGGTGGACCTAGGTGGTCGCGGTTCCTATTGATTCTGGATGGCATCGTTTATAACCATCCCCTATCAGATAAACCGTTTCTTGGTATGCGACTGACACGCGCCGCCGAATATGCCATCCGCTGTATGGTGTATTTGGCTAAACAGGGCAGGGGAGTGCTGACCAGCAGGCAGGAGATTGCCGAGCGGGCCGATATTCCCACCCATTTTCTGGCAAAAATCGCCCAGGACCTTGCCCGGGCCGGATTTATCGAGATCAGGCAGGGGGCTCGCGGCGGCTTTGTTTTGCTGAAAAAGGCCGCCGACATTTCGCTGCTTGAGGTGGTGGAAACCATGATCGGTGAAATTTCCCTCAATGACTGTGTCGCCCGGCCGGCATCGTGCAAGATCACCTATGTCTGTGCCGTCCACCGGGTATGGGCAGACGCCCGCGACCAGTTGCGCGCCACCCTTGCCCAGGTCACCTTTGCCCAACTGGTCAACGAGGAATCCTGTATTTCTTCGTTTCCGTCCGACAAAATGATAGCGTCGGATTCCCTGGAACAGGCCATGGTGAATGATTCGGGTAAACTGCAATAAACACGGCAGGGTCGCTACCGATTTATGTCCGGAAAGAGTAACCGGAAGTAACTTCATAATAAAAATCGTCATGATAACAGAGGCTATGGGAAAACAGCCGTCCCGGACACTGGCCGTCAAGGTCCTGGAGTTTTATATTGACGGTTTTCGGCGGATGACCGTGGGCCGTACCCTGTGGAAGGTCATCCTTATAAAACTGTTTATCATGTTTGCTGTTTTGAAATTATTTTTTTTCCAGGATTTCCTGGATGCCCGTTTTACAACCGACCAGCAGAAGGCCGATTATGTCCTGGAACAGATTACTGCGCCTGTTCAGGCTCAACCAGCTTTACAACAAGGAGGAGAATTATGATCGAGAATGTTAACCCTGCCATGGTGAACTGGGCCAGGGCGCAATTCGCCCTGACGGCCATGTATCACTGGATATTTGTACCCCTGACCCTGGGGATCACCTGGATTATCGCATTTTATCACACTATTTATGTGAAAACGGGCAGTGAGGAGTGGAAGAACCTGACCCGGTTCTGGATGAAGCTGTTTGGAATCAACTTTGCCATTGGTGTTGCCACCGGCATTATCATGGAATTTGAGTTCGGCACCAACTGGTCCAATTACTCCTGGATGGTGGGGGATATATTCGGCGCCCCGCTTGCCATCGAGGGCATTGCCGCCTTTTTCCTCGAGGCGACCTTTTTTGCCGTCATGTTTTTCGGCTGGAATCGCGTTTCCAAACGTTTCCATCTGTTTTCCACCTGGATGGTCGCCATCGGCTCCAACCTGTCGGCTGTCTGGATCCTGGTGGCCAATGCCTGGATGCAGCATCCGGTCGGCCAGGCCTTTAACCCACAAACGGCCCGCTTTGAAATGCATAACTTTGCCGACGTGGTCTTCAATCCGGTGGCTGTTTCCAAGTTTACCCATACCACCAGCGCTTCCATGCTCTTTGCCGCCCTCTTTATCATCTCGATTTCGTCTTACTATCTGTTGAAGGGGCGCCATGTGAAAATGGCAAAACGGTCCATCGTGGTAGCCGCTGTCATCGGTTTGCTGGCCTCGGGCTTTGTCGGGTTTACCGGTGATGAAGCAGCCTACGAAGACGCCCAGCATCAACCGATGAAGCTGGCGGCTTTCGAAGGGCTGTACCAGGGCAAGAAAAATGCCGGTCTGGTGGCTTTTGGCATGATCAATTCCGGTAAAAAGGTCGGTGATGATCAGGATCCCTTCCATTTCGAAATCCGGGTGCCTGGTATCTTGAGCATGCTGGCAAATCGAAAATTCGGCTCCTTTGTTCCCGGCATCAATGATCTGGTTTACGGTAATGCCGAGCAGGGAATCATGGGCGCTGCCGAAAAGATAGAAAAGGGCAGGGTGGCCATTGCCCAGCTCGATGCCTATAAAAAGGCCACTAAGGCCGGGGATGCGGCAGCCGCCCAGGCCGCCCTTTCCCTGTTTGACCAGAACAGAGAGTATCTTGGGTACGGTTTCCTGGAAAAACCTGAAGATGCGGCGCCACCGGTTGGTCTCTCCTTTAACGCCTTTCATGTGATGGTCGTTTTAGGGACCATTTTTCCGCTGGTTTTTCTGGCCTTTCTCTACTATTCCTACAGGGGTACCCTGGCGGAGCAGAAATGGTTGCTGGCAGGCGGGACAATCATGTTCTTTCTGGGCCTTGCCGCCCATGAGGCGGGATGGGTTGTCGCTGAAGTCGGCCGTCAGCCATGGGCCATTCAGGACCTGCTGCCAGTGACCGTGGCCCGCTCCAACCTGACCGCCGGAACTGTACAGACGACCTTTTTCATGTTTTTGATTTTGTTTACCATCCTCCTGGTGGCCGAGGTCAGTATTATGTTGAAACAGATCAGCATCGGTCCGGAAGAAAATTAACGACAACTCCGTTGCCTGCCCGGTCCGGGATGTTTCAGGAGCGGCCGGCAGGTCGAACAAGCTCCAAGGAGAAAAAATATGAATGCTTTTCTACTGTTGTCCTGGCTGGCGGTTATTGTTGTTTCCTACCGCCTGTCCGTCCTTTTGTTGAAGAAGATTGAGCTGTTGTAGCATTATTACTGTTCTGTAACAGGAACCGTCCACGCCCGGGCAGTTGGCGCCTCTCCTCCGTGCCAGCTGCCCGCTATTCCTCTCCCTCTTCAACCATGGAGAAACCCCATGCCCAAAGTTCTGCTTCTTGGTTCCAATGTCCAGATCTACAATCTGCCGATCAAGGAGGTAAGTCTGCTTAGAGAGGGAAGCCTGCCTGCCTATGGCTATAATCCTGGAGATGATATCGAACTACTTGCCGGTAAGGTGGCCGAGGTTGGAGGACGTCTTGAGGAATGTCTGACCTGGCTGGCTTCGTATCTTACCACCTCGGAGTTGTCGCCGAGGATCCATTCACTGACCTATGGCCGGGAAAAAAAGGTCTACCAGATATTCAAGAAACGGGTTTTCCGCCAGCGCCGCGCCGAGGACCGGGACAGGAGAGAACATGGCTGGTTCATGGTCAAGCAGATCCTGCCCGCCGAGGGGCGCGGTTTTCACAAGGACCATTTTGTATTCACCGATGAAAATCGTGCTGCCTTAACTAACAATGACGGCATTGTTCTTATCGATGATTCGGGCGTACCGCCTCAGATCAGTGACGAGATAGCGGCAATGAACCCAGGCCTCTGGTGTATTGCCATGGGCATTTCCGTGGCACACTGGCAACAATGGGCCAGGCACCTGGGCGATCGATTCACCCTGTTCTGCCGCCTGTCCGATCTTGAGACCACCCGGATGGAGATGGACAGCTCAGTCAACTGGGAAAGCATTGTCGCCATGTGTCTGCGGGCCCTGAGGACCCCGGAAGTCGGGCTCTGGGACAAGCGTCATAATCGCTTTTTCTGTCATATTATCGTTGAGATGTTTCCGCACGGTATCCTCTATGTCGGGCCCGGCGGTTCCTATTTCCGCTATCGAAAAGGATGTCTGCCCGAGAAGAGTTCCCCGCGTCAGAGAGGGTCGGTTCCCTGCTATGATACCATGGTCACCTCCATGTTGACCATGGATGCGCTCCGGTTTAACGGCTTTTCCTTTTCTCGCAACTGCTTTTATGACCTCTCCAAACGGGTACTGCTGAATTGGGAAGTCCTCTCGCAAAACGGCTATGCCTTTGATGACGGCCTGGAGTTCCCGGACCTTGATTTTTCTTCCACCTATCCGGATGGCTCTCCCTGCTCATTTCTGGAGAATTGCCAGGACCCCACCTTTGTCGAGCTTCCGGCATTTTCGGCTGATTTCGATTCCACCCTTGAACTGGTTGCCGGCCAGGTCTGGAATGAGGAGAAAAAAAAGGCCCTGCGCTCATTTTTTCGTATTCCGTTGCTGCCCCCGGTTCGCGAGAATGGCGGTCTAGGCTATGACTACCTTGATATCATCGTCTCGGTGTTGCACTATCTCAAGGAAGAGGTGAACCGGGGAACCGGTTTTAACAATCTGCCGATTTTCCAGTTGGGCCATCTGCGCACCACTGATCCTGCCGAAATTGACCCGGTTATCACCCTCCATAACGTGATGGACTCCTATGTGTCCAAATCAAGCGTCCTGAGGCCACTCTGTATCGGGGTGTTCGGCCCCCCAGGTTCCGGCAAATCCTTTGCCGTCAAACAGGTGGCCAATGTTATTTCAAGGAATTTCTCCGGTAATCCCTTTGATTTTTTTGAGTTCAACCTCACCCAGTTTGCCGACCCCGACGAGATTAACTCGGCCATTGATCCCATCCGCGCATCGGTGGCCCAGGGCAAGGTACCGATAGCCTTCTGGGATGAATTTGACTGCCGCTATGACGGCAACGAGTTCGGCTACCTGCGTTATTTTCTGCCCGCCATGCAAGACGGTGTTACCTATGTGCATGGTATCCCCTATCATATCGGCCGGGCCGTCTTCGTCTTTGCCGGCGGGGTCAAGGCCAGTTATACGGATATGGAAAAACTGCTGCATCCCGCTGATCCCAAAGAGCTGGAGATGACCAAGACCTTGAAAATACCTGATTTTATGAGTCGTCTGCGGGTGGTCCTTGATATTGACGGCATTGAAATCGCGGAACACCTGCTCCGAGATTCGGCCAATGAGGACGAACTTGAAGAGCTGCAACGTATTCTTTTGAAACGTGCCTTTATTATTGCTCACCAGATGCAGACCCACTGGAAGACAGCGGCCCGCAAGACCTCGGGCCTTTTGCTTCGTCTGTTACTGGCCGAATACAAATTCGGCGCCCGGTCGATAGAAGCGGTCATCGAGGCCAGCCGGGCGGCGGACCGTCTTGTTTATGGTCTGCCGGAACTTATCGCGCCGTCGGCGGCCCGCATCCACGCAAGCTGGCGGGTTGAGCTGGAACGGCGCATCGATCAGGTGCGCAAGAGCAAGGGGTTACGGGCGGTCTGGTAGAGGAGTTGGAACTTGCCGCTCCTGGAATTATGAGGTTTTTTTCAGGGTTTTCTTAATGTATTCCAGTAGTTTGTTCATGCTGATCGGTTTGCGGAGCATGGCAGCTATATCAAGCCGGACAAAGTCATGGGCTGAAATATTTTCACTGTACCCGGTGGCCAGGATGGTCGGAAGATCGCCGCGAATTTCCCGTATCTTTGCAATAAGATCCATGCCGGTCATCTTCGGCATATTTTGATCGGTGACCACCAGGTCCCATTGCTGTGGATTAGCGCTGAAAATTTTCCAGGCCTCCTTACCATTTTTGCAGGTTGTCAGTAGAAAACCGTATTTTTCCAGATAGGTTTTTACAAGATCACGGATCGCCTGTTCATCATCGGCAAAGAGAATGGAGGCTCTGCGTCCCTCTCCGGCAACGGAAGAATCGGCATCCTTTTTCCCGGTAGCGGTATGGGCGGGCATGGAAGGTGCGACCGGAAAATAGATAATGAAAATGGTTCCCTTGCCCGGTTTAGAGCGTACCTTGATGCCGGCCCCGTGACTTTGAAGAATACCGTGTACCACTGCCAGCCCCAGGCCGGTGCCCTTTCCGTATCCTTTGGTGGTGAAATAAGGATCAAAGATCTTCTTAATGACCTTGGACGACATACCGTGTCCCGTGTCCCGGACCACCAAGCGCACATATTTTCCGGGCGGCAACTCAGGACCGCCACCGGTATTCTTTTTCGGGGCATAGGAGATGTCCTGCAGGCTGACCGTCAATACGCCGCCGTGTTCTTTCATGGCATGCAGGCTGTTGGTGCAGAGATTGACAATAAGCTGATGGATCTGGGTCGGATTTGCCAGCACAAGAGAGGTTGAGGTGATATCCTGGTAGATTTTGACTGTTTTTGGCGCCGATGAGCGGAGCATCTGTACTGCTTCCTGTATGATCAGGGAGATCTGCACCGCCTGCTTTGCCTGGTCTTCCTTGCTGCTGAAAGTCAGTATTTGCCGGACCAGTTCACTGGCGCGTTGTGCTGCTATCTGGACTTGATGTAATGAGTCGGCAATGGGCGATGTCTTTTTCACCTTCATCAGGGCCAGGTCGGTATAACCCATGATGGCGGTCAAAATATTATTAAAATCATGGGCAATGCCTCCGGCCATGGTGCCGATGGCCTCCATTTTCTGGCTCTGGCGCAACTCTTCTTCAAGTTGTTTTTCCGTGGTCATGTCCTTCATCGAGACGTGGAGAATCTTGCCGCTGGCTGTGGGCACACAATGGACATTGGCTTCGGTCAATCGGACGGTACCCTTGCGCGAGCGGATGTACCACTGACAGGTGACTGTTTCTCCCGCAAAGGCCTGCTCCTTTATTTCACGTATTTTCTGAAGGGTCGGCGTGCCGTCGGGTTGAATCTCCGGTGCGAACGCATCGGAGGGCAGGCCAATAAGCTCTCTCTTGTCCTTGCAGTCCAACAATTCCAGGCCTGCTTTGTTGCTGTCGAGATAACGCCAGTTTTTAAAGAGAAAATGGGCGTCGTGTGAGGATTCAAACAGGGCTTGATAGAGTCGTTCCTTTTCTTCCAGCCTGTTTTCCGCCCTGTTGAGGGCGCTGACATCGATACCGATACAGAGCAGTTCCAGAAAGGAGCCATCTTCACCGGTGATAACCTTGTTGCACCACTGAATGTGCGCACGGCTGCCGTCCCTGCGCAGATTGTTCAGGGTACAGCTGCGGAATCGGGTGGGATTCCGGAGGATCCTTTTCATCAGTCTGTTGATGAATTTTTTCGGGTCCGGTCTTGTTGGGAGAATGGTCCCCAGAATGCTGTGATCAACGAGATCATCATGGGTAAATCCGAAGAAATCCAGCCCGTATTGGTTGATAAAGAGGATTTTGCCCTGAGGATCAAGTCGGAGAATAATACTGTTGCTGCTCTGGACCAGTTCCTGATACAGTCGTTGCTGATGGTGGAGACGGCCTATTTTTTTGCGCAGGCTTTCATTGACCGAAGAGAGGATGTCGGCCAGCATGTTGATGTCGCTTTCCGCAAGAGCGGTTGTCCCGTCCATTCCGGGAACCGAGATCGGTTCGGGCTGTTTTTCTTTAAACGCGGGCCGGATAAGTGTGAACAACAGCCAGCACAGCAGGGCGATGATCAGGATGATCGTCAGCACCAGCAAAATGGCAAGGATGTTGAGAAGGGAGAGTATCATGATAAAAAGGGTGGGTTACAGGCATGCGATCCGTAACCTCCTCCAGTCAGCCGTCAATGACAGCGCAGGAAGGCGGCCTGCAGCATTACCGGATAAGGGAAGGAAACATTTCTGTTGCCCCACTGGCCAAGACCTATACCAACGAATTCACCCTGTCTGTCCCAGACATCAAAGCTGTATTTCCAGCCGCACCACTGATCGTTGCAGCGATATTCCCGGCCGGGTCCAAAATAGGCAAAGGTAAAACCCGGATTATCTTTCATCCTGCGGGCCTGGCCAATAAGGACCAGGTCAGCCCCGTGTGCCTTTGCCTCCCGGTCAAGTTCTGCGCGCATTGCGGCGCCATCCGTTCCTGCCGGCATACTGACCAGTAATTCGGCGAAAACCCGGCATGGTGGAGCGGCCTGGTCCGCCTGAAAGATGTATTGTACCTTGTCGGTCGGTGGATAGACAGGGCCGTGAAACGCATAGGGATTGACCTCTTTTCCGCCGCAGGCGGAGAGAAGGAGTAGCGAACAGAACAGTAAGAGAAATGGAGAGAGTTGTTTTTTCATAGGTGTTTTTATGGTTTGTTGAAAAACAGATGGATTCGTTTTACCGGGTTTCGGGTGTGGAGTCAGCCTCTGTGGGTGATTGTTGAACAGGTCATGTAAAAAAAACAGAACATTAGTGAGATTGCAAGAAGAAAAACACACGCTTGTGGTTGCCGATTTCCTTTTGCTGGTAACCGCCCTGGTCTGGGGTTTTGGATTTGTCGCCCAGAGGGCCGGAATGGAGTATGTCGGCCCGTTTACCTTTAACGGTATCCGCTTCCTGCTCGGTGGGATATGCCTGCTGCCGATGAGTGTGCGGGCGGATCACACCATGGCAAAGGAAGTTGGCGCGGCCATGCCACCTGGAAAGGCAGGCCTTTTTGCGGGTTGTCTCTTGTTTGTCGGGGCCAGCCTGCAACAGGTCGGCCTTTTGTATACCAGCGCCGGCAAGGCGGGATTCATTACCGGGCTGTATGTTATTTTTGTTCCCATCTTTGGTCTTGTCCTCGGCAGGCGGACCAGTTGCGGCACCTGGCTTGGGGCATTGCTGGCAACAATAGGCATGTATTTTCTCAGCGTCCGCGAGGATTTCACCATCGGCGCTGGAGATCTCCTGGTCCTGGCCGGCGCCGGGGTCTGGGCCCTGCATGTGCTGTTACTTGGCTATCTTTCGCCGCGTACCCATCCCATCCGTCTTGCCATGACCCAGTTTCTCTACTGCGGCCTGTTCAGCCTGATCGTTGCCCTCTGTTTCGAGACAATTTCGCTGCCTGCTGTTTATGGTGCAGCCATACCCATCCTCTACGGCGGCCTCTGTTCGGTCGGGATCGGCTACACGCTGCAGACGGTTGCCCAGCGCTGGGCCCATCCCGCCCATGCATCCATTCTTCTCAGCCTTGAAGCCGTATTCGCAGCCGTTGGCGGCTGGTGGCTGCTTGGGGAAACACTCACCGGGCGGGGATTATTCGGTTGCGCCCTGATGCTCGTCGGGATGCTGTTTTCCCAGGTATATCCGCTTCTGCGCAGGAAAAGAGTTCCTTTGGTTTATAACTGAGGCAGTTTTGCATGACAGGTCCTTCTGTCCGGCTCCTGGGTAATTGTTCTGTAAATATTTCCTTCCCTTCTTTTGAATCATCTTCTTGTCTGGTATACTGTAAAAAC
>WFZC01000338.1 GCA_015489765.1 Desulfobulbaceae bacterium
TCGCTTAGACTGTAGAAGATAATGGTCCTGCCCCGGCTTAACTTGCGGCCTCTTTCTACCGGCAGCAGGGCAATGGTCTCCATAAAACTCATTTTGCCGGTACATTTTTCCTCGTCAATTTCCCAGCCGGAAAGCCTTGCCGTTGCCGGCAGGCCGACGGTGGACAGGACGGCCCTGGCGCTTATCTCCGTACCGTTTGCAAGGCAAACCCCTGTTACCATGCTATCGCGCCGGAGAATATCCGCAACCGGCGTCTTCAAACGCAGCTCACCACCAAATTTTTTGTACTGGTCGACGAGAAGATCGAGAAACTCGCGGATGGTATGTTCCGGCCGGAAAAAACCCTCCAGAAAAAGGGCGCGGAACATGATGGCAAACTGGGCCAGGTCCATGTCATATTCTTCGGCATTGCCATAGACCATGAGCGGCAGCAGCAGCATATTTTCCAGCAGGGGATTATCCAGCTGGTCATGGAGAAAGGCGCGGGCGGAACGGTGGGGCGCAGGGGCAAATGGATCAAAATCCTCTATTTTTTTTATCAGGCCGGCAAAGGAAGAGCTGCAGCCGGGAAACTCCCTGGCCACCTCACGGGCAAGCAGGGAAAGATCATTGGAAAAGGCGAGCCGGTTATCGGGAAAGATAATTTCCGAGCCGAACTGTTCCCGGGTGACAAACCGTTTACGGGAAAGTTTGAGCTGCCGGAAGAGGCGGTTGAGCGGCGCCCGCTTATCGGCGGGCGGGGCAAAGTTGGTCATGGCGTGGAGACCGGTCTCCAGCAGATGACCATGGCGGAAATAATAGGAATTCAGGCCTCCGGGCAGGGAATGCTGTTCAAGAATGAGCGTGCGATGCCCGAAACGGGATGCCCGGATACCCGCGGCCAATCCGGACAGACCGGCGCCGATTATGACAAGCTGATAATCAGCCAACAGAGATCAAACGGTAAGGTGTCTCAGCTACCCCGCCTTTGCACGGTCACGCCAGCCCGCATAGTGGGGCTATAGCGAACTGTCGCGCCTGCACAAATCCGGGGCACCTGATACACCTTACGATTCTTTACAATATGAAAACACATGGCTGCATTCCCTGTGCCAGTTACGATCAGACGTCCTTCAGCTTTGGCTCGAGATAGTTAACACAACTGGTTAAGGTGGCAAGTTCTGGATACTCCTCTTCCGGGATCTGCAACTTGTATCGTTTGCGCAATTCCATCACAATATCCAGAAAATCCATGGAATCAAGATCCAGCTGGTCCCGCAGGGGAGCATCGGCATCCAGGTTGTCAAACTCTGCGTCTTCGTCAATATCTTCTATGATTTCAAGGATAAGATCCTTGATTTCGTCCCGGGTCATACCTGTCCTCTAATATAAACCAACGTGGCTGGACCATATTTAACCGTCCCGGCCACAACAAATGATGAAAATAGTCCCGAACAACAAAACTTTGCGGGCAATTTTCTAATAAACCAGCAGGCTGGACCATAATTTACCGTCCCAGCCACAACGAATGATAAAAATAGTCCGAAAGGACACAGCTACGAGGACTATTTTCGGATAAAAAACAATAAATTCTCCCTAAAAAAACAGCTCATTTTTTTGACGGAAATAGACAGATATACCATAGAAAAATTCAGTTCGCCACAAATCTCTTGACGATTACCACCGAATTTATGCCGACCATGCCAAAGGAGTTGTTGAGCAGGGCGTCCACCCGCTCGACTTTCTGCGGAATTCCGGCCACCAGCCCGGGCAATGCGCACTCCGGATCAAGGTTATCCAGGTTGATGGTCGGGTGGACCATGTTATCGGTAAAAGAGGGCAGATTACCGGCAAGTTCCAGCACACCGGCCGCCCCCATGGCATGACCGATATGTGACTTTGTGTTATTGGTCCAGGTGTGGGGACAATCGGCAAACACCTCCCGGATGGCCCGGCACTCCTCGACATCGCCCTGGCGGGTACCGGTAGCATGGGTATTGATTATGGTAATATCGGAGGGCTGCATACCGGCCCGGGCAAGGGCCGCCCGCATACACTCACTCTGGCGGGGCCCATAGGGAAGGACAAAATCCCTGGCATCGGAGTTGACGGCATAACCGGCGATCTCGCCGTAAATCTTAGCGCCCCGCTCCAGGGCCCGGTCAAGCCGCTCCAGGGTAAAGACGCAGCCGCCCTCGGAGATAACGATCCCGTTGCGGTCCAGGTCCAGGGGTCTGCTGGCCTTTGTCGGATCAACATGTTCGGCCAGGGCCCCCTGTGCCCTGAAACTGGCAAAGATACCAAAGGATCCCACACATTCGGATATACCGCCGCACAGGGCGAGGTCCACCTCCCCAAGCTGGAGCATCTGCAATCCCTGAATAAGGGCGGCATTACCGGCGGCACAGGCGGCACCGATGGAATAATGAGGGCCGGTAATCCCCTGATTCATGGTTATTTCACCGGCCGGATTATTGAGGACGGTTCTGGGA
>WFZC01000339.1 GCA_015489765.1 Desulfobulbaceae bacterium
CCCTTGCACAGGATGTGTTGCAAATGAATTGGGGGGCCTTGACAGCGACAACCAGTGGAATTATTGTGCATCAGAAATAAGGTTGGATAGGGTTGCCCCTGTGAGCCAGGGCAGGCATCGGTTTGAGATTGATCAGGTAGGGTCTTGGAGGGTACTGTTACACCTCTGATTGGGATTTTGGGTAACGACTTTGTGCAAAGGATTTTTTTGCAAAATAATATATAGATTGTGAGAGTATATCATGCCGGTTTATGAATATGAGTGCCCGCAATGCGAGCAGATTTTCGAAGTGCAGCAAAAAATAACCGATGAGCCGCTTGCCAGTTGTCCCGAATGCGGCGGTGCGGTGAAAAAATTGATTTCACGGAGTTCCTTTCACTTGAAAGGAGGCGGCTGGTATGCCGATGGCTACAGCGGCTCCTCCGGCAACGGTGGTAACGGGAAGAAGACACCGACCAAGGACAGCTCGGTCGATAAACCAGCCACGCCTCCCTGTCAGGGCGGCGACAGCCCCTGTAAGAGTTGTCCGGCTGCCTCTTCATAGTGCTTCCTGTCCCGTTGATCCGCGGTGGAAAATGCTGATCTTCCGGTTCTTCCGTGTGCTTCATATCCGCTCTGTGGGTAAACAGGAGCTTTGGGGGAATCAACAGATTATCTGCGTATGATTGCCATGGCGTCGCCGTAGCTGAAAAAACGGTAGCCTCTGTCGATGGCCTCCCGATACCTTTTCAGCAGTCGTTTTCGGCCTGTCATGGCGGCAACGAGAAACATCAGCGATGATCGGGGCAGATGGAAGTTGGTGATCAGGTTATCGACCACCTGAAACTGAAAACCGGGGTAGATAAAAAGGCTACAGGCCGCATTGACCGGTTGAACGTTGCCCTGGCTGTCTGCCGCAAATTCCAGGGTCCGAACAGTGGTGGTGCCCACCGCCCATATCCTCTGTTGTTCTTTTTTTGCCCGGTTGATTATGGCGGCGGTTTGTGGTGACACCTCGACAAATTCCTTATGGATCTTGTGCCGGGTAATGTCATTGCAGCGCACCGGGGCAAAGGTGCCGTAACCGACATGCAGGGTCACGTTACAGATTTCCACTCCCAACCGATCAATGGAGGCGAGCAGCTCATCGCTGAAATGGAGACCGGCGGTGGGGGCGGCCACAGACCCGGTCGTCTCGGCATAGCAGGTCTGGTAACGATGGACGTCCCGGGGCGTGGAGCTGTCAGGCCGGTGAATATACGGTGGCAGCGGGACCTGTCCCCATTGGTGTAACAGGTCATCCAGTCCTTCGCCTGCTCCTGGTCGATAACAGAGTTCAACCTCAACCTTGCCATCTTCCCGCAGCTGGAGAACAGTTGCTTTGATATTATCGCCAAAATGCAGGGTTGCCCCTTCCTTAGGTCGTTTTGAACACTTTAAAAGCGCCGGCGCCCGTGCCGCTTGCCATCCTTCACCGTCCGTTCTCTTTTCCCTGTCCGGATATTCAAGCAGCAGCATTTCCACCCGGCCGCCGGTTTCCTTGTGGCCCAGCAGGCGCGCCGGAAAGACCCTGGTGTTGTTACGCACCAGGATGTCACCCGGCCGCAGGTAGTCAATGATGGCGGCAAAGCGGGTGTGAACGGGCGCTTCCCCTGCCCGGTTCAGCACCATCAGACGGGACTGGTCGCGTTGCCGGGCAGGTTCCTGGGCAATGCTCTCTTCAGGGAGCTCAAAATCATAGGATGACAGCTGCAGATCCTTGTTCATGATGTATCGTGGCTATGACCTGAAAAATTGGGCAGGGTATGCTGTATATTTCGTACAACGGGTGCGAAAAAAATATGTTTCGGCGATACATACACTACTGTACAATGAGGTCAAGAGTTATCCCCTGAGAGTTCTTACCGCAAATACATTCACCATATTATATCACCCGACGGCAATACCTGTACCTTGCCATGCGGGCATGTTTTTACTCATTGAATTATCGTGTTTCTTGTCGTCGCCGCCACAGAAATGGAAATGAGGGCCTTCCGGAAGGCTGTTTCCGGTTCCCTGTCCTGGGAACCATTGATTTCCGGTATTGGGCCGATGGAAACAGCATTTTCCTTGACTTCCCGTCTGGAACGGGGAAGGAGTGGTCTGCGGGCAGTTCTCCATTTCGGGACCGCCGGCGCCTACCTCCGCTCCGGAGTCAGGAGTGCGGATATGCTGGATATCTGCTTGGCGGAAGAGGAGATTTTTGCCGATTTTGGAGTGTGTTACCGGGATAGAGTTGATCATTTTACGGCGCCTGAGCTTGGCGTTCGCAATCGTTTTTCCCTGGACCGGAAACTGCTGCAGGATGCCGCAATCCTGCTGGCAAAGGAAAAAACAGAGTTTCAGCAGGGGCGCTTTCTTACTGTCAGTTGCGTTTCGGGCACCCGGAAAAGGGGGGACATGCTGGCCGATCAGTTTGACGGTCTGTGTGAAAACATGGAAGGCGCGGCCGTGGCCCGGGTCTGTGACGCCTTTCTGCTGCCATGTCTGGAAATCCGCTGTATAAGCAATTTTGTCGAGGATCGCGATACCGGCAGCTGGCGGTTGAAGGAGGCCTGTACCAAGGCGGGGGCAACGGCCGCCCTGGTCGCCGAATATCTGATAAACCAGTATGGCTGGATGGCATAACAAACAATGAAAATCAATTGGTTACGCTGAAAAACAGTAACTTCTCAATAAGTGGTGATATAAGTCTGGATCCCCGCCCAACAGACTGCGGGGATGACGCTCTGAATTGCCTGCAACTGGGTCATTCCGGCAGGTTGTTGGCCGGAATCCATATAATTAGCAGCAAGTTACCATCAGTTATTGAGAAGTTACAAACAACATGCGTAACCTTATTTTCGGGTAAAAATTCAAAACCTCTGAACCTTTAACTCCGAAACAGAAGCCTTGAACCCTGCGCCGCTCTCCATTGGTTTTTCACCCTGCCCAAATGATACCCATATCTTTTACGCCCTGGTGCATGGCCTGGTTTCCCTTGAGGGTATTGCCTTGTCAGAACCGGTGCTGGCGGATGTGGAGCAGCTCAACCGTTGGGCGATGCAGGGGCGTCTTGATGTGACCAAACTCTCTTTTCACGCCCTTGGCCATCTGCTCGATGATTATGTGTTGCTCACGGCAGGAGCCGCCCTGGGCCGGGGGTGTGGACCTCTTTTGATCACCGCTGATGCTTCCTTTCGGGTCGATGAAAAGAGTTGTATCGCCATCCCCGGCGCCTATACCACCGCAGCTCTGTTGTTGCGGCTGTTTGCGCCCGAGGTGAGCCGGACCGTGGTCATGCGTTTTGATGAAATAATGGCAGCCGTGCAAAAGGGGACGGTTGACGCCGGCGTTATCATTCACGAGGGACGTTTTACCTACCGGGAGCAGGGCCTTTTCTGTCTGCAAGACCTGGGGCTCTGGTGGGAGGAGGAAACCGGGTTTCCCCTTCCGCTTGGTTGCATTGCAGCGCGTGCATCATTACCGGCCCGGGTGCAGCGTGAAGTCAACCAGGGGATCAGAAAAAGTCTGCAGTGGATTCGGCATCATCCGGATGGGGGCCGGGAGTATATCAGAAAACATGCCCAGGAGCTTGACGATCAGGTGCTGGCAAGCCATATTGATCTGTACGTGAATGATTTTTCTCTACAACTCGGAGATGAGGGCATTGGCGCTGTTCAGGAACTGTTGCACCGGGGGCGGAAACAGGGGCTGTTTCCGGAAGAGGGAAAATTGAGGTGGGTTGGGTGAGAAAAAACTCCGCACCAAATGATTGTTTGCCGATTATCGGTCTCTGCGGTAGCAGCGGCGCCGGCAAGACCACCTTGATTGAGGCCCTGGTGCCGAAATTTATCAACCTTGGCCTGCGGGTGGCCGTGGTCAAACATGGGGCCCATCGCGTAGTGGTCGATGCCCCGGGCAAGGACAGCGATCGTTTTTTTCAGGCCGGGGCCGATGTGGCCCTGTTTGGCGAGGAATTTTTTATCCGGCGGCATGATACCGACGGTTTTTTATTCTTTCTTCGTCGGCTTGGCATGGACTATGACCTGGTGTTGATCGAAGGCCATGCCTCAACCCCGGTGAACAAGATCTGGCTGCTCGGCAAGGGCCATGGCTGCCCTCCGGAAAATGCAGGCACTGTCCTTCATATAATAGAACCTTCGCAACGGCGGATGGAGGCGGTTTTTAACTGGATAGCGGATTGGCTTGCCCTTCAATGGAGGCGGGTGCCTGTTTACGGCTGCCTGCTGATCGGCGGCAGGAGCAGCCGCATGGGGAGACCCAAGCATCTTATCGATCACAATGGCCGAACCTGGCTTGAAGACGCGGTTGCCAAGCTTGAACCCCATGTCGATCAGGTGGTGCTGTCGGGCCGGGGCGAGGTGCCGGCTTCCCTTGCCCATCTTGTCCGGGTGCCTGACGTTCCCGGCCTTGCCGGGCCCCTTGCCGGACTGCTGTCGGTGTTGCGCTGGCAGCCGACCGTTTCCTGGCTTATGGTGGCCTGCGATCAGCCAACCATTGATCCACGCGCCTTTTCCTGGCTGAAATCCCTGCGCAAACCGGGCGTCAGGGCGATCCTGCCGGACCTGCGTGGAGACGGCCGGGTGGAACCTTTGCTGGCCTGGTATGATTTTCGCTGCCGCCCGCTTGTGGAAGAACTGGCCGCGGGGGGATGCCTGCGTCCCGGCGGCCTGGTCGGCAGAACCGGTATTATCACCCCGCAGCCTCCCGCTGATCTGCATGGGTCCTGGCGAAACATTAACACGCCGGATGAACTGAACTCACTGCGGAAACAATAAAAATCAGACCGACCTGACAAGGGGACATGGAAATGAAATCATCAACGGCCCCAGCGAACAGCAATCCTGTATTGTCGGAAAATGGTTTTGATCCCCATTTTACCGTTTTTCACGAGCTGATGGCCTTCAAGGTGCAGGAAATCCTCCTTGTTTCCAGCCCCTATGATGCCTATATCATGGAAGAAGACAACTCCATGGCCTCCCGCATCATCAATGAATACCACGGCCTCAATCTCAGCCGTCCGCCCCGGATAACCAGGGCCACAACCGCCAACCAGGCCCTGGAAATCCTTGCAGACAAGTGGTTTGACCTTGTTATCACCATGCCGCATCTTGGTGAAATGGATGGCTATTGTTTTGGCAGCGAAGTCAAGAAACGCTATCCTGATCTGCCGGTCATCCTGCTGGCCCATTCTGTGCGCGATGCCGTTATCCCCGATCAGCCTGATTCCTGTGTCTGTGTTGACAATGTCTATGTCTGGTGTTGCGATTCCGATATCCTGCTGGCAATCATCAAGAATGTGGAAGATGGACTCAATGTTGAGACCGATACCAAAAAGGCCATGGTTCGGGTCATTCTTCTTGTTGAGGACTCGCCCCTGTACAGGTCGCAGTTGTTGCCAATGCTGTATGCCGAGGTCGTCCGCCAGACCCAGTCGGTCCTTGACGAGGGCTTGAATGAAAAACACCGGTTGTTGAAAATGCGGGCCCGGCCAAAGATTCTGACCGCTGCCTCCTATGAAGAGGCGACTGCTATTTTTGAAAAGTACCGGCAGTACATTTTCTGCGTTCTTTCAGATGTACGTTTTCCAAAAAACGGAACACTCAATGAACAGGCGGGCGTTGACCTGTTGGCGGAATTTCGCTATCAGCAGCCCGATCTTCCGCTCTTGCTGCTCAGTACGGATGGCACGAACAGAACAAAAGCGGAATTTCTCTCGGCCGCCTTTGTTGAAAAAAATACCAAGAAAATTCGTCAGAAAATCCATGATTTTTTCCTGCGATACCTTGGTTTTGGTGATTTTGTCTTCTGCCTGCCCGATGGAACCGAGGTGGGGCGGGCAAGAAACCTGCACGATTTCGAGGCCCGGTTGAAAACCGTGCCCCTGGAATCGATCCTCTATCATGGCCGCAATAACCATTTCTGCAACTGGGCCATGGCGCGGGCCGAGATCGCCCTGGCCATCAGGTTGCACAAACGTTTTTTTCAGCATGCGGTCAGCGGCGAGATCCTGCGTGAAGAACTGGTCAGCAAGGTGCATGCCCTGCGCAAGATCAGGCAGCAGGGGGTTGTTGCCCAGTTTGACCGGGACAATTTTGATCCTGAAATCATGGATTTTGTCAAAATCGGCAAGGGCTCCATGGGTGGTAAGGCCAGGGGCCTGGCCTTTATCTCCTCCTGGCTGTACCAGGCCATGAAAAAAAGGCCCAAAGGCATTGGCCGTTCCATCACCATTCCCCGGACCTGTATAATAACCGCCGATGGTTTCAATGATTTTGTTGCCCACAATAATTTGACCTACCAGGAGGGGGCCACGGATGAGGATATCGCCGATTGTTTTCTTCAGGCTTCCTTGCCGGGGTGGCTTGCCGGTGATCTGCGGGCATTTTTAGAAAAAATTGACGGGCCGCTGTCCGTCAGGTCCTCGAGCCTGCTCGAAGATGCCCAGTCGCGGCCATATGCCGGCTTATACAGCACCTTTATGCTGGTGAACGGCGCGGCAAGCTTTGAAGTCCGGTTCCGGCAGCTGCAACAGGCGGTCAAACTGGTGTATGCCTCCACCTGGTATTCCGGGCCCCGCTCCTTTTCCCGTTCCATTGGTCAAACCCTGGATGATTCCATGGCGGTTATCATTCAGCAGTTGGCAGGCAGCCGCTATAATGGCTATTTCTATCCGGCGATTTCCGGCGTTGCCCAGTCGTACAACTATTATCCGATATCACCCATGACCTCTCGCGACGGCATTGCCCATATTGCCGTTGGTTTTGGGAAAACCGTGGTTGAAGGAGAACAGAGTCTTCGCTTTTCACCGGCCTTTCCCGCACATCTGCCGCAGTTTTCCACGGTTGATGATATCCTGGCCAATGCCCAGCGCTGGATGTATTGTCTTGATTGCACCCGCCCGGAAGAGTTTTCGCCTGCGCATGGAAACCTGGTGCGCAGGCCGATTGATGAAGCGGTTGCCGAGGAACCGATACGGATGCTCTCTTCCACCTTTTTTCCGGAAGAATACAGAATTCGGGATGGTGATTTGCCCGGCGGGTCCAAGGTACTGACCTTTGCCTCAATCCTGAAGTACGGGAGCTATCCGCTGCCG
Source organism: Desulfobulbaceae bacterium (assembly GCA_015489765.1). GTDB lineage: Bacteria > Desulfobacterota > Desulfobulbia > Desulfobulbales > Desulfobulbaceae > DRLX01. The sequence goes on from WFZC01000339.1 coordinate 7,118, forward strand.
GATATATTGAGAGAGTTGCTGGAAATCGGCAAAAAGGGGATGGGCTGTGAGGTGGAGATTGAATTCGCCGTTGACCTGCACCGGGACCCTGCCCGGAGTGTGTTTTACTTCCTGCAGATTCGGCCGATAGTCACCGGCAATGAAAACCTGCAGATCAAAATCCGGCAGCAGGAGCGCAAGCGC
>WFZC01000340.1 GCA_015489765.1 Desulfobulbaceae bacterium
CCCCCCCCTTGAACTGAACTAAGGGGATCTGATAAGGAAAGAATTGCTAGGAGGTTACAACCTAGGAATCATTAACTACTGCATCCGGTTCCTTTTGAGAGATTCGGATTGACCCGAAAAAATTAACCATTCGACCCGGAACCAAGCCTACGTCTTTATTGGCCTGGCGTGATTTCTGCATATTTGTTGAATAAGAGAAATACACTGTTATTTTATATCCATTAAAATCCCTACTTTTGGAATTTAACATGAAAACAAGAACGATCGTCTCTATGACTCTGTTTATTTCTTTTATTCTTCTGGTTGTGACCAGCATCATTCTCTATATTGTTCCCCATGGCCGGGTTGCGTACTGGTCGAACTGGCACCTGTGGGGTTTATCAAAAAATCAGTGGGGAGACCTGCATATCAACCTTGGTTTTCTTTTTCTCTTCACCGGTATTTTACATATATATTTTAATTGGAGGCCTCTGCTGGCAGCCATGAAGAGCAGGGCCAGACAGGTTATTGTTTTTACTCCACACTTCAATATTGCTTTGATTCTGACCTTGCTGGTCTGCATAGGCACAGTGCTTAAAGTGCCACCCATGAGTACGGTTATTAACCTGGCAGAAAGCATCAAGGACCAGGCTGCGGAAAAATATGGAGAACCGCCCTATGGTCATGCCGAACTTTCTTCACTCAAGCTTTTTGCCCGCCGTCTGGGACTTGATATGAATATGGCCATGACGCTCCTGAAGCAAAAAAATATATCTTTCAGCGGGCCTGATCAGACAATTCTTGACATTGCCGAAGAAAATCACCTCACCCCCAAACAGGTGTATGAAATCATAAAGCCGGCTCTTCAATCGTCCCGACAAAAAAAAGGGTTGCCCGACATACCACCGCCGGGCTTTGGCCATCGCAGCCTTGCTGATATCTGCACGCAATACCATCTTGACATGCCGAAAATTCTTCAGAGCCTCGCCCTGAAGAAAATCATAGCCTCCCCAAAACAGACCATAAAGGAAATTGCAGCCGCAAATGATACAGACCCCCGTGTCATCTTTACGGCGCTTCATGATATATGCAATCGATAATCAGTTGACGTTGTGAGCAACAGACTCCTTGTTCTTGCTGTATTCTCCATGCTTATGATTTCCGCTCATGTTCATGCGGAAATGATTCAGGGGCAGGTCACCTCCCTTGAACAGAAAGAGGATATGGTTATTCTTCATATTCATCAAAATGATGCCGCGCCTGACGAGGAGCTTACCGTTCAGGCCGCTGCTCCCCTGCCTCCCTGCATCCGGAAGGGGAATGTCATCCGGGCATGGGGAGACTTTTCTCAAGATAAAAAAATATTCACCGCCACCGATATTCGGGGGCCGGGGCCAAGATTCACTGCAGATACCACCGGCGCCCGATCACGACTGCACCATTTTTCCTCCCGCAGGGGATCGGGCGGCAGTCACCATCATCGACCATATAAACGACGCCACAAGCAGCGAAGAAGACACAGGAGGTAATCCCGGTAGTGCAACAGTTCACCTACTTGACCCATCCTTCCAGGCTGCCTTCCTGGATGGCCAATCTCTTCTTTTTCGGTCTGCTTATTGCCATTGTGCTTGCTGTCTTTTTGTGGCAATTGCATCTGGTTGACAAATCGCTGCAGCACAATGCCCTGGAGCGCTCCCGGCTGGTTACAGGTGTCATAGAGGCAAATCTGCGCAATGCCGAGCTGGCCTCGGACACTATTAACGAGATTATCACAGGTTTTTTGGATGAAAAGGCCCATTTTATCGATTATCTCGATTCCATAGAACCCCTCCATACCAAAGAGCTTGCAGCATTATGCGACCAGACCAACCTTGTGGGCGTCACCCTTGTCCGGCCTTCGGGCAAAGTCATTTCCACGCCCGATAACTGGCTGACAAGCGTTCCGGATTGCAGGAAATCGACCAGTAATGTTCAATACGACAAGAACCACAAAACAAGCTATCTTGTCCATCCTGCCAACCATGCTGCCGGTTACCTTACCTGTGTCATTATTGGAATTGATGCTGCCGGGATCATTGAGCTGCAAAAAAAAACCAGCCTACCTGAACTGTTACAAATACTCAGCTCCCTGCCCGGCATAAATTATATCAGGATTGCCGGGGCAAAAGAGAAATCTCCGGACAACCAGCCCCAGGTCAAACTGATCAGCAAGGATGGGATGGTCACAGCCGAGACCAGAATGCCCATGGCAACCGGTACCCTGGTCGTTGGTCTGGATGCAAAACGATTTATCCGGCGTCGCAACGACCTACGGCGACAATTTATCTTTTTCGGCTGTCTGTTGACAGGGGTGGGCCTGTTCTTTTCCTGGATTATGTACCGTTATCAGAGACGAGATCTTGCACGCACACGAAATTTTGAACGGATAATGGCCAAAGAACATGAATCGGCCTCTCTGGGACGGGCCACGGCAACCATTGCCCATGAGGTGCGCAACCCGCTTAATGCCATAAACATGGGCCTGCAGCGCCTGCAGATGGAGGCGGACACCCTGAATGCGGAGGAACACGAACTCATCAATGCCATGCTGGAAGCGGTGACAAGAACAGGCACCATAGTTACCGAGCTGCAACGGTTCACCAGGGATCTTCATCCTGACAACCAACCCCTGGAACTTCAGGCCCTTGTCCGGCAACAGATTGCTTTGTACCGCCCTGTCTGCCAAGAACAGGGAATTGAGATTGATACGGACCTGCAGGATGAGGGATGGATAGAAGGCGACAGGGAACTGCTCTCTGAACTGGTGGAAAATCTGCTCAAAAATGGGGTGGAGGCGCAACCGGACGGCGGCATGATCATCATCCGGCTCCACAGGGACAACGGGCGCATGGTTCTTGTCATCTCCAATCCCGGCTTAAACGTGGCAGCTGAGGATATCCATCGCATCGGCGATCCCTATTTCAGCACCAAGGTCCGTGGCAGTGGGCTGGGATTGGCCCTGTGCCGGCGCATTGTCGAAGCACACCAGGGGACGATGCATATACAACCCGATGCCGCCGGCAAACACTTTATCATCCAGGTGAAACTTTCTGTAATGGAGAATTTCTGTAATAGAGAAAGGAAAAGGGGAAGGATATGAACATCCTGATCGTTGATGACGAGGCTGCCCAGCGCGATATCCTCGCAGGCTTTCTCGAAAAACAGGGCTACGCCATACTGACCGCCCAAAATGGCCGGGAAGCGCTGGATATTTTCATGAACCATCCTGTTGATCTGGTTCTGCTCGATCACCGCATGCCGGACATGAATGGTACAGAGGTGCTGGCAGAAATCAAGAAGATCAACCCCATGGTCAGGGCCATCATGATCACCGCTTTCGGCAGTGTCGACACCGCTGTTCAGATCATGCAGATTGGCGCCGATGATTTCATGGAAAAGCCGGTCAACTTGAAAAGGCTGCTCGACAAGCTCCGGCAGCTCGATGAAAAGATCTGCATTGAACAGGATATCGGCCGGATAGATGAAGCCATTGACACGGCCCGGCTTCCTGTCCGGATGATCGGAGAAAGCGCTGCCATGAAAAAGCTGCTCTCTCTTGTCGTGCGGGCAGCGCCCACGCCCTGGACGATTCTCATTCGCGGCGAAACCGGTACCGGCAAGGAGTTGATTGCCCGGCTCATCCATCAGTTAAGCCAAAGGAAAGATGGCCCGTTTATCGAGCTCAACTGCGCTGCCGTGCCGGAGAGCCTTTTTGAATCAGAGCTATTCGGCCATGAGAAAGGAGCTTTTACCGGTGCAGAGGCAAGAAGAAGAGGTGTTTTTGAACAGGCAAACGGCGGCACCCTGCTGCTCGATGAAGCCGGAGAACTTCCCCTGGCAATGCAAGCCAAATTGTTGCGGACCCTGCAGGAAAATACCATAACCCGTGTCGGCGGGGAGCGCCCCTTTCCCGTTGACCTGCGCATCATTGCCGCTACCAATCGTGATCTCAAAAAGATGGTGGGCAGGGGAGAGTTTCGTGAAGATCTCTACTTCCGGCTCAATGTCATTGAACTGGAAATTCCTCCCCTGCGGCAACGCAAGGAGGATATACCGGCCCTGGTAGATTTTTTCCTGGCCAAGTACAAAAGCGATGCCGTATTCACCAAAGATGCCCTCCGGCAACTGGGCAAATATTCTTTTCCCGGTAATGTCCGGGAACTGGAACATATTATCCAGCGGACCGTTACCCTTGCCCGGAGTTCCGTTATCAGGCCGCATGACCTTCCTCCTGAAATACGAAATGTGCGAGTAACCAGTGAACCCGGCAACCTGAATCAGCGGCTCGCTGAAGTTGAACGGCAGATGCTGCTCGAGGCCCTGGAGGCAAACAACTGGGTCCAGACCAGGGCGGCGGAAACCCTTGGCATCAGCGAACGGGTATTGCGGTATAAAATGGCCAAAGCCGGCATCATGAAAAACCAGGGTTGAAAAATATCCTGTTGTTCATATCTATCCTGCACAAACAGGAGTAAATCGACATTTTTTTCTGCCATCCGACAAAGATGTCGAGCATTCACACCTGAACAACCTCACCATTACACAAACTAACCATCCGAAATAAAAGAATAAATAATTATACTTCCTTTCCGGCACGCTGCATGCTTTAGACAGGGCAAATAAACGATTTTTACAATCGTTGCCTGTCGTCGGGACTATATGATAAACGGCGGCGCCATCACTTCTTTTTCCTGTTCAAGCCATGGAAACAAATGGGTACCCATGTGACAACATCCTGCAGGAATGGTTTCATGGCCGCAAATCAGAACAAAGAGGCGTTTGGAGTTGCCGAGTGTAAAGAGTCCCGGCAAACCTTGAAAAATTTGTTTTTTTGTCGGCGATGTTGTTTGCCCGTCGGGTGAGCAACGCAAACCGTCGTCAAAAAATTTTTCACGGTAATTCATTACTCATTTTTTATAGGAGGATAGTTTGATGAAACATACAACCGCAGCAGCCGTAGCCATTACCGCCTTTTCATTTCTTGGTCTGTTAACATTGCCGATGGATGCCAACGCCGGACGTTTCCGTGGCGGCAATATGGTCCAGTCCAATGTCGCCGCCCAGACCCAGACCGGGGCCATGTACCGACATCAGGGACAACAGGGGCCCGGCATCGGCTTTGTTGATGCCGACGGTGACGGCATCAATGATAATTTTGTCGATGCCGATGGCGATGGCATCTGTGACAACACCGGCCTGCCCGTTGGCGTGCGTCCAGGTGCCGGCATGGGTCAGGGACAGGGCGTTGGCTTTGTCGATACCGATGGTGACGGCATTAATGATAATTTCATCGATGCTAATGGCGATGGCATCTGTGATCTTCGGCAATAATTTCTAAACGTTTTCCCTTTGTTGCCGGTCAAAAACCGACCTGGCAAACAACTGGTACACAACCAGAAGGCGGGGACATACCCGGCTTCTGGTTGTATTACTCTCCTCTGCACTCCCACTCTCCCATTTTTCCAACACAACGATTGCCATGAAAACCACCATTGCACAGTCCCGTCTTCTTACCCATTTCTACTGGTTGATTATTTTTTCCTGGTTGACGGCCTTGCCGGTATATGCAGAAACCTCGGTCTCCCAAAACAATGACACCGCATCCACTGAGACTGAAAACAGCCTGATGCAGCAGATCAAACTTTTTTTCCACTTAGGTGATACAACCAATGAATTAAACATGGAAGAAAGCGGAATCAACGGCCTTGGCGATACTGCCGGTCAGTCCGTGGGCAGAAAGCAGCTTCTGCGGCTCAAAGAGGATTACCGGAAAAAGATAGAAAATAGTCCGGACAACGATGGGCTCTGGGCCGGGCTTGGCAGTATCCTTGAAACCCTGGGTAATGATGACCAGGCCATGGCCGCCTACGAAAAGGCCATCCAGCTTAACCCGGACAACCTGCCGGCCAGGCAGGGCATGAGCAGAATCAGGAGTTCACGTCGGGTGTTGGCCCGTGTTTATTATTATTTTCAACACGAAAAAGAATATGCGCCAACCATTGAGCATGATCTCGCCACCTGGGAAGAACAGGCAGTGACCGCGCAGGTGAGTAAGTCCTGGGGACATGGCAAATCCATTGGAATCGGCTGGCTTGAGGGCACCATTTATCAAAAAAATGAACTGTATGGAGATGTTGATTTTTCCCTCAAACGGCAGGCACCTTTTTTTCAGTTTTCCTGGCCTCTCCTCGACAACCTTGCCATGGCATTGCGTATAAGGGACGAAAAATTTACCAACAATGACAATTCCGGCTATTACAAAGTTAACGGCAGTGAACACATCATGACCGGCTACCTGGCCCTTTCCTACAGGGGAAGCGGCTTCTGGGCTGATATGAATTACTCACGGGAACGGGAACCTGATCCTGTCTATGATACTGCCGATCAACGCTCAGCCCTGAACATCGAGGTCAAACAGCTCAGTGGAATATCCGGAGGTTATGGTTTCGCCGACAACTGGGAAATCGGCTCCAGTCTCTATTATGAACAGTATGGGTCCACCCGCAAGGATCAATGGAACCCCAACATCCAGCTCAGTCACTGGTTTTCCGGCCTCCCCGGCGCAAGGATCAGTCTCGGGTATGGATACTATACCGATGAACATGAAAATATCGTCAATATGACATCAAGTTACCAGTGGAACCCCCTGGAACGTTTGCAGCTCAGGGTTGAGTATCAGCTCGAGTATTCCGGCAATGAAGATTCCTGGCTTAATCAGGGCGATATAGTGATGAGCTGGAAAATAGTGGACCGCCTCTCTCTGGTCGTTCGCACTGATTACAGCCGGGAATATGGTGGTGACGAGGATAACAACTTTTATACGCAGGCCTCCCTTAACTGGGCCTTTTTTTAATTGTATCCCGGATCATGTCTTTAAAAATAACTCGACAAATATGTCGAAAACCGTCAAAAATGTCGGCCTCCGACAAACAGCACATTCCACAACATACTGAAACTACATCCAGAAATAAAAAAACTACGTATGGCATGCATAATGCTTTGTATAAGAAAACAAATTACAATCAACATAACTGCCATGGAGGTTTTTCATTATGCGTAATTTACAAACAATACCAGCCATTGCCGGCATCGTCCTGAGCTGCACCATTCTCTTACCTCTCCCCCATTCGGCCCATGCTTATGGGCGGGGGAACAACGGCGGACAACAGCGTGGCCTGTCAACCACGATTGCCGCTCTTCCCTTGCAGGACTTGAGCACAGAGGAAGAGGTAGGGCTTGTAAAAATGCGGGAGGAAGAAAAGCTCGCCCGAGATGTGTACCAGGTGCTCTATCAACAGTGGGGGCACCAGGTTTTTGCAAACATTTCCCAGAGTGAACAGCGGCACATGGATGCCGTCAAGGCCCTTCTTGATAAGTACAACCTGGTCGACCCGGTCACAGACTCACGGGTTGGCGTTTTTACCGCCCCCGAAATGCAGACTTTATATGATTCATTAATCACTCAAGGCCGCAACTCCCTTGTTGCCGCGTTCCACGTCGGCGCAACAATCGAGGATCTTGATATTAAGGATTTATATGAGTTACTGGAAAAAACCGACAACGACGATATCAAGATGGTGTATGAAAATTTGTCCAGGGGGTCACGCAACCACCTGCGGGCTTTTACCACCCAACTCTCACTGAACGGCCAAAGCTATGAAGCCCAGTTCCTCACTCAGGAACAGATTGATGATATTATCACCTCACCCATGGAAAGAGGTGGTAATGGCGGGCATGGCAGGGGCAGCGGAAATGGACGCAGAGTGAGATCTCCTGCAATGACAGGAAGCAGATATCTGCTTCAAAAATAAAGAATATTTCGTGCAAGGCCTGTCTGCAATACCACGGGGAAAACGGCCCGATACACTGTTAACCGCATCAGGTTTTTCACAAAACATCTCGTAACTGAGCCCAGGACATGCAATTACCTCGAACAACCACGGAATTTGTAAGCGGTTGCAGGGTGCCCTGTAACCGCCTACCATCCAGCCGGGGCAAGCGTCCAGTCCATGCTGTGAAATATTTTTTTGACAGAATTTGTTTTCGGTATTATAGTTAAACAAACGTTTAATTAATCAAAGCTCAACAGAGAATAAAAATCGTTATGCACGGGAAACAAACATCAAAAGAGTCGAAAAAACGTATTTTACAGTCAGCAGTGAAACTGTTTGCCAGGCAGGGCTATGGCAACACCGGACTTCGGGAACTCTCGAAGGAGGCTGGTGTAAACCTGGCCATGATCAACTATTTTTTCGGATCAAAAAAGGCCCTGCTGAAAGAAATTTTAGATGTTTTTTTTGCAGGGTACCTGCAGGTGGCCGGCAGTGAATTGTCCAGTGAGGGTGAACTCTCCGTAAAACTGCGAAAATTTATCCACAGCAGCATAAATTTCTTTGAAACTCACTGTGACTATCTGTTGGTGACAATTTCCGAACTCCCCCATGATGATCCTGAAATCACTGAATACAAGGCAAAATGGGGCAAGCAGATGGTCGAAACCATAGGAGCACTCTTAGAGCCGGTTGCAGTGGATTCCACAATGAAAAAATCCATTCCACCGGTCATCTTCAGCTCAATACTCATGTCCATGATGGCGTCTCGCTTTCTTTTCAACCCGGTCATGAAACAGGTTCAGCCAGGAGAGCTGGCTGAGCTTTCAAATGAGAGGTACGCAGATATTATCAGCGCGATTTTTTCGCACGGTATTGAGAGCGTCTACCGCACAAAAATATAAAAGGAACAGGCAGTGAAAAAAACCAGTCTATGTATCCTATTGCTCCTTTTCGGCATGTTGGATCCTCTCTACGGTCAACCGTTGAGCCTGCAGAACTGCATTCAAAAAGCCCTGCATACTCATCCGGATATCAAACGTTTCCTCTTGCAGGTCGAATCCAGTCAAAAGGAAGTCGACATTACCCGGTCTGATTATCTACCGCAGCTTTCCTTTGAGGCTGAATATGATCCGACCCGAACCTATGTTTTTCCAGCCAATGGTATCTTTAATACCCGGAACGATGACGGTTGGCGGATGGGTGTAACGCTCAAGCAGAAAATATGGGATTTTTCCCGAACCAATTCCCTCATCAAGGCCCAGGAAACCCAGCAGGAAATTGCCGGATTATCCCTTCAGGATGCAAAGGCTCTGCTCGCCTATAAGGTCAAACTTCAATATGAACTGGTTCTTGTGCAACAAAAGGCTATTGATGTTAGAAAACATGATTTTCGGGCAAAAAAAGCTCTTTACGAACAGGCGCGGGCTTTCGTCGATCAGGGCCTTAAAACGAGTGCGGATGCAACACGTTTTTTATCCTCAACCTCTATTGCGAAAGACAACCTCGCCATAGCGGAGTCAAATCTTACAAAAGCGGAAATGGTGCTCTCCCTGTACATCGGAGAACCCATCCCGCAAAACATGACCTTTGAGAATCCCGGAATCAAGACCGTGGTAGATAGAGTTGATGAAAAATCCGTACTTGAGAATTCGCCGGTACTGCAAGGCATTGAGAAAAAGATTAAAAAAAATGAATTCCTCTATCAGGCAACAAAAGCTTCACACTATGGTTCCATTGATGCCCTGGCCTCGTACTCGCATATAGACACACTTAATTCCTATGATTCGAGCCTCGTCGGCGTAATGCTCAGCATTCCACTGTATACCGGCGGCCGGCTTTCGGCCAGGGAGGAACAGGCTTTCATCGACAAACAAAGCGCCGGCAACGAATATAACGCAAAGGTGTTGGAACTGAAGCAGGAATTCAGAACCTTACTCTCCGACCTGAAACGATATCAGCATACCATCAAGGCAAAAAACGTACAGTACAAGTCCGCCAGGCAGACCGAAGAGGTCATGAAAGGACGTTATCGGGAGGGACTTGCGACCTATATTGAGGTTCTGGACGCAACGGCCGTGAAGCTGGATGCCCAACTCGGGCTTCTCCAGGCCACCTATGACAGAAGCCGCACAATTCATCGATTAGAATATTTACAAGGAAAAACCATATGAAACCGGTTATCAAATATCTCCTGACTGTTGTCGCCATCGCAGCCCTTGGACTGGTTGTTTACGTTAAGGTCTTTGTCCCAAAGCATACATTTTCAGTTGTCCACCCTATTTCCGGTCAACTCAACGTTACCGTTCAGGGTATTGGTAATGTTAATGCACTCAATATCTATTCCATTACGGCACAGACAGGAGGGAAAATTCTCCAAATTTTAACCGACGAAGGAAGATGGGTCAAAAAAGGGGACCTGTTAATTGTCATGGACGGTGTGGATTTACCCCGGCAACTTGAAACAGCAAGCGCTGATTTTAAAAAAGCTGAGTATGAAGTTAAAGCCCTGCAAGGTGATTTGGGAAATCAAGAGGCGCAGAGAACCCTTCTGCAGATAACGTTTAGTCGTTATAAAAAACTCTACAAACAGGGGTTTGTGGCCAAGGCTGAATATGATAAAGCCCTCGCTGATTTGCAGGGTATTCGGGCCGCCATTAAAGCAACTGAATCAAGAATTAAATCTTCTCGCTCTGGTGTTGCGGCGGCGTCAAAGCAGGTCGATGCCCTTCAAGAAAAAATTGACCGTTTACGGGTTTATTCTCCAACAGATGGATATGTCTTCATAAAAGAGGCAGAGGTTGCCCAATATGTGCAACCTTCATCAACAATTTTGAAGATTGTCGACCCTGCATCATTATGGGTTGAGGTGAAACTTGATGAACGGATAAGCGCACAGGTCAAACCATCTCAGGAAGCGAGCATTGTCCTCCGGTCACAACCTGACAGAACATATAAGGGCGTAGTCAAAAGAATTGATGCCATGACGGATCCCGTCACCCTTGAGCGTACTATAAATGTTGCATTTACGACCCTGCCAAAACCATTTTTTATCAATGAGCAGGCCAGGGTGATCATTAATGTGCGCAAGTATGATCATGTTGTCAAAATTCCTCTTACCACAGTGGTACAGAGAAACGGGAAGGCGGGCGTGTGGGTTGTGCGCAATGGACGGGCTCATTTTCTGACCATCAAGACAGTAGCCGTCAATGATTCTGAAATGGCGATAGCAAATGGAGATAGCAACACTTCAATTCTCATCCCGGACAACCACAAAAAATCTCTCAATGAGGGCATGAGGATCTATCAATGATTCATCTCGCCAAAGAAGATATCAGGCACACGCTTGGCAAGTTTATAGTTACCGCCATGGGTGTGGGCATGCTGCTCGGCATTGTCCTGATTATGATAGGGGTCTATCGTGGAATGATCGTCGATGCCGAGGTGTTGCTCAATGACTTAAATGTGGACCTGTGGATTGTGCAGGAAGGGACGTTGGGCCCCTTTGCAGAAGCATCACGGGTACATGATGATCTTCAGTATACAATTCGTTCTTTTCAGGGAATTGAAAAAAGCGGAATCATCACATTTCAAAACATTCAACTGCCTAAAAAGAAGAGTAAAATTCGTGTATTTGCGGTTGGATATGATGTCTATGGTTCCATCAGCCCTATTAATCCGGCAAGGTTGACCAGCGGGCGCCCTCTGAAAACCGATCATTACGAAATCGTTGTAACCGATAAAACGGGATTTTCACTGCACGACAAGATACAGCTCGGGCGTAATATATATACGGTTGTCGGCATCACGCACGGCACGGTCTCCTCCGGCGGCGATCTCCTGGTGTATATCAGTATCAAGGATGCGCAGGAATTGCAGTTCTCGTATTCAAACAAGCGAATACAAACCGATCGGGCCCGGGGGATTGTTAACCGGGACACCCACATGGTCAATGCTGTTATTGCGACGGTTCTTCCCGGATACGATACGGAAACCGTTGCTCGAAATATACATAAATGGCAGCACAAAAGTGTATACACCAAAGACCGGCAACGGGCAGTTCTAACAAAATATGTCGTTGAAAAGGCCTCAAAGCAGATAGGTATGTTCACCGCTATCCTGGTTATCGTTGCCACCATTATCATTTCACTTATCATTTACACCATGACCCTGGAAAAAATGAAAGAAATTTCCATCATGAAACTGATGGGACTGCCCAACAGCATGATCGTGAGGATGATTGTTGAGGAAACCTTACTCCTCGGTATATTGGCTTTTATATTCGGCAATATCTTTTCCCATCTTATCTATTCAAAATTTCCCAAAAGAGTAGTCCTGGAAATACCTGATGCGTGGATTCTTTTTGGTGTAGTAGTGGTCGCAAGTATAGCCGCATCATTTGTCGGCGTAAAAAAAGTGATCAACGCTGATCCAGCCTCAGCCATAGGAGGCTGACATGAATAAAAAAATAGCAATACGTGCCGAAAATCTCTGTAAATCGTTCGGGGACGGCGACAGCCTTGTCGAAGTCATTAAAAATGCCTCATTTACAATCAATAAGGGTGAACTGATCGCGCTTATCGCTCCAAGCGGGGGAGGTAAAACAACTCTTCTCATGATGATCGGCTGTGTTGAAGAACCGACTTCGGGAAAAATCCGGCTTGGTGACGAAACAGTCTATGATGACAAGTGGCTGACCAGGGAAACCAGAAAAATTAGAAGAGAAAAAATCGGGTTTATCTTTCAGGCGCACTACCTCATCCCGTTTTTGAATATCATTGACAACTTGACCTTGCTCCCGCAGGCCAACAAGATTGATGAAAAAACAGCGAAAAAAAAGGCCGAAGAATTACTCCATTATTTCGGCATTGCCGACAAGGCAAAAGCCATGCCTTCGCAGTTATCAGGCGGCCAGAACCAGCGGGTCGCCATTGCCAGGGCCCTGGTCAATAATCCACAGATCATCCTGGCCGATGAACCGACAGCGGCTCTAGACATGCAGCGTTCAGTGGATGTGGTAAAAATGTTGAAACAAATCGCTGAGGAACAGGAGGTCGCTATCATCATGGTGACCCATGACGACAGGATGCTTCCTTACTGTGACAGAATCATGAAAATAAAGAATATGGCAACCGTATTTGAGTAACCTATCAGGGTTGCCGCATTCCTGTACGTTCACTATCATCCGTATAAAAGAGCTATCAGAACCCACGCCATGTCTTGTTCCCATTAAATAATTTGGTTTGCATCAATCACTCCCATGACCACCTCGTTTGGTCCAAACACCTGCGTAGTCTCATTCATCGAACCCGTAAAATTTTATTTTCCCCTTTTATTTATCGACAATTTCTCCTTGTTTGATATAATTATTGTTATCAATAAATATTATAGGTTGACACCTTAACAAACAATCACCATGACAGCCCCAAAGCGCATTAACAAATGGGGTCCAACAATCCGGAGGAATACGAATGTCCGTTTTTACTTACCAGGCGATTGATCTTTTCAACTGGTTGACCAACAGGGAGGATATCATTGTCCTTGATGTTCGCAACGACAAGGATTTCAAACGATTTCACGTCGAAAGTCCCTACCCGTTTGAATTGATGAATATTTCCTATTATGACTTCATGGAAATCGAGGATGAATGCGTTGCCCGGATTCCCAGGGGACGAGATATCCGCATAGTCTGCGCCAAGGAGGGGTCGGCAAAATATGTTGCCGAGATTCTCGACAAACATGGATTTGATAATGTCGGTTACCTTGCCGGCGGTATCAAAACATGGGGTAACCTGCTTGTCCCAAAACTTGTCAATCCCGGTATGGAGTATGAGTTGTACCAGTTTATTCGACCGGGAAAGGCCTCCTGCAGTTATGGCCTTGTTTCAGGGAATGAAATCATGTTTTTTGATCCTTCGAGGGCCGTTGATTTTTACCTCGACTTTGCGGCTGAAAAAGGATGCACGGTTAGTAAGACTTTTGAGACCCATCTCCAGGCCGATTACATTGCCGGCAGCCGCGATATTGCCGCCCGCAGCGGCGCCGAGTTTCTCGGCAATGATGGTGATTTCCAAGGTTCAAAAAATAACTATATCTCATTGAAGGACGGGGAAATACATACCTTCAGCAACGGTGGCCCCGAGGTAAAGGTGCTGTTTACCCCGGGTCACACGCCCGGATCGACCAGCTTTATCGTTGATGAGCGTTTCATGATCAGCGGTGACATGGTCTTTATCACCTCCATTGGCAGACCCGACCTGGGCGGCAAGGCCATCGAGTGGGCCAAAATGCTCTTTAACTCCATGAACCTGGTGAAAACACTTGATAAAAACCTCATAGTCCTTCCCGGCCATTACATGGACTGGGAAGAAGCCAACGACTCCCTTGTTTTTGCCATGTCCCTTGGCCGGATCATGGATCGGAACAAGGATATCTACCAGATTGATAATCTCAATGATTTCATGACATTTATCCAAGATAACATGCGACCGCAGCCCAAGGAATACGCCCTGATCAGGCAGGCCAATGCAAACCTTGTCCAGTTTGACGCGGACAAACAGGAAGAGCTTGATCTTGGCAAGAATGAATGCGCGGCCACGGCCTATGCCGCCGCCCAGAAGGAGAAAGAGAAAAAAGAGAACGCCTGAACCGAAAATGCGCCAGATCCTCGAATTCTCAACGTCACGCCGGGAAATCCTGGTCGATATTACCGACCGGGTAGAAAAAGTCGTCCGGGATTGCGGGATCGAAAACGGACTGGTTGCCCTCTATGCCCAGGGGGCGACCAGTGCAATTATGATCCAGGAAAATTGGGATGACTCTGTTCAAACCGATGTTATCAACCTGCTGGCCGGAATTATTCCTCGTGGTGTCTGGCTGCACGACCGACAGGATGGAAACGGGGATGCCCACCTGAAATCCGGCCTGATAGGCCCCTCGGAAACCATCCCTCTCATTAACGGCAAACTGGGCCTGTCCACCTGGCAAAACATTTTTTTCTGTGAATTCGATGGCCCCCATAAAAAACGGGCTGTCGTCTGCACCATATTGCCTGACACCCCGCCTCCCTGAACAGTATACAGCCATCTGAATCTGCCCTGTCCTGGAAAATGGTCCTGTCCAGTCCTGAAGTTTTTTTTGCGCTGGACAAGGTGAACACCACTTTATAGAATGTTTACACGTCTAACAGGGTGCCGGACACCCTGTTAGCTGCAGATTATATCATCCCGCCTCTTGCGGGCAACCGGACAAATTTTATGGATGAAGGACACATGAAGAATCCAGCTTTCCGGACCAATATAGGGCCCAATCCTGGTTTTGGCGCAGGCCAAGCCCTGACACAAACTCTCCCCCTTCTTTTTTTCATTGCTCTTTTTTTGTTCGTTTCTTCTGCCGGCGCTGCCCCTTCCCTGACGCCAAGGGCGGCCAGCCTGCTAAAAAATGCCAGGACAAGGATAGCAGGTGAGCTTGCTGACAAGGGTTTTTCCCTGGGCCAGCCCGTTTTCATGCGCATTTTCAAAATTCCGGGAGAACTGGAAATCTGGCTTAAAAAAGACAATTCCTTTCATCTTTTTAAGAAATATCCCATATGCTGCTACTCCGGATACCCCGGACCAAAGCTTATGGAGGGAGACTGGCAGAGCCCGGAAGGCTTTTATACGGTTTCCGCCAGGCAGATGAATCCCAACTCAAGTTATCATCTCGCTTTTAACGTCGGCTACCCCAACAGCTTTGATCGGGCCAGAAACAGAACCGGCAGTTCAATCATGGTCCATGGCGAGTGTTCCTCCCGCGGCTGCTTTGCCATGGGAAATCGCCAAATGGAGGAAATATATCTCCTGGCCCACTCGGCACTGAGCGCCGGCCAGGACCATTTTGATCTCCACATTTTTCCTTTTCGCTTGACTGCACGCAACCTGTTTAAGTTCCGCAGCTCGCCGTGGATCGGTTTCTGGAAAAAATTACGGCCCGGCTTTGATTACTTTGAACTCAATCACCGGCCGCCGACAGTGGCCGTCGTCGACGGCAACTACATAATTGAGGCGCAATCGCTTACCGTGGCAATGGCACCCCTGCAGACAAAATCACACCGAGAAAAAGAATGAATCGGGAGCGACGACAGGATGAGCGGATACGGTTTGAAAGCCGGGTATCCATTATGACCAAAGACGGAACGGTCAGGGCAGAAGCCGATTCCAGGGATATAAGCCTGATGGGTATTTACCTTGTCCCTGAAAAAATGCTGCCTTTGGGATCTCTCTGCTGCCTGAAAATTTCCATCCAGGGAGCTTCCTCTTCCATGGACTTCACCGTCCACGGCAAGGTTTGTCGTGTTGATGAAAAGGGTATGGGCATTGCCTTTCTTGATATGGAAAAAGACACCTTTGTTCATATTAAAAACCTTATCATGCTCCACGCAGCCGACGGCGCTCCTAAAAAGCCTCCAACCTTTCCCTGTCAAGAAGAGTGATCACCTTACCCTGCAGGCGAATTATTCCCTCTTCGCTCATTTTTGCAAAGATACGGGAAAGGGTTTCCGGGCTGGTTCCCAGCAGGCTGGCCAACTGTCCCTTGGGGATGTCCAGGGTCACCTGTTCGCGGTTGTGCTGTTCCCGGCTGAGATAAAGAAGATGGGAGGCCAAACGGCCCGGCACCTCTTTTAGGGAAAGATGTTCTATCTGGGTGGCGAACCGACGCAACCGCATAGAAAACATGGCCAGCATGTTCAAGGCAATGGATGGATTTCCATGGACCAGGCGAATGAACTCCGGCCCTGGGAAAAACAATAATTTTCCCTTTCCCAAAACCGCTGCATTGGCAGGAAAGGGACGCCCCTGAAAAACAGCCACCTCGCCGAAGGGCTCTCCCCTGCCGAATATATGGAGAATCTGCTCCCTTCCCTCCATGGATAATTTGAAGATCTTCACCTTGCCCTCAATAACCATATAAAACCCATCGGCCTCTTCACCTTCGAAAAAGACCGCCTCGCCCCGCCCGTAGGTTTTCACATGAGATATTTCCGCAAGTTCAGCGAGTTGGCTAGAGGATATGCCGGTAAAAAGAAAACTATCGGCGATAAACTGTTTTTTATTTTCCATATTTTTTCGGTAAACCGGCATGTCCTGACGGCATAACCTTGAAAATCAGCAGATTATACCAAAAACATGCGTAAGTCTGTTCGCGGGTAAGCCAGCATGCCTTAACGTCATAAAAAACCATGGAAATTAACAGGTTACGTTTAAGGCGGGTTTTACCCTCAACCAAAACCCGTAGGAGCGGCTTCAGCCGCGAAATTTTCATAGTTATCCAGGTAATCGGGTGAGCTCTATTCGCTCCTACACTACAGCACATGCAATAACATGCGTAACCTTATTTTCGGATAAACCAGCATGGCTGGACCATAATCTACCGTCCCAGCCACAACAAATGATGAAAATAGTCCGAAAGGATACAACTACGCGGGCTATTTTCGGATAAAAAGAGAAAACTTGATTCAGGTCAAGGAAGGTTGACACAATGTGGGTATGATACTTACCGTTACAGATTGAGATGGTATCCAATTAACCTCCCGGATGCAAGAAAACCGGACAGGAATTGACACCGACTTACAGAAAAAAATAAAAACCAGCAACAAAAGAAAACCAAAGTTGGCATGCCGGGTCAATGGCAGCCATGAAAATCGACCCGATTTTTTACAACATTTCCACACAAAGGAGACAGACTATGTATTGCAACCAGTGCGAACAGACGGCAAAAGGTATTGCCTGTACAACCATCGGCGTTTGCGGCAAAAACGAAGAAGTCGCCGACATTGAAGATCTTCTCATTTACGCCCTCTGCGGCATGTCCCTGTTTGCCAATGAGGCCCGGCAGAAAGGTATTGTTGACGAGGACATGGACCGTTTTACCATGGAGGCAATTTTTTCAACCCTGACCAATGTTGATTTTGATCCGGAACGTTTTATTCCCATGATCAACAAGGCGGTTGAATTACGTGAGGATTTAAAAGCAAAGGTTGCGGCCGCCGGTGGAAAAACGGACTTCGATCATCCGGCTGCCACTTTTACGCCCGCTTCCACTGTTGAGGACCTGGCAAAACAGGGTGCCGAGCTGAACTTTATCCAGGAACTTGACAAAGACGAAAATGTCCGTTCCCTGAAACAGACCCTGCTCTATGGCTTAAAAGGCATTGCCGCCTACGGTGACCACGCAGCCATCCTCGGCCAGAGTGATCCCGTTGTCGCCGGTTTTATCTATGAAGCACTGGCAGCCCTGCTTGCCGAAGGATTGACCGTTGAAGACTGCATCCCGGTGGCCATGAAGGCCGGCGAGATCAACCTGAAGGCCATGGAGCTGCTCGATGCCGCCAACACCGGCAACTACGGCCATCCTGTCCCCACCTCGGTTCCCCTTGGCCATCGAAAAAATAAATGTATCCTCATCACCGGTCATGACCTGCACGATCTAGAGCTGCTGCTCAAACAGACCGAAGGCAAGGGCATCGACATCTATACCCACGGAGAGATGCTACCCTGTCATGGTTATCCCGAGCTGAAGAAATATGACCATTTTTATGGCCACTTCGGGACCGCCTGGCAAAACCAGCACAAGGAGTTTCCAAACTTTCCCGGACCGGTTTTGTTTACCACCAACTGTATCCAGAAACCGCGCGAGGATTACAAGGACCGGATTTTCACCACCGGCCTGGTCGGCTGGCCCGGAGTAACCCATATCGCTGACAAGGATTTCTCCCCGGTCATCGAAAAGGCCCTGGCCATGGATGGATGGCAGGACGATGTCGACAAGGGTTCGGTCATGGTCGGTTTTGCCCGCAATGCCGTCCTTGGAGTTGCCGACAAGGTGATTGAAGCTGTCAAAAACAAGGATATCCGCCACTTCTTCCTCGTGGGCGGTTGCGACGGCGCCAAGCCGGGACGTGATTACTTCACCAAGTTTGTTGAGCAGGTGCCGTCTGATTGCATGGTCCTGACCCTTGCCTGCGGCAAATTCCGGTTCTTTGACAAGGACCTGGGTGATATCGGCGGTATTCCGCGTCTTCTTGACGTGGGCCAGTGCAATGACGCCTATTCCGCGATCCAGATTGCCGTTGCCCTTGCAAATGCTTTTGATTGTGATGTCAATGATCTGCCACTGTCCCTGATAATTTCCTGGTATGAGCAGAAAGCGGTTGCAATCCTGCTGACCCTGCTGTATCTCGGAATTAAAGATATCCGCCTCGGACCCTCCCTGCCGGCATTTATCACCCCGGCTGTTCTCCAGTTCCTGGTTGATACCTTTGCGATCAAACCCGTTGACACCCCGGAAAATGATCTGAAGGCCATCCTGGGATAAACCAGAAAGTCTTCTCCTCATTCATGCCGGGTAATTTTTATCAAGGGCCGAACCTGCCGGTTCGGCCCTGTTTCCGGAGGATGAAAAGTGACGACCACAGAAAACCACAAAACCTTTTGCCCCATGCCTGGAATAAACGCCGGAATGCTCAGCCTGCAGGATCTGGAACGTATTACCGAACTTGTCCGCAAGTATGATATTCCCATGGTCAAGGTGACCAGCGCCCAACGCTTTTTCTTTCATGGCCTGGAACCGGAAAAACATAAGGAGCTTGTCCAGGAACTCGGCCTGCCCGCCAAACCGCCCCATGCCAGAAACCGTGTCCATTATGTACAGGCCTGTCCCGGTAAAAACTGGTGCAAATTCGGAAGCAGGCCAACCGAAGAGATGGCCAAGGCCATTGGCGCTCTGGAGTTGGCAGGTCCCCTGCCCTACAAAGTAAAGGTTGGAATCTCCGGCTGCCGCATGTGCTGCTGTGAATCATGGATGCGCGACATCGGTCTGATTGCTGAAAAAAAAGGTTGGCGACTCATCTTTGGCGGTAATGCGGCCGGCAAGCCGAGAATCGGTGACCTGGTCGCCGAAGAGCTCAGCGATGATCAGGCCGTGGAACTGGTTAAAAAAACCCTTAATTACTACCTGACAACGGCCAAATATAAAACAAGAAGCGCGCGTTTTATGGAACGGGTTGGTATTGAAGAACTACAGAGAAATGTGCTGGCATAAGCGCGCCCCCAGACAAGGAACTACTAGAAGACTCTGACAGACAACGAGGATTAACTCGTAAAAAGTACAGACAATGCATAAAGATGGCTAAGTAAAAACACAGATATACAGGTAAGCGGAGCGAAGCGTAGACTCCGAGGAGTGGTACTCCGGGGCGGATCTCAACTATACAGGTAGTATGCCCGCGAATCGCCCCGAAACACACGACGCAGTCGATCGAAGTTTTTACGACGCCATCAACGAGGACCGCCATGAAATGCCCTGGACAGGACAGCCGCTACTGGAGCGGAGAGGATGTTTTTGAGGCCCAATGCCCGAACTGCGGCCACAGTATCGAATTTTTCAAGGACGACAGCCAGCGGAAATGCAGTCAATGCGGCCACCGCATGCTCAATCCCAAGATGGATTTTGGCTGCGCCTCCTACTGTCCGCATGCGGAACAATGCCTTGGCGCCATGCCGCCGGAGCTGATCGCCCGGCAGAGCGATCTGTTCAAAGACCGTATCGCCATTGCCATGCGGAAATATTTTGATACCGATTCCAGACGGATCCAGCATGCCCTTGACGTGGCCAGCCATGCGGAAACAATCGGCAAGGCACAGAAAGACGGTGACATGATGGTTATCATGGCCTGTGCCTACCTGCATGACATCGGAATTAAGAACGCCGAATTAAAATACAACTCCTCCTCAGCCAAATATCAACATATCGAAGGGCCGCCCGTGGCCCGCGAGATACTAACCGAACTAAAAGCGCCAGCCGAGCTGATAGACGAGGTCTGCGATATAATCGGCCATCACCATTCACCCAGGGACGAAGAGACCACGAATTTCAAGGTCCTCTACGATGCCGACCTGATCGTCAACATGACGGAACTGTACCAGGAAAAACCACATTCCAGGGAACAACTTGATAAAATCGTTGCCTCTTCTTTTATGACAGAGGAAGGGGCCCGGCAGGGCAAAAAGGTATTAAGCAGATTTGTGCAATGATGCAAGTGAAAAAACATCGCCGCTGCTGCCGGTGATGATCGCAATCAAAAAAACTAAAAAATTATAAAATATACAGGATAATCCATGAAAGTAATGAGAAAAATCATCCAGATAGATGAGGAACTCTGCACCGGCTGCGGTGAATGCGTTCCCGACTGTGCCGAGGGCAGTCTGCAGATCATTGACGGCAAGGCAAAACTGGTCGCCGACAATCTCTGTGACGGCCTTGGCGCCTGTCTCGGCTCCTGCCCCACCGGCGCCCTGAAGATCATTGAACGGGAAGCAGAGGAATTCGATGAAGCTGCGGTAGAAGAATTTCTTGCCGAAAAGAAAGAACAGGATGCACCAAAGGCCGGGGGGAGCTGCCCGTCGGCACAGCTGAAAACCATGCAGCCGATCACACCGTGTCAGGCCGCCAATGAACCGACATCACAGCAGGGATGCGCCCTGTCCCACTGGCCGGTGCAGATCAGGCTCATTCCGCCCACTGCCCCTTTTCTGGAAAACTGTGACCTGCTGATTGCCGCCGACTGTACCGCTGTTTCCTATGGCGGGCTGCAGAAGGACTTTATTGCCGGCCGGGTTGTCATGATGGGGTGTCCCAAATTTGATGATCAGCAGATGTATGTTGATCGCTTTACAGAACTGTTTACAACCAGAACGCTCAACTCCATCACCATTCTCATCATGGAAGTCCCCTGCTGCTCCACCATGCTGCAGATCGTCAAAAAAGCCTACACCGATGCCGGGGCCACAGTCGCCGTCCGCCAGGTGGTTATCTCAACCCAAGGGACCATTCTTGATAATAAAAACTGGCAATAAACGAGCGCCTGTTTCACAAATACGGTTTTTATTCACTTCCTGGTAGTACAAAAATTTGCATACCTCAGAAAAAATCCCCGACCGCTGTTCTTGCGGCCGGGGATTTTTTCTTATACCGCCTGTTGCGGTATTGTCCATCAAATTTGCCGTACCAACAACCTGGTAAAACAAGGGGCAATAAACAGCTGGATATATGACACTTGTTCAAGGCGGCGAACTGTCTGCAGCATCAGATTTTTTCCACCTCGTACATCGTGCCGTTCAGGTCCGTCTTTTTGGTGACAATTCTGCCGTCATTTATCACAATCACCCGGTCCATTCTGCCGGCGATGGATGCATCGACCAGTAGGCGGAAACGTTGACCAGGCGCCATCTTTTTCAGACGTAACCTTACGTCTTTATATCCTTTTCAGCAATCACCCCGAACGTCGACAATCGATTCTTCTTTTTCCCTGTGCATTTTTATCATATTTCGTGATAACCTACTGAAAAGGAAATACACCGCCAAGGAGGATTCCCATGGGTACATCGAAAAAACGCTGTGAAATCTGTGGCAAAAAGGCTGATTCCCTCAAAGCATGCAAGAGCTGCAACCGGCACTACTGCTCCAGCTGCCAGAGTCCATCCACCACCCAGGATTTCTGCAAAGAATGTGTGGCAATGGAGGGTGTTGTCAGCAAGGAAGAGTAATCACCGTGTTGCAGAGCAACAGAACAGTTCCGTAAAACCAGCCAGCCCATCTTGCCAGCCGTGCCTTTATTTATGACCAATTTTCGGGGTCACAATGCCCTTGTCCCCGATCCAGGGACGAATGACAATGGTGGAAATGGAATTTTTCGGCGAACCTTCCACAAGTTTATCGCTATAACTCAAGTAAACAAGAACATTACGCTTTCGATCGTAGAACCGGACAACCTGCAGTTTCTTAAATAATAGAGAGGTCGATTTTTTAAAGACCCTGCGTCCATCTTCCCGCCCCTGAATGATCCTGTCTGTCAGCCTGATCGGCCCTGTCTGCCTGCAGGCGAGCGAGGCATCAGATTTGTCCTCGGCCACGCCCAGTGCCCCTGAAATGCCACCGGTCTTGGCCCTGCTCACATAACAGGTCGCTCCCGGTATATCGGGATCATCAAAGGCCTCGATAACAATCTTGTCATTGGCGCCGATCATTTTAAATGTGGTGCTTACCTTGCCAATCACTTCGGCTTCCGCGGAAGAGAGCAGAAAACAACAGATCAGGACAATGGCAAGCGCCATCTTTACCAGTTTAACCGAAAATCGCCCACGGAGAACATGGCTGCCCATGCCGGAGCCGGAGATTTTCATTGTTTGTTGTAGCCGGCCAATCTGGTCCAGCCATGCTGGTTTATTGGTCATCATGATGCTCCCGGTAATAGAGGCAGTTGCGATTAAGGGCGGAAAGCAGGGCCTTGATTGAGGCGATGATAATGTCTGTGTCAAGGCCCGCGCCCCACCAACTCTCACCCCGTTCATTGATGATTTCAATATAGGCCACGGCCCTGGAAGAAGATCCCCTGGTCAACGCATGTTCATGGTAGGAATGGAGGGAGAAATCCAGGCCGGTACCGCTTTTCAGGGCATCACAAAAGGCGTCCAGAGGGCCATTGCCCGATCCCTGCACCGAAACCTCGTTACCGTCAATAAAAAGAGTCGCTTCCACCTCGGCCGTCGAGATCTCTTCCTGCTGGTCAACATGACGTTTTAACACGTGAAATGAGACAAGCCGATAACAGCCCTCGTTGAGCAGGTATTCTTTTTCAAAGGTCTGTAAAACCGCCTCTGCCGGCAGCTCACAGCCGGCCCTGTCGGTTTCTTCCTGGATGACCCTGCCAAAACCGGGCTGCATGGCCCGGGGCAGTTTAAAACCGAATTCCCTGTCCATGACATAGGCGGCGCCGCCCTTGCCAGACTGGGAGTTTATGCGGATAATGGATTCATAGGTACGACCGACATCACGGGGATCAATAGGCAGATAGGGCACGGCCCACAGTTCGCTTTTCTGCTCCTCGATAAAATTCATGCCCTTGTTGATGGCATCCTGATGGGAACCGGAAAAGGCGGTATATACCAGTTCACCGGCATAGGGATGGCGCGGATGAACGTGCATGCGGGTACAGTTTTCATAAACCTTGATCACCCGGTTAATGTTGGAGAAATCAAGCCCGGGATCAATCCCCTGGCTGAACATGTTCAGGGCAAGAGTCAGGATGTCAACGTTACCGGTCCGCTCCCCGTTTCCAAACAGAGTGCCTTCCACCCTGTCCGCCCCGGCCATGAGCGCAAGTTCCGTGGCCGCGACCGCTGTGCCGCGATCATTATGGGCATGCAGACTGATCAGGGCACAGTCACGATTCTTCATATGACGGATGAACCATTCAATCTGATCGGCATAGATATTTGGTGTGGCCATTTCCACGGTGGCCGGCAGATTGATGATGACCGGTTGCTCCGGGGTCGGCTTCCAGACCTCCATCACCGCATCGCAGATCTCCACGGCAAAGTCCAGCTCGGTACCGGTAAAGCTCTCGGGTGAATATTCATACCGGATGGAGGTATCGGTTTCCGCGGCTTCTCTGGCAATGAGTTTTGCCCCCTGCACGGCAAGTTCTATAATCTCGCGACGTCCCTTTTTAAATACCACCTGACGCTGCAGGGTGGAGGTGGAGTTGTACAGATGGACCACCGCTTCTTTAGCGCCAATAAAGGAGGCAAAGGTTTTTTTAATCAGATGTTCCCTTGACTGGGTCAGGGCCTGGATAACGACACCGTCCGGGATCAGGTCGCACTCGATCAGCAGCCGGGAAAAATCGAATTCCACCTTGGAAGCAGAGGGGAAACCGATTTCGATCTCCTTAAAGCCGACATCAATAAGCAACTGGAACATTGCCAGTTTTTCTTCAAGATTCATCGGTTGTATCAGCGCCTGGTTACCGTCTCGCAGATCAACACTACACCAGGCCGGGACCCTGTCGATCACCCTGTCCGGCCATCTTCGATCCGGTAGATCGATCTTTGGGTAGGGACGATATTTTCGTAAGGCTTCCTTGTTCATTTTTTTCTCCTGAAAACGATAAAAAAAAAGCCACGGTTTTTTCAAACCGTGGCCGAGTGTATTCGTTTTTGTTCCTGGTTGTTCAGGATAAACGCTCCCCCTCTGCCACAGGTTTCCTGTGCAGTCCAAGTAGGAACAGATTAAGAGCGAGGCTGGTGTTCATATTGTTTTTATTTTAACAGGATTACTAAAGAAAAAAATATATTTGACAAACATAGTAAAACGCAAGGTTATTTTGTCAAGTTAAAACCTGAATCCTGCACTTGTTCCTGTCCGGAAAATATCGTAACAGGAACAGATGCAAGGATGCGGATACGCGAAGCCGCGAGACGTAAAGTGAACCTATCGCAGATATGATTGCCTGTTCCCCAAGCAAGAAAAGCACAGAGCCTTACTAACGGATGTGTCTGTATCTCCATTTTAATACTGGATAATTGCAGAATGCATATTCTACGTCATGCCTGGGGAAAAAGATTGACTTTCCCCTGGTATGGCTATATGAAATAATTTTTTTATAAAGAGATGCCGAATCAGAAGCGATAACTTTTTTCTGCCGGCATCCCAATCCATCTTTCCGGCGGCTCAACTGCCCAATGCCAAATTTCTTCTTTTTTGCTAACGGATAAAAAAAACAATATGGCCCGTATCAACCTTCGATCCATGCACATAAACCAAAGCGGCGTAATTACCGCGGTCAAGGTCGGCGGTGAGCTGGGACGCCGCATCCGGGAAATGGGTCTTGTTCCCGGCACAACAATCACCGTCAAGCAACGCGCCCCCCTCAATGATCCTGTTGCCCTGAGGGTCATGGGCGGCACCCTGACCCTGCGTAACAACGAAGCCGACCATATCGAAGTTGAAGTGGACTAATCCTTTTCCTTGTCCGGTATATTTTCTATTTTCCCTCTCCCCCTTTCTCTTTTTTCCATCCCGCCGAGATCACCTCTTAGGCGGGCTTTACCCGAAACCCGGGCCCGGAGCGGCTTCAGACGTGAAATTTAAAGCGTAAAAAGGATTCCTCGAAATATTTCGGTATGTCTGCGGACCTTTTTCCTCTGTTTCTCGAAGGTCTCACTTTGCTTGCCATCTGCATTCATGGCCTTTTCAGGCCTTTGGCGACGACCTTTATGACATATGCGGGCTAAGTGCAATTTCAGGTTTATTGATTTTTTTTCCCATCTGGTATATGAGTTAGATAGAGGCGTTTTCAGATATGTAAATAATCCAAAAGGGTTAGAAAACGGGCATATTCCACCATCCATTACTGGAGCCGGATTTTTTATCAGCAATCACCGGAAAAGACGATGCCCGTCAACCAATCAAGGTGTCGATATTTCCATGAAAACATATTGAAATCAAGGCAATAGAGTGGCAGGCATAACAGAAATCATCAATCAACTTAACGATAATGCCATGGCAACGGTGGATATCCCGCTCAAGGAGGGAGAAGACCAACGGCTCAACTGTATCTTGAAAAAGGCCGATGCGCCGTCTTTCGACCTTGTCTTTGCCCCCCATGCCCTGGATGGGACAACCGTTGAAAACGCCGGCAATTGCCGTCTTATCGTTAAACATGCTGACAGCTCAATCAATCTCAATATCCGGATAGACACGGTCAAAAATGAGCGCACCCTGGAGTGTACCGCGCTGAAATCCATCAGTCCCGAGTCAATGCGTGAATATTTCCGGGTAATGATCTCCACGCCCATACGTGCCAGTTACCGGCCTGGTCCCCGGGAAACAAAAAGCAAGGCCTGGGAAATCTCAGGGACCACCATTGATCTCAGTGGCGGCGGTGTACTCGCACTTTTTCCTGAAAAACCTGCCAATACAAACAGAATTCAGCTTGAGATAGACCTGCCCGGTCAACAGGCGCCTGTTCTCTGCATGGCCAGGGTTGTCCGTACCTACCGACTACGCAAAAATCGTTTTCAAGTCGCCTTTAATATCACTGAAATTGAAGGAAAAGCACGGGACATCATTATTTCCTGCTGCCTGCAGGAACAGAGACGCCAGTTGCGAAACAAGGTCCGTGTTGAGTAAAATTCCCCTTCCTTTGTCCCATGGAACCTGTCCTGCCCACGACTCCGAGTCTCCGTGTTGACAGGATCAACCTGTACCAGGGCAACAGACAGCAACACTCGCCCTTCAGCCAGGGAAAGGTACTCCAGGGAACCATCACCGGCAAAACAGACAATCAGTTTGTCCTCGATGTTGAGGGACAACAGTGGATTGCCGACTCAAAAGCGCCTTTACAGGTCGGACAACGCCTCAACCTCCAGGTCACCGGAACCCAACCCAGGGTGACGCTGCGTATTCTCACCGATCCCCTGACCGGTAAAATCGGAAAATCGCTCCATTTACTCACCAATGAGGCCAGGCTGCTGCCTGAAACATCATTCCTTGCCAGGCAACTTGGCGAAGAAAACCTCTCTCCAACATCACGAGACACCCTGAACTTTTATACCAACACAACCGCATCACTGGCACCAGCATCCTCACAACTCAAAACCGCAGGCAACCAGCTGGCAGAACTGTTGTCCACCATTTTTACATCAGAACCAAAAATAAGTGATCGGGAAAATGCAACTGCCCTTTCCTCCTTCATAGACACCCTGTACCAGACCTTGCCGGGTCAGGACCTGGACAAGTTCCAGCTCCAATCTATACTGGAACAACTCCGTAGCCTGGCCCCAAAAGGCTCCCTTAAAGAGATACTTGTTGAAGCTGACAACCCGGCTGCAAACAAACAGTTCC
>WFZC01000341.1 GCA_015489765.1 Desulfobulbaceae bacterium
GCGGTGAAGGTGGCGATGGAGGCCATGGCGGTGGACATGGAAACAGTGGCGGCGGTGATAGTGGACATGGCGACAGTGGTGGCACAGGCGGCTCCGGTGCAGGCAGTGGCACCGGCGGTGGCCATGGAGCTGATGGAGGAGGACAAGGTGGTGACGGCGGTGGTCACGGTGGCGAGGGTGGTCACAGCAGTGAAGGCCATAGCGATGACGGCCATGCAAGTCACGATGATGGCCACCATGACGGCACCGGCTGTTCCGATTCGTCCCATAATGGTTTTTTTGCCCAGGTGTCCGCTTTTTTCAGTTCCATGTTTGTCGGCGATGCCTCCTCTTATGATGCTTCAACTCTGCTGGCCGTCAATGCAACTCCGGCAACATTAAAGGCGCTTCGTCGGCAGGGGCTGCAGAAGAGCACTTCTTACCGGCTGCCCAGGCTCGGTATGACGGTCACCACCCTGCAGGTGCCGGCCGGCGAGGACAGTAACAATGTCCTGGCCCGTTTGCACAAGCAGGGTCTGTCCGGGATCATGTTGAATCATTACTATCAGCTTGACGGGACCGGAGTACGGCAGCATGCGGACAGGGAATATCCTTATTCGATGGTGCGCTGGCCGGTATCATCCCCGTCCTGCGGCCGGGGCGTCCGCATCGGTATGGTGGACGGCAGTGTTGATGTCAGGGTCCCAACCCTTGCCCATCAGCGGATCAGACAAAAACGTTTTGCCGGGGGAAAGGAAAAGGGGGCGATGGAACACGGCACCGCCATTGCCGAGCTGCTGGTCGGCTGCCATGGCGGCCGGTTCTGTGGTCTGATGCCGGAAGCCCGTCTGTTTACGGCCGTTGCCTTTGCCGGCAGCAAAGATAATGACCCAAAAGCAACAGCGCTGGCCATTGTCCGTTCCTTAGACTGGCTGCTGGCGGCCAGGGTGGAGGCGATAAATTTAAGTTTCAGCGGCCCGGACAATGGTGTGCTCAAGATGGCCATCCACAGGATTGTCAGTCGTAATATTCCGCTGGTGGCTGCGGCCGGTAATTACGGCCGCCGGGGCGCCCCCGCCTATCCGGCCGCCTATCCTGGCGTTATCGCGGTCACGGCCGTGGACCGGTTCCACCGTCCCTTTGCCGATGCCAACCAGGGAGACTATATCGATTTTGCCGCCCCCGGCGTGCGGGTGCCGGTTCCCTGCGGCCGGGACAAAATGTGCTATAAGTCGGGCACTTCTTTTGCCGCGCCTTATTGCACGGCCCTTGTTGCCGGTATCCGGCATCGATGGCGGAGAAAGGCATCCCTGCCCCGCCTGATGGCTGTCCTGGAAAAAAATGTCCAGGATCTCGGCGTTCCGGGAAAGGACCCTGTCTTTGGCAGGGGTCTGGTGCGCTGCGGCAGGGAATGCCGGGCCTTTGGCCGATGAAGAGATCAGCCGGGGAGGAGCGCGTCTTTCGTGAAGAACTGGTGGCCCTGCTGCCCAGGTTGCGCAGGTTTGCCCTTTCCCTTACCGGTGATATGGCCGAGGCCGACGATCTGGTCCAGGCCGCCTGCGAAAAAGCGCTGTCACAGAGAAAACAGTTCAGGGCCGGAAGCAGGCTGGACAGGTGGATGTTTGCCATCATCCATCACCTGCTCATTGACGAAACCCGCAGCATGCGAAAGAAGAAACCCCATGTTCCCTTTGATGAGGGACGGATTTTTGGCAGGGCCATAAACGGTATGAAAAAACTGGAGGCAAAATTGCAATTACAGGGCGTTGTCGCCGCCATGCGGCGGTTGAGCGATGCAGACCGGCAGGTGCTGGCCCTGGTCTGTATCGACGGCATGTCCTATAAGGAAGCGGCTAAAACCATGCAGGTCCCTGTCGGCACGGTGATGAGCCGCCTGGCCCGGGCCCGGAAAAAACTGTACGCCCTTGTCCGGCAGGACCGGGGCAACACGGAGTAAGAGCTATGGCAACCATGGATGAACATCTATGCAGCGATGAGATGGTTATGGCCCTTGTCGATGGCGAACTCGACCCGGAGACGGCCCGTCGCGTCAGCGAGGCCATTGAATCCGATCCCGCCCTGCAGAAAAAGGCGGTCATGTTTGAGCAGACGGTCTCCATGCTCGAGGGCGTCTATGATGCACCCATGCGGGAAGAGGTCCCGGCGCATCTGCTGAAGACGGTGCGGGAATATGATCCGGACCGGGACAGGTCAAAACAGGGGATATTTGCCCGGTTGCAGCAGTTTTTTTCCCGGCAATTACCCCAGCCGGCACCGGCCTTTGCCCTTGTTGTTGTCATCCTGCTTGCCGGTGGTCTCTATCTGCACTATGGACAACGGCCCCTGCAGCCAGATGGTTCCGGTGTGCAGGCCATTGTCACCAGTCCCTCCTTTGCCCGGGCCCTGGAAAGGAGCCCGGACGGGCGCATCGTCGCCCTTGGCGCACTTCATGCCCGGGTAAGTCCGGTGGCAACCTTTATGGATCGTCACAACAGGTTTTGCCGCCGCTATGATATGTTGGCTCCAGAGGATGATAACCGGATCATCGGTCGCGGCATAGCCTGCCGGGGTCAGGAGAAGGAGTGGCGGACCATTGTCTATCAGCAGGTGCCGGAACAGACACAGAAGGCCTCTTCTTCCTATGAACCGGCGGCTTCGGACAATCCTGTGGACCGGATAATGAACAGGGAACTTTCGAACCTGCTGAACGAGCAACAGGTCCGAAAGTTAATTGACAGGGACTGGACGGGTCCGTGAAAAACCAGCCCAACAGCCTCTCTTACCGGGGGCCGTCAGGCCAGGGCCTGTTGAAGGGCCACGGCCACGGCCACTGAAGCGCCGACCATAGGATTGTTGCCCATGCCGATAAAGCCCATCATTTCCACATGGGCGGGCACCGAGGATGAACCGGCAAACTGGGCATCGCAGTGCATGCGGCCCATGGTGTCGGTCATACCGTAAGAGGCGGGACCAGCCGCCATATTGTCCGGATGCAGGGTACGGCCGGTGCCGCCGCCCGAGGCCACGGAAAAATATTTCTTGCCCTGTTGGACGCATTCTTTTTTATAGGTGCCGGCCACCGGATGCTGGAACCGGGTCGGGTTGGTGGAATTGCCGGTGATGGAGACATCCACTCCTTCCAGATGGTTGATGGCCACACCCTCACGCACGTCATCGGAGCCGTAGCAGTTGACCGCCGCCCGTTCCCCCTTGGAAAAGGGCCGCCGTTCCACCACGTGCAGCTCGCCGGTTCCGTAGTCGAACCGGGTTTTGACATAGGTAAAGCCGTTGATCCGGGAGATGATATAGGCCGCATCCTTACCCAGGCCGTTAAGGATGACCCGGAGCGGTTCGGTGCGTACCCGGTTGGCCGAGCGGGCGATGCCGATGGCGCCTTCCGCGGCGGCAAAGGATTCGTGGCCGGCAATAAAGGCAAAGCATTTTGTTTTTTCCGCAAGCAGCATGCCGGCCAGGTTACCGTGGCCGATACCGACTTTTCGTTCATCGGCCACCGAGCCGGGAATGCAGAATGCCTGCAGCCCAATTCCCAGGGCAGGCGCTATTTCCTCGGCCCTGGTCAGTCCTTTTTTGATTGCTATGGCCGTGCCCGCGGTATAGGCCCAGCAGGCATTTTCAAAGCAGATGGGCTGCACCTCTTTGACTATTGCATACACATCGACACCGGCGTCGGCGCAGATCTTTTGCGCCTCCTCGAGGTTGGAGATGGAATACTCGGCCAGGGTTTTGTTGATCTTGTCTATTCTTCGTTCGTATCCTTCAAAAAGAGCCATTTTTTCCCCCTCTCCTATTCCTTGCGCGGATCAATGGTTTTGACGGCATCTCCGAACCGGCCATAGGTGCCGGTGGCCTTTTCCAGGGCCTCGCCCGCGTCCATGCCGTCCTTGATCATGTCCATCATCCGGCCAAGGCTGACGAACTTGTAGCCGCAGATCTCGTCGTTCTCGTCCAGGCCCACCTCCCAGACATAGCCCTCGGCCATCTCCAGGTAACGCGGTCCCTTCAGGTTGGTGCCGTACATGGTACCGGTGACCGAGCGCAGTCCCTTGCCCAGGTCTTCCAGGCCGGCGCCGATGAGCAGGCCGCCCTCGGAAAACGCGGACTGGCTGCGGCCGTAGGTAATCTGCAAAAACAGCTCCCGCATGGCGGTGTTGATGGCATCACAGACCAGGTCCACGTTTAATGCCTCGAGGATGGTCTTGCCGGGCAGGATTTCCGAGGCCATGGCGGCGGAATGGGTCATGCCGGTACAGCCCACGGTTTCGACAAGGGCCTCTTCGATGATGCCTTTCTTGATATTGAGCGTCAGTTTGCAGGCACCCTGCTGCGGCGCGCACCAGCCGACGCCATGGGTCAGGCCGTTGATATCGGTGACCTGCCGGACCTGGTTCCACTGACCTTCCTGGGGAATGGGGGCCGGGCCGTGGTTGGGGCCCTGGGCAATGCAATGCATCTTTTCCACTTCTGAGGAATAGTTCATAATGATTCTCCGGATAAACCAGCATGGCCGGACCATATTTTACCGTCCCGGCCACAACAGATGATAAAAATGATTTGTTCCTGAAGTTTTTGTTTACCCGCAGAGCGGGTATGAAGCGTCATGGAACAATGGAATATCACCCTGTTCACCACGCATGTTGCGTGGTGGAACAAGAAAAAGATCGTAGGAGCGGCTTCAGCCGCGAAATTATCATGTTTCTCTGGGTAATTCAGTGAGCTATTCGCGGATAAATCCGCTCCTACTGACATAAACCAACAAGTTTCGGATAAAAATATTACAGAAATCATTCTGATCTCTGCTGAATGAGTAACGCAAAAAACAGATTTTTGAAAACATTTTTCTCTTTTTTCATTCACCTTTCTCCGTTTGCAGTCGATCGGCCAGGCCGGAGAACCGTTGTGTTTTCCTGCGGACGGCGGTGGCGATTATTTCCGGGTCCGCACAGAGAACAAGCCGTTTTCTGGCCCGGGTAATGCCGGTATAGAGCAATTCGCGGCTGAGGACCCGGCTGTCTTCTTTTGGCAGGACCAGCAGCGCCTGCTCAAACTCGGACCCCTGGGCCTTGTGAATGGTGATGGCAAAGGCCGCCTCATGGGCGGGGAGCCTGGCCGGTGTAAAGGGGCGCAAATGGCCGTCCGCCAACATGAACCAGGCCTTGAGCCTGCCCTGGTCATCGTGCCAAAGGATGCCGGTATCCCCGTTGTAGAGCCGCATCTGATATTGGTTGCGGCGAATAATGATCGGTTTGCCCGGATAGAATTCCGTTGTTTTTGTGATCAGCCCGGCGCTGACCAGTGCCCGTTCGGCAAGGAGATTGATGCCCTCGACCCCGGCAGGTCCCCTGCGAACGGCGCAGAGGACACGAAACTGCTCCATGGCCGCAAAGGCCTCTTCCACGGTTGCTGCCTCCAGCATGGCCCGGTAACCTTCAATGATCCGCTCCCGCAGCCACTGTTCCCTGTCTTCCCGAGCCGGGGTTACGACCTGCAGGTCGGGACAGTTCATCCGGCAACACTGTTCAACCTGTTCCATGGCGCCGCTGTTGACCGCCGCCGCCAGCATTCCGATGCCGCTGGTATCATGGAACCGGAACCCGGTGCGCAGGGTGATCACTGCCTCGTGGATGGCAGGGCCGGATCCGCGGGACGGTATTTTTTGACCGGTCAGCCGTGATAGCCGGTCGGAAAGCTCAAAAGACCATCGGTTATCGGCGCCGGTGCAGAGATCGCCAAAGAGGCAGCCCGCTTCAACGGATGCCAGCTGATAGCGGTCGCCTAGCAGGATAAGGCGGCACCCGGGCGGCAGGGCCTTGAGCAGCGCATCCATCAGGGCAAGATCGATCATCGAGGCCTCGTCGACCACCAGCAGGTCCAGGGGCAGGGGTGAATACTCGTTATAGCGGAAGGCGTCGGCATCAGGACGAAAACCGAGTAACCGGTGCAGGGTCCTGGTCGAGGATGCGGCCATCTGCAGATCATCGCATCCGGCGCCGGCCGCGGCCTGTTGCAGGGATTGCTGCAGACGGGCCGCTGCCTTGCCCGTGGGGGCGGCCAGGCCGATGCGCAACGGTTTTTGGCTTAAGGTCCGCATCAGGGTCAGGATGCGGGCAACGGTCCAGGTCTTGCCGGTCCCTGGACCGCCACTGATGATGAGCAGGGGTTTGAGCAGGGCCAGGGCGGCGGAGGTGAGCTGCTCGTCCCCGTCTTTTGGCTGCGGGAACAGCCGGGCAAGAAGGTCGGCGGCCGCCTTGTCATCCACCTCGGAAATGGCCGCGGCCCGTGTCCCCAGGCTGTCGGCCACCCGTTTTTCATACTGATAATACCGATACAGGTAAAGCCGGTTTTTGCCGTCGAGGATGAGCGGGGCCGTGGAGTCTTCCTCTCCGACCAGGCCGGATGCGAGCAGAGAAGCCCGCCAGGAGTCGGGATCGGGGATAATTTTCTGGTCCTTGTGCGAGAGCAGGGTGCAGGCCCGGTCCAGGGGCAGGCAGGTATGGCCCCTGGACACGGCTGCCGAGGCCAGGCTGGCTGCAAGCAGCAGCTCCGGTGAGCGGCGGCCGTTTTGGCGTTCGAGGAAGAGACCGATTTCAAGGTCCAGGTCCCTGATGTCCCCCTGCTTCAGGGCATGTTGCAACAGGCTAAGCATCCGCGACCTCCTCACCCCGGCAGCAACCATCAAGCCGCCTGATCAGCGCCAGCGGCGGCCTGGCGGCAAAAACACCGGTGCCCGCAGGATAATGCGGGTTCATGCCGCGCAAAAAGAGATAGTACGTTCCGCCGAAGTGGCGCTCATAGTCATAGTCCGCCATGCGGGAGCCGAGAAACCGGTGCAGGGCCAGGGTATAGATCAGGTACTGCAGGTCGTAGCGATGTTCCAGCATGGCTGCTGCCAGTTGTTCGGCCCCATACTGCTCAGGGGAGTCGCCAAGATAATTGGACTTGTAATCAACAATGTAATAGCGGCCCTTCCACCTGAATATCAGGTCGATGAATCCGACCATCAACCCCTGCAGCTCACTGTGTTGTTCGGGCAGGGGGTCGATGTCAAAGGCGGCCAGCGCCTCGTTGAAGCGGTCAAGCCGCATCTTTTCCAGGGGAAAGGTAAATGCCATCTCGTTGATTCGCTGGTCGTTTGCAATCAGGTTCAGGCAACAGCCGTTTGTCAGTTCCGTGGCAAGCACGTCCCGGACCCAGGTAGTGACCACTGCCTGCCACTGTTGTTCAAAGCCGGCCCTGGCAAGTTGATCGGCGACAACAGCCCGGTGGCCGGTGGGATCGGTGAAGCTGATTTGTTCAAAAATTGTATGCAGGCAGGTACCGGCGGCCGGTCCTCTCGGAAAGCCGAAGACGGTAAATCCGGCCGGTCGGGGCAGGGGCCCGCCCCGATCATCATGGTCCGGCCGTTCCGGGCGGCTGTCGGAGACCGCGGTCAGGCCCGAGTAACTGGTTATCCGCCGGCTGGTGTCAATGGAGCCGGTGAAGCGGGCGGGGGCAAGGGGCTTTATCGGTGATCGGTGGCCGGACACCGCGGGTGCGGTCTCTTCGGCAGCCTGCCTGACGACAAGCCCGCCCTGCTGGTCATTCAAGCGGTCAAGGTCGGCCAACAGGGTTTCCCGGTCCGGAATTTGTCCCCCGTGCAGCAGGTGGCAGAGGGCGGTTGACTCCATTTTGCTGATGGTGCCCCAGCAGAAAAAGCAGTTGGAGCGGGCCCTGGTAACGGCAACATAGAGCAGGCGCAGATCAGCGGCCAGCCGTTCCTGTTCCGCCAGCCGGAAATGTTCCTCGTTGCCGGAGCCAAGATCGACACAGAGCTGTTGCGGCTGGTCTGGCTGGTGGAAGGCAAAGGGCTCTGCCTGTGAGCAGGTCCTGGTTGACCAGAGAAAAGGCAGAAAAACCACCGGATATTCCAGTCCCTTGGATTTGTGGATGGTGACGATTTTGACCAGGTTTTCGTCACTTTCAAGCCGGAGCTGGCTGCTGTCCTCCTCCTGCTCCTCCGGCTGCATGATCCAGTCGGCCAGCCTGCGCTGCAACCCTTCGATGCCGGGCCGGTTACGGGCCGCCTCCTGCAGCAGTTCGGCCAGGTGGAGAAAATTGGTCAGGATACGTTCACCATTTGGCAAGGCCAGCAACCGGCCGACATTGCGCCTGTCCGCCAGCAGGCTGTAAAACATGGGCAGGAATCCCTGCTGCCGCAGGATTTGGCGATAGCGGCGCAGGGCGGCCGTGATCTCGTCCAGGGCCTGCTCTTCATGGCGCAATCGTTCAAGCCGGCGGCCGTCATAACCAAAAAGATCCGTGGTTAGCAGGGTCCGGACCAGGTCCTGGTCCTCGGGTTGGAGGAGGGCGCAGAGCAGGGTGAGCATTTGCTCGGCTTCCGGGCTTTGAAAGACACTGCTCCTGCCGGAATAGACAGAGGCGATATTGCAGGCGGTCAGGGCCTTTTTCATGGTTTCCGCTTCAAGATGGGTTCGGACCAGGATGCCGATATCTCCGCCGGCGACCGGTTCTGCGTCCGGCCCTGTTCCCATTCGACCGCCGGCCAGGAGGACCGCGATTTCATGGGCGCAGAAACGGGCCGCCTGTTTGGCCGCTTCCTTTTTGGCCATGGGCTTGCCCTTCCCGGATTCCGGCAGCAGCAGGCAGGTGAGCGGTGCAACCGGTGTGTCGCCGACATATAC
>WFZC01000342.1 GCA_015489765.1 Desulfobulbaceae bacterium
CAACAGTATCGACCTTGTAGAAAAAGCCAATAAATGGGGGGGGGAAGGGAGCAAAAGGACTAATCACACAACAGCATTTGGTCCTCTAACCGAAAACAAGCAATTACGTTGAAAAACATTCTCACCCCTCACCATACTGCATGCGGCGATACTGGATGGCCTCGCTCACATGGCTGGAGGCTATTTGTTCCTTTCCTTCCAGATCGGCAATGGTGCGGGCAATTTTGATTATCCGGTGGTAGGCGCGGGCGGAAAGGCCGAGGCGGGCCACGGCCTGGTGCAGCAGGCGGCTGGAGTCATCAAGCTGACAAAAGGTTTTTACCAGTCGTGATCCCATCTGGGCGTTGCAGTAGATCAGAGGATTGTCGGCAAACCGACGGCCCTGAATGGAGCGGGCCCCGTTGACCCGTTTTCTGATGGTGTCGGAGCTCTCGCCCGGCTCGGCCCGTTCAATATCCTCGACCCGGACCGGCGGCACCTCCACCTGGATGTCTATGCGGTCAAGCAGGGGCCCTGACAACCGGTTGCGATACCGCTGGATCTGCACCTGGCTGCAGATACATTCCCTGTGCGGATCACCGTGGAATCCGCATGGGCAGGGGTTCATGGCACCGACCAGCATGAAGCGGGCCGGGAACCGAAGACTGGTCGCGGCCCGGGCAATGGTCACATGACCGTCCTCAAGGGGCTGGCGCAGCACCTCCAGAACATTTTTCTTGAACTCGGGCAGCTCGTCCAGGAACAGGACACCGTTGTGGGCAAGGGACACCTCGCCCGGTCGTGGAATCCGGCCGCCGCCGATCAGGCCGGCATCGGAAATAGTATGATGCGGCGCCCGGAAGGGCCGGGTAACCAACAGGGGGGTATCCGATGGCAGCAGGCCGCCGGCCGAATAGATCCTGGTCGTTTCCAGGGCCTCTTCAAGACTGAGATCGGGCAGGATGGTGGGCAACCGCCGGGCCATCATGGTTTTTCCGGTTCCCGGCACCCCGGAAAGCAGGATATTATGACCGCCGGCAGCGGCCACCTCCAAGGCGCGTTTAATATGTTCCTGGCCCCTGACCTCGGAAAAATCGACCGGATAGCCGTCACGATCGCGGAAAAGTTTCGCAATATCAACCGAGGCGGCAGCAATTTGCTGCCGGCCGGCCAGGTATTCCACGGCCTGGTCGAAGCGTTCCAGCCCGATCACCTTTATGCCCTGAACAATCGCCGCTTCGGCCGCGTTTTCTCCGGGCACCATAAAACGCTCAATGCTGCCGGTATCGGCGGCGGCCTGTACCATGGATAATACCCCGGGAATCGGCCGGACCAGGCCATCTAAGGAAAGCTCTCCCACAATGCAGGTCCGGGCAAGTTCGTCCGGTGGTATCAGGCCGGTGGCCGCCAAAATGCCAATGGCAATGGGGAGGTCATAGCCGGTCCCCTCTTTTTTCACATCGGCAGGCGCAAGATTTACGGTTATTTTCCGGGCTGGAAACTCATAGCCGCCGTTTTTTACAGCCGCCCTGACCCGGTCCTTTGCCTCACGCACAGCCCCTTCCGCCAGACCCACGGTGGAAAACTTCGGCAGGCCGAGCGCCAGATCAACTTCTACCTGCACCAGCAGGCCGTCCACGCCTGAAACCGCGGCAGTCCATACCTTGGCAAGCATCAGTAAGCCCCCTGCTCTTTGCCATCCTGGCCACAAGGCATGGCAGTATACAATTTTTCCATTTCAGGGCTGTATCCCATGTTTTTTCCTGCGTAAATATACAACGGCGGCAACAGACGGCACCCCTCTCCCCCGTTTTTTACACCTTCGAGAACAACAAGCGTTGCCTGATCAGCCTCGGGATAACTGTAAACCGGCTGCAAGCGTCGTGGAATCAACCCATGGTGCTGCATACCGGCGACCAGGGATGCCAGGCGAACGGCCGGATACACAAAAACGACCCCTCCCCTGTTAATAACGCTGAACGCGGCAGCCGCCAGCATATCGTCAAGGTTTGCCTTCAGCTCGTGCCGGGCAATGGCGGCCTCGCTTGTCCTGCTGATCCTGCCGCTGCCTGTCCTGCGGTAGGGCGGATTGCAGACCACCAGATCAAAGGACTCGGCATCCACAAACCGCCCTATCTGCCGCGCATCCCCGCAAACAACCCGGCAACGGGCATCCAGATTGTTTGCCCGGATATTCATTGCGGCCAGTCCGGCCAGGTCCTGCTGCAGTTCCAGGCCGACCAGTTCAAGCCCCGGATGGAGCCGGGCCAGGATCAAACCGATAACACCGCTGCCGCAGCCAAGATCAAGCACCCGCCCGGTTCCGGTCAACCTGCAGAAATGCGCCGCGAGAATGGAATCCACGGAAAAGCGGTACCCGTCTCCATACTGACAACAAATCAGTTCGCCTCCAAACAGACTGTCATCGGTGAGCGGTCTGTCCGGATTAAAGTACCTCTCAGGACTGTTTGCTGTTGCCGTCATCCGATAACTTGTTGATCAGCAGGCCGGTGAGGATTTTTGGATAGAAGTAGGTGGATTTATGGGGCATGATCTCTCCCCGGTCGGCAACATCGGTCACCTGCGATACCCTGGTCGGATTGAGCAGAAAGAGCAGGGGCGTGGATTCGGATTCTTCCACACTTTTTTTGACCGCTGCGTCAAGGGCTCCATTGACATCGCTGAAATAGGAGAGTAAATGGTCACGAACACACTGTTCATGGCTCAGGTGAAAAATACCCTGCAAAAGAATATCAGACAGGGCAACCACATCAAGTCCCTGCAAGACCTCTGCTCTTTCAGCGATAATTTTGCTGTCCATGGCCTCGGGCCTGACCTGGAGAATAAATCCCCTGTCCTCTCCGGGATGATACATA
>WFZC01000343.1 GCA_015489765.1 Desulfobulbaceae bacterium
CGGCAATCGGTCTTCGTCGTACTGCAACAACAGGTTCCATGTCGCTGCGTAGCCGGACACGATCTCCAGCACGGCCTGCCCCTCGTCGCTCACCAGGTCATGGCTCTCAAGGGTGGCGGCCAGCAGGGAGACGACCTCCCGCAGCTCATCGGCGCCCTTCTCTGCCAGACGCTTGCGGTTGAGGGTGTACCCCCTGACCAGATGCTCTCTGAGGACCGAAGTGGCCCAGATACGGAACCTGGTGCCTCGCTGTGACCTCACGCGGTATCCTACGGAAATGATGACATCGAGGTTGTAATACTTGGTCTTGTACTGCTTGCCATCCGCCGCAGTTGTCAAGTATTCCTTGACAACTGCGGCTTCGCTCAGCTCCCCTTCCTTGAAAATATTACGAATATGCAGACTCACATTCTGCTTGGTTCGCTGAAACAACTCCGCCATCTGGGCCTGGCTCAGCCAAACTGTTTCATCCTGAAGGCGCACCTCGATGGCACTCTTTCCGTCATCGTCCTGGTATAGAACGATCTCGCCCAGGCCGGAGTATTTATGTTCTGTCTCCACGTTCATATTTCATCTGTCTGTTGTTACCAAAAACGACGGGCAGGGTTAGAGCATTTCGCTCACTTTCACCCCGGCAGGCACATTGCCGGTATCCACGGTCACCGTGTAATCGGCAAAGGAGCGCGGCGGAGCATCGCCACAGTTCTTTTTCACCGAGACCAGGTCGAAGAGTTTACTCGCCGGTGCA
This sequence comes from Desulfobulbaceae bacterium, assembly GCA_015489765.1. Classification (GTDB taxonomy): domain Bacteria; phylum Desulfobacterota; class Desulfobulbia; order Desulfobulbales; family Desulfobulbaceae; genus DRLX01. Next base: position 749 of record WFZC01000343.1, read on the forward strand.
TTACCCAGCTTGGACTCATGTTTGAAGACGATCAATTTTCGCGCCGCCATCTCGCCTCGTGCTGCGGAACGGTCGTGGTCGAACATGTTCATCAGGGCGTCCCAAAAGAGTTTGAGATCGTCTTCGGAAAAGCCGGTCTGCTGGGCCAGCGGTGCTGAAATAAAGCCGTGGACTCGGTAGAGACCGTAGGGAATATAAGTTTTGCGTCCCATGGTCCGGTTATCTCCGGATTGGGAATCCGCCTCTTTCCTGGTCTCGACAGCCATTCTTGTTATACTGGCCTCCAGCGGCACCACCGGGTCAATGCTCTTGGCAAAGGCCAACTGAACCGGACCGCGTACCTGACCACAGTTATTTTCCTTGGTTGACATAACCGCGCCAAAGGTTCGGATATCAAAAAAGTTCTTGCACATCCAGGCCCGCGCTTTACTGATTTTTTTCGCTTTGTCCTTTTCATCAGCTACAGCCTCATAAGCTGGCTGACGACGTTCGGTTAGGATCGCTTTCTCCTTCACATAAATATTGAAAGGGCTCTGTTCCTCCTTAGCTATTTCTACGTAATTCCGCACCTTGCGCTTCAGGCAAACATCGGTGGTGATGCCGTGGCCGGTCTCCGGATCGATGCGGGGCAGATTGCCGCCATCCGGGTCGCCGTTGGGGTTGCCGTTTGTCACATCGAACAGCAGGATGAACTCGTAGCGGTTTTTGATTGCATCACTCATTCTCTCCTCCTTCAGTTTTGGTCTCGTTCTTACGATATAACGCGTTCTTTTGCTGATAATAGGCAATGGCGAACAACCCCTGGTCCTGGAGGTTCAAGTGAGCCGGAAAGCTGTTCACATGTTCCAAGATTTCGGCGATGCGCCGGTCGGAGACATGGCCATACTCCGTCTTTTCGATATGGTGCTGGCTGAGCCTGAGCAGTCGGGGAAATACGCTGGCCGGGGTGGATGAGGCGGCGCTGAAAAAACGGTCTTTAATCGTCGTGTTGACCTTGCCCAAGGCATCCTGTTGTGCCTTTTCCAGGACCGCGAACAGCCGGCCCAGCAGATAGGCTGTTTCCCTTCGTGTTGTATCTAATGACATGGGAACCTCCTTGTTGAAATTTCGTTGTAATACTGCTTTTAGAATAGCCGCCCGCAGATAATTGACGTTTGGTACAGGCTTCCCCTTGGGATTTTTTTTGCTTTGATCCGCCCGAATCCGACCGATGACACCCTGAAACAGACTCTGGGGATAGCGTTCTCCGGTGAGGATGGAACGGGTCAGGGCACCGCCCATGACGGGCGAAATATTATTGTCTTTGTCTATAGGTGTCTTACCGAAAGCAGTCTCTCTCAAAAGATGCTTAACCCTGGGAAACTCGATATCCTTGTCCGAATGTTCCATGGCAAGGTTGTCAAAATGATCCCGCAAGCGGTCCATCAAGGCGCCAACCGAACAGACGTGCCAGAAACGAATGGCAAGGCGGGCCTTGTTCAGGGCCAGGCCCAGGATGTAGAAGTTGATCTCACGGTCCGCCTCAAGATCATTGGGCAGGGTTCCGGCCCGTACCGCCTCAAGGAATGCGCGCACCTGTCCAGCGGCTGCGGCATCATCCTGGGCCGGGTTCATCACCTGGCCGAAAAAGGCCTCCACCGGCGAGGCCCGCTCGGCCCAGAAAACGGTGGTGGCGTCACCGATTTTGATTCTCTGGGTGCGGCTGCGCAGCAGGTATTTCAACGCGGCCGCGCTTTTGAACTCGGCATCCACGGAGATGGGAGCGTTTTCTCCCTTTTTCTTGCCATAGGACTCATAAGCGACCTCATTAAAAGAAACCAGGGAGGCGCCGGAACCGAACTTGAACTGGGCATATTGACTTTGTATAGAATGGACAGCACCGTCGATAAAGCTCACTCCTTCGCGATATTTCTTTTGCTCTTTGGTGAAAAAATCCTGCCATAATTTCTGCACTGCAGGCCGTTCATGAACAAAGCAGCGGTCACCCCGGAGTCGAAAGGCCACCCACTTGCCATGAGTCCCGCACATCTCCTTCCAATCGCGCAACGCAACGGCTCTTTTTGGTTCCCAGTGATCAAGAAATTTTTGTACAGCCACCGCGCCCTCATCACCACTGGAGTTCCCACAAACCTCATGTATCAGCATCTTGAAGGATTCATGATGTACTTTTTTCTCGGATTTTCCCGACATGCCGAAAATATATTCGGCCTTATCAACCATGAAATTTGGAGTCTTGGCCGCACTTGAAGAGCGCACGTTGACCTGGTTGGTGTAGGGAACCACCGATTTCCGAAAGTCGTAGGTGTTGGCTTTTATCTTCACCCGCAGGTCTTCCGGCTGTCCGACCATCCTGCCGTCACGGTCGATGACGACCACAAAACCGATATCCTCGACACTGAAGCCAAAGGGCGGCACGCCATCGGTGTCCGGGAAAACCGCCTGGGGCAGCCGCTCATAAAGTGAGACCAGGGACTGAAAGATCATGAGACCACCTCCCGGCGGCAGTCGATTACGCCATCCTGCATGACCGCCCGGAAAAACCGCGGGGTCATGTCGTTTTCAAAGTCAATATCATGGAGCATATATCCAAAATCCTTTTCACCGTGGAAAACCGGCTCCGGGACCTCATCGCACCACTCGAAGTTGACCGGAAACTCCCGGCAGCCGAAATAGGGCCGGTGAAAGCATTGCCCCTTCTTGACCCGGCGCTCGAAGATGGCCAGGTGCTTGCCCGGATCGTCCGTATCAGTCCCGGTGAGCTCGAAATGGGCCTCGATCACATATTCGACATCACGCAGGACCATCGAGGCCCGCTGTTGACGGTCGTCCTCGATATAGCGGCACACCGGCCTGTCTCCTTGCATGTCGCGGTTGTTCACCGAAACCCGGCTGGCCAACTCGTTCCTGCGAATATTGTCAAAGCGCACCGGCCGCAGGACATGAATACGGTCGATGACCCAACGGATGGCCGGTTTCCAGTAGATGGCCTCCAGGATGCCCCGGGCCGCCGATGGAGTCATCACGTCGTAGGAGACCCGCTCCACCTTCATCTCCGGTCTTGTGAACAGGGCATAGTCGCCCCAGACCCGAATCTTGATTCCATATCCCATTCTTCTCCTCCATATCTGACGAGTTTGCCGCGATTCTCATCCGAAAAAGGCCTCTCCCTGCGGCGAAGTGCATTTGAGCCCGGTGGTATCCGAATAAAGTTCCGCCGAGCGCAGCACCCAGACACCGGGAGGCTGGTTTTCTAGCCAATCCCTGATTTCTTCCAGTTGAAAAGGATAGATCTGCACCGTGTACTGTTGCAGCTTCCGCAGGATTCCGCCCTTATGTTCCACGTGTTCAAGACTGTTGACCAGCCGGACGGCCTCCTCATCGATGGCAATGATGACCGGCACGGTGGCGGACTGGATCATCTGAAAACGGGCAAGATCCTTGAGTTGAATCTCACCCATGACCGCCTTGCGGCAGTCCGCGAGAATCCCGTCCATGTCCATCCGCTGCTCGTTGCGCCAGAAATACTCCTCAAAATAATCCCGCACGCATTCTGGCTCAGTGAAACGGCCGGCAAAACGGGGAAAGAGCTTTTCCGCCGCCTGGGCCGCCTGTTTGAAAAAGGAACAGTCTCTATTTTCGGGAAAGGCAAAAACCGATACCAGGCAAGGGGTTGTGTGCAGGCCGTTTCGGTTACAGCGTCCCGCCGCCTGGGCAATGGAGTCGATCCCGGCCACGGCCCGGAAGACGGCAGGGAAATCCACATCCACCCCGGCCTCGATCAACTGGGTGGAAACCACCCGGCAGGGAAGATTGTTCTCCGGCCGCAGCCGTCTCCTGATCTCTTCGAGTTTTTTGCTGCGATGGGCCGGATGCATCAGGGCGCTTAAGTGGATATTCTCGTCCGATTCCGGCATGGCGGAGAAAATATCCAGGGCTTGTTTCCGTGTATTGACAACGCATAAGACCTGATTATGCTCCATGAGCCTTGCTGCCACCTCGGTTTCATTCAAGGTGCCGATAAAATGTTCCTCAGTGCGCTTCAAATTCGCAAACAGGGCTGGAACATCACGGATGATCTCGGAATCGATCCTGAGCCCGGCCGGAAAATTTTCGGAAGAGCTGATCGCGGGCTGGGTAGCGGTACAGAGAAGCGTGGTCACTCCGTAATTGGCTGACAACTCCTTGATAACCTCGAGGCATGGTTTGAGTTTCTCCACCGGTATAGCCTGAACCTCGTCAAAAATAACAATACTGTTGGCCACATTGTGCAGTTTACGACAGCGGGATGTCCTGTTGGCATAGAACGAGTCAAAGAACTGGACATTGGTGGTAACGATTACTGGCGCGTCCCAGTTCTCGGCCGCCAATTTATGTCTCCAGTCTTTATCGTCAGTGAGAAAGTTACAATGATGCTCCAGTACCGCATTATCGCCCAGCATCTGCCGAAACACCCTGGCGTTTTGTTCGATGATGCTGGTAAAGGGGATCACGTAGATGATCCTCTTTTTGCCATGTTTGAAGGCATGGTTGAGGGCAAAGGCCAGCGAGGCCAGCGTTTTGCCGCCGCCGGTGGGTACGGTGAGGGTGTAGATGCCCGGCTTGTTTCCTGCCGCCACCTGGCAGTCGGCAAGTACAGATTCGCGCTGTTTATTGACATTCAATTCTGGATCTGCACCTGCCCGCAGTGCGTCAAATTCTTTCCAGAAGCGACGATGTAATTCCGTGATTTCCGGATAAACAGCCCGCCGTTCCGCGCGTTGAGGATCAAGAAAACGCTCTGTGTCAAGAAAATCGGCATCCACCAGGCAGGAGAAGATCATCCGGGTAAAAAACTGGAGCTGAAAACCGAACCGTTCACCATCCGGGACAAAGGGCAATGTTTCTGTCAACTTTGGCTGGACATAAGGAAAGGAAATTTTCGCTGGTGGCACAGCCAATTTTTCCCTGAGGGCCGCCCTCCCGATATCATGCCAGTTGGGCAGGCCGCCATGGTGTCCAGCCAGGCAATAGGCAAGGATTTTTCCCGCTTGTTGTGAGCGGGCATAGAGCATTCTTGCCCCCTCGGCAGCATGATTAGGATGACCATCGAGAAATTTGGTAAACTCGTCAACGATGCCATTCGCTTTGCGCAGATATGCCTGCCAGGCTTTGGTCCCCTTGCCTATATCGTGATTGATTCCAGCCTGGTATCCCCAATCTTTGCCGCCGAAGGGGCGGGCGAACCTGGCGGCCAGGTTGGCCACGTTTCTCAGATGTTCCTCCAGGGGCTGCCATTTCTCTGGCGGCTCTCCGGCTAAACTGTGGGCATAATATTCATTCATGATTTCAGTTTATCACAAGATGTATCCAGCAGAAAAAAAAACGGTGATGAAAAACGTTGGCCGCATCTTCCTCGATGGCTCCGACCTACGCCATTACCCGCCCCGACAGCTCCGCCGCATTATCGGCATCGTGACCCAGGATGTCTTTCTTCTGCCCGATACGGTGCTGGCCAACATCGTCTTCCCCTCGGGCGCCGGTGCGGCAGAGGTGGAAAAACTGCTGGCAGAGTTGGGTATGACCCGGTTTGTGCACCGGCTCTGCCCGTGGGCCTGGATACCCCCATCAGCGAGGGCGGGATTAC
>WFZC01000344.1 GCA_015489765.1 Desulfobulbaceae bacterium
CCACACTTACATCAATGGCCAGCAATGGAAATGTTACGAATAGCCCGACAATACTCCTGCACCAACTGCCATCGTTGGGCAGGCCGCAGACGAAAATAAATAGGGCTCAACATGAGAATACGAACTGCCTGACGTGGATTCATCTCATCCTCCATAGTAAAATTCTTCTCTGCCTATTCTATGCAAAAAATGATCCAAAACCAGACACCATAAAATCCAGCCTTATTCATTGACATTGAGCCCATTTCCCGGACAAATCCGGCCATTTTCCGGATAAAATTCCGGAAAAGCGACATTTTTATGTGTTTTCCCGGAAAAACAGTCCGTAGAGGTGTATTGCCACGGACTGTTTTCATCAGTCATTGTGGCCGAGACAGTACAATCCGATCCAGCCATGCTGGTCTGTCCGGAAACGCGGACAAACCTACTCGTTCTCCATGCCGAGATTTTGACCCACCTGCAGATTGACCACCAGGGGCACGGAAAGCTCCATAACGTTTTCCATGGCCTCTTGCAGCAGGCTTGAACTTTTCTCCAGCTCTCCCTCAGGGACCTCCAGAACCAGTTCATCATGAATCTGCAATACCATACGTCCATGCAGGTTCTGATCGGCAAATACCCGGTCCACCTCCAGCATGGCCAACTTGATGATATCGGCTGCCGTTCCCTGGACAGGGGTATTGATGGCTGTACGCCGGGCAAACTCTCTCCGGGTTCTGTTTCGGCTGTGAATATCGGGTAACTCCCGCCTGCGGCCGAGCAGGGTGGTGACATAACCATCCTTTTCCGCCTGGGCCACAATGGTTTCCATGTATCTTTTCACCCCGGCATAAACGGTAAAATACTGATCGATAAAGCCCTGCGCCTCTTTGCGGCTGACCTTGAGTTGGGTGGCAAGGCCAAAACTAGACATACCGTAAACAATGCCGAAGTTAATGGTTTTGGCCACCCGGCGCATCTCTTTGGTGACCAGCTGCGGGGCAACATGGAAAATTTCGGCCGCGGTTTTGCGGTGTATGTCGGCACCGCTTTGAAAGGCTTCGACCAGGGCCTCATCCCCGGAAAAATGGGCCAGTACCCGCAGATCAATCTGCGAATAATCTCCTGAAAGCAGCAGCGAACCCGCCGGGGCGATAAAGGCCTGCCGGATGCGGCGTCCTTCCGGGGTCCGGATGGGGATATTCTGCAGATTCGGGTTGGAAGAACTGAGCCTGCCGGTAGCGGTACCACATTGATTAAACGATGAATGGATGCGGCCCTTGTCTTTTTTGGCCAGCCTGGCCAACTTTTCAATGTAGGTGGATGTCAGTTTGGCAAGATTTCGGTACTTCAAAATAAGATCGGGCAATTCATGCTTGGCGCTGAGCCGCTCCAGCACCTTGACATCAGTGGAATAGCCGCTTTTTGTCTTCCGGCCTTTGGGCAGACCAAGTTCATCAAAAAGGATCTCTGCCAGCTGCTTGGGAGAATTAATGTTAAACGGACGACCGGCGCATTGATAAATTTGCTCCTCAAGTTCCTTGAGACGACCATGAAACTCTTCCGCAAGCCCGGCAAGAAGGTCCTGATCGACAAGGATACCGGTCCGCTCCATGCGGGCCAGCACCGGGATAAGCGGCCCCTCGACCTCGGCAAAAAGCTTCCACAGATCCAAATCCTTCAACCGTGGTTCCTGGTGCAGGAAAAGGGAAAGGGCACCGTAGACATCTTCACAACTGTAGTTCCCGGCCTCCTCAAGCGGCACCGTGCAGAAAACGCCGTCTCCCTTGCCGCCGCCCGTCACCTCGGCAAACGAGGTCATCTCTATATTGAGCTCCCGGCACAGATCGTCCAATTTGTAAGAACGGCGGCCCGGCTCAAGCAGCCAGGCGCCGACCATGGTGTCATAGAGCGGCCCCTGCAGCAGGGTACCGCCGTTTTTCGGATTGGACAGGATCGTCCAGTCATATTTGAGGTTATGGCCGATTTTTGGCAGGAATTGATCCTCAAGCAGTGGGCGCAAAGCGGTAAGGACATCATCCCGTTCCAATTGGTCGGCAACCAGGGTTCCATCCGCATCACAGTGGGCAAGGGGAATGTACCAGGCCTTTTCCAGACTGCAGCAGAGAGAAATTCCGACCAGGTTCGCCCGGCGGCTCTCCAGGGAGTCGGTTTCCGTATCAACAACGAGATATTCTCCCTTGGCAAGCGCCCGGACCATCCGCTCGAGCTCGCCTTCGGTCCGGACCAGAGAAAAACCATTGGTTGCCACCTTTTGCCCGGAGGTATCGGCTGCCATCAGACTGGAAAACTCCAGTTCGGTCAGCAGGCTGCGCAGTTTTTCATTATCAGGCTTCCGGACTACATAGGCCTGCGGGTCACATGCCACCTCAACCGTATCGCAGAGCCTGATCAGGTCCCTGGAGAGAAAGGCATCGTCCCGATGGGCAATGAGCCGCTCCTTCATCTTTGACGCCTTCAACTCATCAACCACCGCATACAGTCCCTCAAGAGAGCCATGGGCGGCAATCAATTTTTGGGCGGTTTTGGGTCCTATCCCCGGCACGCCGGGGATATTGTCGGCGCTGTCTCCGGTAAGCGCCAGATAATCCAGCAGCTGCGCCGGCCTGACACCGTATTTTGCCAGCACCTTCTCCTCATCCATGAGCTTGTCATTCATGGGGTCCCAAAGGGTGACGTTTTTTGCAACCAGTTGCAGCAGGTCCTTGTCGCCGGAGACAATCACCACCCGGCAGTCGTCCCCGGCAAGACACCTGACGGCAGCGGCAATCAGGTCATCAGCCTCCTTGTCTTCATGTTCCATGGACAGGATATTATAGGCATCGACAATCTTGTGAATATAGGGTATCTGCACCGCCAGGTCATCGGGCATCGGCGGCCGGTTGGCCTTGTATTGCGGGTAGATCCTGTGCCGGAAAACAGGCCCTCTCGTGTCCCAGGCAACGGCCAGGCATTCGGGGTCCTTCTCCCGGATGATGCGACGAAGAATGGTGGTAAAGCCGTAAACAGCGTGGGTGGGAAGCCCGGAGCTGGTCGTCAATGGCCGGATGGCATGATAGGCCCGATATATGTAGGCGCTGCCGTCAACAAGATATATCTCTCGCATGGCGGCCATCTCAGATCGCAAGCATTTGATTAAGGGATTTCCGGGCCTGGGCGGCCGTTTCGGGATCAACCCGCACCTGGTTGACGATTCTGCCTTCCGCCAGATTGTCCAGGACCCACAGCAGATTGGCGGGGCCGACGGCATCCATGGTTGGACAGAGACAACCCGGGGTCAGGGAATGGATAATTTTATCCGGATACTCGTCGGCCAGTCGCTGGACCAGGTTGATTTCCGTGCCGATGACCCAGTGACTGCCCGGCGCGCCGCCGGCAACAGCCTTGATTATTCCCTCTGTCGAGCCATACAGGTCCGCGGCCCGGACCACCTCGTTGCGGCATTCGGGATGGACGATAATGGTGGCCTCCGGCGCCGTTGCCCGCCAGCTGCTGACGTGCTCCGGAAAAATTCGCATGTGTACCTCGCAGTACCCGTCCCAGAGAACGACCCGTGCATTATTGAGATCATTTTCCCTGTTGCCGCCCATGGGCTCGCCCCGCCGCCAGAGGACGACCTGCTCATCCGGTATATCGAGCATCCAGGAGGCGTTGCGGCCAAGATGCTGATCAGGGAAAAAGAAGACCATCCTGCCCTGATCAAGGGCCCAGGCCAGCACCTCTTTTGCATTGGAGGACGTGCAGACGGAGCCTCCGTGTTCACCAACAAAAGCCTTGACCGATGCCGAGGAATTCACATAGGTGATGGGGATAATGTCCCTGCCTGCAAGACCGGTGACGACGGTCAACTCTTTCCAGGCGGCGGCTATGGCGGCGCTGCTTGCCATGTCCGCCATGGGACAGCCGGCATCAAGATGGGGCAACAACACCTTCTGATTATCGGCGGCGAGAATATCCGCGGCTTCGGCCATAAAGTGAACGCCGCAAAAAACAAGGAACTCCCGGTCCTTGATGGCGGCGGCCTCACGGGAGAGTTTCAGGGAATCGCCCTTCAGGTCCGCAAACCGGTACACGCTGTCGCGCTGATAATGATGGCCGAGAATAAGCAACCTGTCGGCCAGCTCTTCTTTCCGCGCCTGTATTCGCGCAAGAATTTCATCCTCTGCAAGCCCGAGATACTGTCTGCCGATATCAATCTGCCGCATTACTGACATATGTGTGCTCCTTTTAATTCATCCGGCATACAACACCGGCAATCGTGATAATCATAAATAACCGGTATCCAATTAACAGTTTTTTTCCCGGGCCCACAATAAAAAAAACCCTGCCCGACCGGGCAGGGTTTTTCCTTTTTTATTTTTTTGTTTTCCTATTTGGCCGGACCTGACCTTTAAGCGGAAGCTGTCTTCACCCAGGCGGCCTGCGGCCCCTTGTCTCCGTCTTCCAGCATGAACAGGACCTCGTCACCCTCGTCCAGGTCATCCATGGCAACATCTCGTAACGAGGACTCGTGAAAAAACACCTCCTGCTCATCGGTAGTAAGGATAAAACCGTAGGATTCTTCCGGAAAAAGACGACGTATCTTGCCGCTCGCCTTTAAACCGGGCAGGCCGCTGGCTGCCTTTACCCCTTTATGGTTATTGCGCTTTTTACGGACTATTTCTTTAAGCTGGAGTCCCAGAACATCAAAGGCCTCCACCAGCAGCGGGTGGACCTTTTCGCCCCAGCGTTTTACAACAACGGTATCATTGGGCACAGTGGCGACCAGACGCACCTCATAGCCACCCTCTTTATATCCGGGAGTGGCCTCAATGGTTACGCGCAGATGAAGGACAAAATTTGCATAATGCCGGATGAGCTTGTCCCGCTCCTCCTCGATTTTTTCCTGCCAGCCCTTCCGCATGTCCACATTTCTGGCCTCAACTTTCAGTTCCATATTGATCCTCCACGATTATAATCGTCAGCGACCCCATGTCACTGCCTGAAAAAGAGCAAGGCATCTTCCGTTTTCCCTCCAGAAAATTTTCCCGTCGGGAAAGCGTAATTATCCTGTTCTTGCAACACAACATCGAAATGAATATAAAGAAAACTACATGAAGGGATATGACGGAAAGAATGCCTCTTGATCATACCTTTACTATAGGCACGGCCCATAACAGAAATCAAGGGGCAAATGAATTTTTCCCTGCCGCCGCCTACAATTCCGCATCTCAACAGACACGCAGCCATGAATAAACAGCCAGCCAGGGAGCAACAAACAATCAGCACCGGCATCTTGCTGCTTAACCTGGGCGGCCCGGAAACATTAAAAGATGTCGAGCCCTTTCTCTACAATCTCTTTTCCGACCGCCAGATAATCAGGCTTGGCCCCTTTTTCCTGCAAAAGTTCATTGCCCGCCGGATTGCCAGCAAAAGGGCGCCGCAAAGCCGGGCCAATTACGCAAAAATCGGCGGTGGCTCGCCGATTCTTGCCATCACCAAAAAACAGGCCCAAGCTTTGACCAGGGCACTGGCCGATCACGGAGATTACATGGTCCTGCCCTGCATGCGCTACTGGCCGCCCTTTGCCGACGAGTGCATTGACCGGCTGCTGGCCGCAGGGGTCAGCCGGCTCATTGCCCTGCCCCTCTATCCCCATTATTCCGTGGCCACCACCGGCTCTTCCCTGGTTGACCTTGAAAATGTCCTTGCCAGGATAACAAACCCGCCTTCCCTGGCGATCATCAGGTCCTGGCCTACCCAACCCGGCTATATCAAGGCTCTCTGCAAAAGAATTACCGAGGGCATGGCCCGGTCAGCCGAACAGACAGAACTGGTGTACAGCGCCCACAGCCTGCCCCGGCAATTCATCGACGACGGTGATCCTTACGTCGATGAACTCAAACAGACCATCACCGCCATTGAAGCAAAAACCGGCATCCAGGGGCATCTCTGCTTTCAGAGCAGAAGCGGACCGGTCCGGTGGCTGGAACCTTCCACCCCGGACATGCTGCGCACCCTGGCCGGCAAGGGCTGCAAATCAATTCTCATGGTACCACTTTCCTTTGTCTCCGATCACGTGGAAACCCTGTATGAAATCGACATCCTCTATCGCCGGATGGCCCGGGACCTGGGCATGGAACTGCGCTCTACCCCCGGCCTCAACGACGACCCACTCTTTATTCAGGGTCTGGCGGACCTCATCCTGAAGCAGGAAAAACAAGCGGCAACACAAGCACATAACACACTGCAGCAATAAGTATTTCGCCAACAGGTCCTACAAATTCCAGCTCTTTTTTTCAATGTCCTGCTTGACAACTGTTTTGCCGCTGCTTATTTTTGTTGCAAACCTAACAACTGAATTGTTCTCTTTCATATCGTCAGATATTCCGGAGGAAACAGTTAGCGCGCAGTAAGTTCCACCATCAGTCACAATCCGATATAACCACGTTTTTCCCGCAGGCCATCTCCCCCCAACAATTATCGAGGCACAGGAAGAAGACCTTGACCTGAAAGCTCCTGTATGTCCCTGAATGGACATATCGGATTGCGTCCGAAACCAGCGGTTCTTCACTGCTTCCGTTTGACGAAAACTCCGGCACGACTTTCCGAAAACCGCCCGTTGCCGCATTATTCGGGCCGTTTTCCTGGAATGCCGAGGCCGGGGCCTGACACTTCGGCCCCGGTTATGGCAGCTAAAGGAGTGAAACAATGATCACAGTGGATGGTTTGACCCGCCTGTATGGCGACTTTGTTGCCGTTGACGGGGTGTCTTTTACCATTGGCAAGGGTGAAATAGTCGGCCTGCTCGGCCATAACGGGGCCGGCAAAAC
>WFZC01000345.1 GCA_015489765.1 Desulfobulbaceae bacterium
ACCATGGAGTGACCGAAGAAGGAGTGTCCAAGTATCCATCGGAAGTCACGGCCCAGATGGTCTATAACTTTGTTGCCGGCGGCGCCGGTATCAATGCCCTGGCCAGGCAGGCAGGGGCACAGGTTGAGGTGGTGGACATGGGAACCGCCGCCGACCTTGACGACCTGGTGAAGAAGGGCGCTATCCGGTCAAAAAAGATCAAAGCGGGTACTGATAATATTGCCAGGGGGCCGGCCATGAGCAGGACGCATGCAGTCCTGGCGGTTGAAGCCGGTATAGAGGTGGCCCATGCCCTGGCCGACCAGGTGGATGTCTTTGCCACCGGTGACATGGGAATCGGCAACACCACCCCATCCACTGCCATTGCCGCTGTCATGACCGGATGCTCGGTACAGGAGATGACCGGCAGGGGAACAGGTCTTGATGATGGTGAGTTGGAGCGTAAAATCAAAATTATAGAAAAAATACTTGAAGTAAACAGTCCAGACCGGGATGATGCCATAGATGTGCTGGCCAGGGTGGGCGGTTTCGAGATCGGCGGCATTGCCGGTTTGATTCTCGGCGCTGCTTCCCGGCAAAAGCCTGTTGTAGTCGACGGTTTTATTTCAACTGCCGGCGCTCTTATCGCCCAGGGCATTGAGCCGTTTATTCGTGATTATATAATCTGTGCCCATCGCAGCATGGAGCCAGGGCACCGGGCCATGCAGGACAAGCTCGGCAAAAAGCCGCTTCTTGACCTGAACCTGCGTCTTGGCGAGGGCACCGGCGCTGCCCTTGCCCTGAATCTTGTCGAGGCGGCCAGGGCGATTTTGACCGAGGTGGCAACCTTTGCCGATGCGGGCGTAACCGGAACTCCGGCGTAGCGGATTCTGACTTGGCACCTTTTGTCGCTGCCTTTCGTTTCCTAACCATTTTCCCGATTCCGGGAAAATATGGGACCGGGACCGATGACCTGGCCGCTTCCATTGCCTGGTTTCCTGTGGTTGGCCTGGTTCTTGGTTGTCTGGCCTCTCTGCTGGCCCTGCTCTTTTGGAGCCTGCTGCCGCCCATGATGGCGGCAACTCTACTCACCCTTGTTCTGCTCGGGGTTTCCGGCGGATTTCACCTCGATGGTCTGGCCGACACCGCAGACGGATTTTTCAGCGCCCGGCCCAGGGAGAGGATTCTTGCCATCATGCGCGATTCCCGCATTGGCGTTATGGGCGTTATTGCCCTGGTCATGGTCCTGTTGCTCAAGTTCTCCGCCCTGGCCGGCCTTGACCGGACCGGGGCCATGCGGGCCGCCTTTCTGATGCCCGTTGCCGGCAGGTGTGGAATTGTCATTTTCATGGCCCTGCTGCCCTATGCCCGCTCCGAGGGCGGACTGGCAACCCTTTTTTACTCCAGACGCTCCCGGGTTGCCGGCATCTGGGCCTTGGTGGTTTTCGGACTGACGGCCATGTTCACAACAAGCTTTAACTGTGTCTTTCTTCTTTCTGTTTTTGCAACAGTAATCCTTACCTTTGCCATTATGTGTAAACGGAAAATAAATGGTGCCACCGGTGATACCCTGGGCGCGGTCTGTGAACTCGGCGAAGCCGGAATCGCGGTTGCCATGTCCTGTCTCTACTGGGGCCGGTGATGGAAGGGCACGGAGGCAACATCCGGCAGCTTGCCGCCAAAATCGGCTGCCGGCCGCGGGATATTCTTGATTTCAGCGCCAATATCAATCCCTTGGGCCCGCCTGATTTTATCCATGATCTGATCAGGGATCATATCCCTGATCTCATTCACTATCCTGATCCGGACAGCTCCCTGTTCACCGAGGCCATAGCTGCCTGGTTTTCCATAAACCCTTGCCAGATTGTTCCGGGCAACGGCACCTCTGAGCTTCTATTTCAGATTCCCGCGCTTTTACAGCCAAAGCGGGCCCTGATCAGTGTGCCCTCCTATATTGACTATGAAACAGCCTGCAGGCAGGCCAAAATTCCTGTTGCCTGTTTCCCCTTGCACAGTGATGACCTGTTTGAGCCCGATCTTGCCCGGTTATCCGATCGCATCAGGCCCGGTGATCTTGTTATCCTTGGCCAGCCCAACAACCCCACCGGCCAGTTGATTGATCGTGACCGGTTGCTTGATCTTGTCCGCGACCATGCCCAGGCCTGGTTTCTGATCGACGAGGCCTTTGCCGGGTTTATTCCATCGTACCAGAGTATTGCCGGTTGTGGAGACAACCTGCTGGTCCTCTATTCCCTGACCAAAATTTTCGCAATACCCGGCCTGCGCCTCGGGTTTGTTGCCGCCCCTGTCGAGCTGTGTAACCGGTTGCGGGCAACCAGTGCCCCCTGGCAGGTTAATACCCTGGCCCAGGTGGTTGGCGCCGCCTGTTTGTCCGAAAATCACCCACGGAGGACATGGCTGCCCATGCCGGAGTCAGAGATTTTCATTGTTCGTTGTGGCCGGCCAATTTGGTCCAGCCATGCTGGTTTGTCCGAATCCAATACAGATGAATTCAGCTTTTCAGCGCGCCAATATCTTGATGAAAGTCGGCAATTGATCACCAGGGAGCGCCAATTTCTTACCGATTCCCTGTCCAAATTGCCTGGCTTGGATCCCTTTCCCTCATCGGTGAATTTTCTTCTTCTCCGCTCAACCAATAAAAAAATTTCCGGATCATTACTTGCCGACACTCTGCTTGACAGGTACCGGATCGCCATCCGGCCCTGTGCGAATTACCATAACCTCGATGACCGATATTTCCGGATAGCTGTTCGGAAAAGGGATGATAATGTACAGCTTGTCCAGGCCCTGGA
>WFZC01000346.1 GCA_015489765.1 Desulfobulbaceae bacterium
CCTGTATAAACAGGCAAAATCAAAAGATGAAATTGACGAGATGTCGGTTGCGGTCCAAAGTGTAGCCAGGCATCTGCATCAAACCCATAAAAAGCTGCAGGGATACGCTGAAAATCTGGAAAACAAAGTGGCGGAACGAACCAAGGCCCTGCAGGCATCGGAAAATAAATTACGTCATAAAGTTGCCGAACGCGGTCTTGAGCTACGCACCTTAAACACCATTACTGAATTAATCACCCGATCCGTCAATCTGGCGGAAATTCTCCCCAGGGTGTTACGGCAAACCTTGAAAGTTGTCCCGGCCGGTGGTGCCGGTATCTATCTTTTGGACCGCAAGCAGGCAGTTCTCAGGTTACAATGCAGTGAGAATGCCGATGAACTTGATGCGGAGATACCCTTTGAGCCGACTCTTTGCCTCCCCATGCTGGAAGAACAGTCCCGGGATTTCGATGGCTTTATCACGGAAGCCGCCTGTTCACACATGAACCTGATCGGCAGCGAACCTGCCATGTTGAAAAGCCTGAATGTGCCGCTTTGCTGCCGCAGCCAAGTACTCGGCGTCATGACGTTTATTGATGCCGAAGTCGAAGAAGTGGATGCCCAGCAGCATGAGCTGCTCTTTTCCATCGGCCATCAGATAGGCATCACCATCGAAAGCCTGCAGAATATCACCCGGCTCATGCAGAGCAAAGAACTGTTGCAGTCTGTTTTTGACGGTATCACTGATGTCGTGGTCCTGCTGGACCATGACCGACGCGTCAAAATGGTCAATCAGGCCTTTTTACGACGCAATGAGGTCACCCTTGAACAGGTACTCAACCGAAAGTTATGCGACATACCTTTGAAACAAAATTGTCCTTTTACCCTTTGCACGACCGATTTATCCCTGCCCTCCTGCAAGGTGACGGTTGAACAGATAAAAACGGGAACGGGAAGTATGTATGAGGTCAGCCTGTATCCCATACTTTCCGACAGCGGAACAGTGCGCAATATTGTCTGCTACGCCAAGGACATCACGGAACAGAAGCAGGTTGAACAACGTATCCGGCAGACGGAAAAACTTGTCGCCCTGGGGCAATTGGCAGCCGGAGTGGCCCACGAAATCAACAATCCTCTCGGAGTAATCCTCTGCTACACAGATATCCTGAAACAGGATTTGGCCGAAGTTTCCGAACAACACTGTGATGATATTGAAATAATAGAAAAACATGCCCGCTCCTGCCAGCATATTGTCAGTGATCTCCTCAATTTCGCCCGCAGTCGCAAGGCGGATAAGATTCTCTGCAACCTCAATTCGGTAATCGAAGAGGTTGTGGCCATGGTCAAACATCAGTTTTTGAAACAACAGATAGATATCACGCTACAACTGGCCGGGGATCTTCCGGAGTCACTGGTGAGCATTGATCGCATGCGCCAGGTCTTTCTCAATTTATTAATGAACAGTTCCCATGCAATCGGCACAAATGGGACCATCACCTTTGTAACCCGGTTTATCCGAAAGGAGAAAATGATTGAAATCCGTGTTCAGGACACCGGTTCCGGCATTCCGGATGAGGTGGTGACTAAAATCTTTGATCCCTTTTTCACCACCAAACCCCAAGGCGCAGGCACCGGGCTTGGCCTTTCCGTTAGTTATGGAATCATCAAAGACCATGATGGTGATATCCGGGTGGAATCGACCTCGACCACAGGTACCTGCTTTATCATAACGCTCCCTCATAACGGCAACCATGATTCCGATTTGGAAAACCTTACCGCCGGACAACAGGAGAGATAAAAAAAAATGCATTCTGCCCAGTTATTGATTGTTGATGACGAGAAAGATCTCCTGCAGGGCCTGAAAAGGATGCTGGCCAGAGAATTCCAGCACCTTGATATCCATACCAGGCATGACCCTGCCGCCGCCCTTGCTCTTGTCCGGGAAAAACCACTGGACCTTGTCCTGCTTGACATCCAGATGCCGGAGATTCACGGTCTGGAACTCCTCAAAAAGATGAATTCCATTGATAAAAATCTGACGGTTATCATGATGACGGGATATGGTTCCATTGAGGTCGCAGTACAGGCAATGAAAAGCGGTGCTTATGACTTTATCACCAAACCCTTTGACAAGACGATTCTGTTCCGGGCCGTCGGCAAGGGACTTGAACATAACCATCTATTACGTGAAAACATAAAACTCAGGGAACGGATCTGCGAGAAGGAACCCTTTGCTAATTTCGTCGGCCAATCGGCACCCATGCAGCGGCTATATCACGGCATTCGTACAACGGCGCGCACGGATTATACCGTACTTATTCTGGGCGAGAGCGGTACCGGTAAGGAATTGACGGCCAGGGCCATTCACAGCCTCAGCAAGAGAAGAGATAATCCCCTGCTCATGGTTAACTGCCCCGCCATCCCTGAGCATCTTCTTGAAAGCGAGCTGTTCGGCCATCGTAAAGGCGCCTTTACCGGCGCCCATCGGGATCAGCCCGGACTGTTTGTCGAGGCGGACAAGGGAACACTGTGCCTGGATGAAATCGGTGATATTCCGGTCGCCATCCAGACCAAATTGTTACGGGTTTTACAGGAGCAGGAGATCAAACCTCTGGACAGCAGTAAAACCAGGTCGGTTGACGTACGGATTATTGCCTCCACCAACCGTAACCTTGAAGAAAAAATCAAGGATCACAGCTTTCGTGAAGATCTCTTTTACCGGCTCAATGTCGTCTCCCTGCAGACGCCGACCCTTGCTGAAATACGTGAAGATATTCCCCTGTTGATTGATCATTTCACCCGGCAGGTCTGCTGCGAGCTGGAGCTGCCTGAAAATTTCCGGTCTTACCAGGGCAGCACTCCAGAAAATCATGCGGCGTCATACTATTATCAGCAGTGACTTCAGAGGTGAAGGATAATAGTCACGGACAACCCGGCATGGTACACCGATGAGAACCAGTAGTATTCATATAACCCTGCATGAAAACAAGTAAATCCGTTGAAAACATCATAATCGGCGCCGGTCCGGGCGGCCTTGCCTGCGCCGCCCATCTTGCCCGCAATGGCCAAAAGGTGCTGGTCCTTGAGAGAAAGTATTGTATCGGCCCCAAGGTCTGCGCCGGCGGCATCACCTGGAGCGGTCTGCTTCGTCATGTCCCGGAAAATCTCCTTGAAGGAGTATTTTGTGACCAATACATCTTTACCAACCTGCAACGAATACGGGTCCGGGGAAAAAACCCCATCATTGCCACCATTAACCGGAAAACCCTGGGCCAATGGATGGCGAAAACCGCAAAACAGGCGGGCGCAGAAATAGCGACTGGAACCAGAGCCCACACAATCACGGCTGAACACATAATCGTATCCACGCCTGACGGGGAAAACAGAAAAATCGGATATACTCATCTCATTGGCGCGGACGGCTCCACATCGATTGTTCGAAAATACCTTGGAATACCGGTAAATAACCTTGGTATCGGTATCAATTACATGGTTGCCGGTCAAAGATCCAAAATGGAATGGCATCTGAATACCCGTCTTTTCGGATCCGGCTATGGCTGGATATTTCCCCATAAAGATGTTATCTCCATAGGGGCCTTTTGTGATCGGAAAAATATGCCGGCGGCTGATCTCAAAAAACAATTGCTCACATGGGCCGCCCGGCAGGGATATGATCTGACAAGGGAGGAGGCAAAAGCCGCCCTGGTCAACTCTGATTTTCAGGGATGCTTTTTTGGCAACATCTACCTGGTTGGAGACGCGGCCGGCCTTGCCTCCAGCCTGACCGGCGAGGGCATTTATCCGGCCATTGTCTCCGGAGAAGCCGTGGCCAAAAGGATTCTTGATCCCGGATATGCGGCCCCGGAAATCAACGCCATGGTCCGCAGGCAACGACAACACCAAACAGTGATCAGGCTGTCGGCAAAGAATCCGTTACTCTGCAGTTTTCTGATGGAGTGGCTCGTCCTGCTCCTGCGCCTGAAAATTATTGATTTCCATGCCCTGGAAATGGCCGGTCGATTTTCCGTCCAAGTTCCTGCAGCTTAACAGCCAGAAATCTTGTACCTTACAAAGGACCTGACAGATGAAAAAAAATAAGAACACCATATTCATTGCCAATGTCCTGTTTGTCGTGGTTTGCGCAGGGCTTTTTTATTTTCTCTGGAGTGCGCCGCCGGAAACCACGGCCCACCTGCCAACTGATGATGACCATGCGCCCTTTCTCCACATGAAGAAAAAAGAGGCGGAAAAACACTGCGGCAAATGCCACTCGCCCAAGGGAATTGCTCCACTTCCCGCAGATCATCCACCCAAATATCGCTGTTTGTTCTGCCACAAACGTGAACAGGGAGCCGGAATGTAATGTGGAAAATTAAAGATGTTTATTATGTGTCCGATTCAACGGCAATCCTAACTGAGGAACTTGGAAGATCTCTTTTGTGCCAGTTTCCAGGGATCAACTTTAACGAGGAAAAGATTCCCTTTGTCCGTACCGTTAATGAGGCGCAAAAGGCATTGCACCATATTATCACCCAGTCCGGCGCCCTGCAGCCCCTTGTCTTCTGCACCATTATGGACAGGGAGGTCAGGGCGGTCTTTGACGTGGCCGAGGTGGAGGTTTTTGATCTGTACGGCGGTTTTCTCAATGGCCTGGAAAGGGCACTTGAGGCCAAGGCACTACGGGAGCCCGGATATTTCCGCCGTGGGGATGTATCACAGATAGACCAGAGGGTGGAGGCAATCCACTACACCCTGGATCATGATGACGGCAAGAAAACCGGCGGCTATGATGCGGCCGACATTATTTTGATCGGTGTTTCCCGCTCCGGCAAGACACCTGTCAGCGTATATCTCGCCACCCATATGGGATACAAGGTGGCAAATTTCCCGCTCACCGCTGACCATCTAAGTCAATATGAGCTGCCCGGCGATATCGTGCGTAATCGCAGGCGCACCGTTGGCCTGACAACCTCTCCAGCCTATCTGCACAAACTCCGTCAAAAAAGATACCCGGACAGCAGCTATGCAAAGCTGGCCACCTGCGCCAACGAGGTACGACAGGCCGAACAGCTTTGTCTGCAACATTCCATCAAAACACTCAACACCGAGGGCAAGTCCATCGAGGAGATTTCTGTCCAGACCACCCAGCTCCTCGGCCTGTCCAGAAAACGACGAACAACGCAAATCACATGACTATCATTACCACCACAATTCACGATATTTATCAGGCCCGACCCCATGTATACGCCCATCTGCGGCCCACTCCGCTCTATCCTTACCAGGGTTTAAGCGACCTTGTCGGCGGCCGGGTATTTCTCAAGCATGAAAATCACCAGCCCGTGGGCGCCTTCAAGGTCCGAGGCGGTCTCAATCTGGTTGCCCACCTGACAGAAGAACAAAAAAAGGGCGGCCTGTTTACGGCCTCAACCGGCAATCATGGCCAGTCAATAGCCTTTGCCGCCCGCGCCCATGGCGTCAAGGCCACCATCGCTGTTCCGGAAGGCGCCAATCCCGGCAAGGTTGCCGCCATGCGGGGACTGGGCGCTGAGGTCATCTTTCATGGCCCTGATTTTGACAGTGCCCGGCAGTGGATCGCTGAGGTGGCCGATGAGCGGGGAGGCACCTTTGTCGGTCCCACCGATGAGCCCCTGATTCACGGCGTTGGCACCTATGGCCTGGAAATTATGGAAGAGCGGCCCGAGGTCGATGTCATCATCGTGCCGGTCGGCGCTGGCAGCGGCGTCTGCGGCACTGCCATTGCCGCAAAAACAATCAATCCGAAAATCAGGATTATCGGTGTCCAGTCAGCCCAGGCCCCGACCCAGTACCAAAGCTGGGCCCAGGGGCGGCCCGTGGAGGCAGAGATGAAGACCATTGCCGAGGGTTTGGCCACCCGCATCTCCTTTGCCAACACCCAGGCAATAATGAAAAAATATCTGGATGATTTTGTCCTTGTTGAAGACAGCGCCATTGAAGAGGCGGTGCGGCTGCTGCTCATCCACAGTCACAATCTGGTGGAAGAGGCCGGGGCAGCCCCTCTTGCCGCTGCCCTTACGCTTGGCCATGTCCTGCGGGGAAAAAATATTGTCCTTGTGGTCAGTGGCGGTAACATCTCCATTGAACGGTTGACCACCATAGTTGGCGGGTAATTTTTTATATTATTTTTTCTGTTGTAGTGAATTGACAAATTTCCCTGGTCCCTGATGTCTGTTATTGCAATCCAACCCGGATCAACGAACTGTTTCCGGAATCAGCCATAACCACAATTTGACCAATACCCGGAATTACGCTAAACTGTGGGCAAAGAACAGACTCTTGCTGCCGGCTCCCTGCAGAATGGTGTAATTTTTCTTGCTCCACTGCTCTAAGGGTAAATAGAAACTTTGGGACCAAATCATTTTCAAGCCACCTTTCATGCTTTATGGCGCCGTTACGGCATGCTGGTTAATCCATATAGACCAGCATGGCTGGAGCAAATTGGCCGGCCACAACGAACAATGAAAATCTCCGACTCCGGCATGGGCAGCCATGTTCTCCGTGGGTGATTTTCGGATAAACAGACAATGAAAGCAAATATCCTTGATCAACCGGAAATTCTCCAGGTCATGTTTCATCCGCGGACAAGCGTTAGGACCCCTCTTCCGGCCGGGGCCCGGGACATTGATATTGACCTGCCCGACAATGGTACCATTGGCTGCCGTCTGTTTTCCCATGACCAAAAAGCTCCAATTATTATATTTTTCCACGGTAACGGTGAGATTGTCAGCGATTATGATACTATCGGGCCCGAATACCAGCAGGTGGGGCTGAACTTTCTTGTTACCGATTACAGGGGTTATGGCTGGAGCAGCGGCACCCCCACGGCAACCAACCTGCTTGAAGATGGTCGCTTCCTCTTCCGGCAACTACGCCAATATATGCGCGACCAGGGATACACCGGGCCGGTCTTTGTTATGGGCCGGTCTTTGGGAAGCGCCTGTGCCATTGACGTGGCAGCCCTGCACAACGATGAAATAAGCGGTCTTGTCATTGACTCCGGGTTTGCGGACACCCTGCCCCTGGCCCGGACCCTCGGTCTTGATCCCGACAGACTCGGCATCACCGAGGAAATGGGATTTGGCAATAAGGAAAAGATCAGCAGGGTAACCAAACCCACCCTTATCCTGCATGGGGCTGAAGATCAGCTGATTCCGCTTGTCCAGGCGGAAAAACTCATGGCTGCCTGCGGGGCCAGGTCAAAAGAGCTGCAGATCATACCAGGAGCTGACCACAACTCCCTTATTCTGGTGGGTGGTCCCCTCTATTTTCAGGCTATCCGTCGATTTATCGACAAAGTAACCGGCGCCGATGACTGGCGCAAGCGTCGCCGGGCCCGGAAAAGCATTAACAATGTGGGACACTGACATGACCGGAAAACGCACCGATTATCTCTCCTGGGATGAATACTTTATGGCGGTCGCCCTGCTTTCCGGCCTGCGCTCAAAAGACCCCAACACCCAGGTGGGCGCATGTGTGGCCAATGCGCAGAATAAAATCGTTGGCGTGGGTTACAACGGCTTTCCCTGGGGCTGTTCCGATGATGACCTGCCCTGGGCCAGGGAGGGAAAATATCTTGATACCAAATATCCCTATGTCTGCCACGCGGAATTAAATGCCGTACTTAACTCGATCTCCTATGACCTGCGCGATTGCCGCATCTACGTTGCCCTGTTTCCCTGTAATGAATGCACCAAGGTCATCATCCAGTCCGGCATACGGGAAATTATCTACCTGTCGGATAAATACAAAAACAGTGATCCGGTACGGGCATCAAAAATTATGCTGGACAAGTCAAATACCTCCTATCGGCAGTTCAAACCGGAACGGCGCTCCATTTTGATTAACCTTGTTGAAAACAATACCAGCTTCTGACAGGTATTACTGACAGGAACCCATGAAAACTCTCTCCATCACCGGCCCCTATATTGAGCTCTACAAAATCCTCAAACTGGAAAATCTTGCTGCCAGCGGCGGGGAAGCCAAATACCTTATCGGGGAAGGCATGGTCCTGGTCAACGGACAGGTGGAAACCCGTAAACGCCGCAAAACCGTTGCCGGTGATATTGTCGAGTATAACGGGGAGCAGATCATGCTTATCATGTGTTGATGATCTTTCAACAGGCCTTTTCAAAACCGGCAAATGACCTCTCCCATTCAAAAAAAGAATTTCATGTATTATCGAATTTGACATTATTTCTCTGTCTGTTGTAGAATCAATCAATGAAACCTGATCATGATTCCAACACAGCAGAGACGTTTTCTCCGTCCATGTCGGCAACCCTTGCCGACATCTTCAGCTTTCTTGCGCTTCTGATGCGCTATCCCGAAGAATCGTTTTTTGATGATGAATTTCTCGATACCCTGGAAGATCTGCTGAAAAGCATTGATCTGCAACCTTACCAGCAGAGGATCGCCTACTGGCGCTCCAAGGTTGCCGACCAGCTCCTTGACGCCCAGGTCGAATACACCCGGCTGTTTATCAATGGAGCTCCACACGTAATTGCTCCTCCCTATGGCTCGGTCTATCTGGAAGGTGAACAATCATTACAGGGCAAATCCACGGAAACAACGCGTGATTTTTACCGGCAATACGGTTTTGATATCGTCAATAAGGCCGAACCGGCCGACCACATCAGCCTTGAACTTGAATTTCTCTCCTGCCTGTACCGCCAGGAGGAGATTACAGCCGCGGAAAAATTTCTCCATACCTTCTTTCTTCCATGGTTTGAACCCTTTTATCAGCAACTCATGCCGGAACTTCGTCACCCCTTGTATGAGGTGTCGATGCAACTCATTTCTTTTTTTGTTCAGGAGGATCAGTAAATGGCAATAAACCTGACCAGGCGGAATTTTTTGAAAACCGCCTCCATTGCAGCCGCTGGCATCCCGCTTTCCAAGGTGGTTGCCAGGGCTGAAACCGGTATTGCAAAGGCCCCTCTTATCCCGCCCGGTAGTTTCAAGGATACCAAAACCGTTACCGGTGGTATCTGTGAAATGTGCTTCTGGCGTTGTCAGCTTGTCGGCAAGGTCAGAGGTGATCGCCTGGTAAAACTCGAGGGCAACCCCAAATCCATTGACAACGGACAAAACCTCTGCGCCAGGGGAAATTCGGGCATTAAACTGGTCTATGATCCCGATCGCCTGAAATATCCGATGAAGAATATCGGTAAACGAGGGGCCCCGAAATGGCAGAAAATTTCCTGGGACGAGGCCTTGAATATCTGCGCCGATAAACTGCAGGCAACCATTGACAAGTACGGTCCCAAGGGAATTGCCGTCTGGTATCACGGCGCATCGGCCCATTATCCCAATGCCTATTTCGACTACCTCGGCGTACCAAACAAATATGAACCGGCCTTTTACCAGTGCCGGGGCCAGACAGCCATGGCCATGATGCAGACCCTGGGTTTTGTTCCCAATGAGGATGTAGACATGCCCAACTCCAAGGCCATGTTGCTGGTCGGGTGCCACATTGGTGAAAATATCCACCTGTCGCATGTGAAAAATTTCCTCAAAGGACTTGAGAATGGTTCCAAGGTAGTGGTGGTTGATCCCCGTTTTTCCGCTGCCGCCGCCAAAGCGCATATCTGGGTTCAAATCAAACCTGGCACGGACACCGCCTTTTTACTCGGCCTGATGAATTACATGTTTGACAAGGAAATTTACAATAAGACCTTTGCAAAAAAATATTGCCTCGGTCTCAAGCGGCTTAAAAAGCATGTTGCCGAGTGGACGGTGGAAAAAACCGCTGCCGAATGTGACATTCCGGCAAAACAAATCGTTGAAGTCGCCGAACTGCTGGCCAAGAACGCCCCCAACGTCTCGATCCATCCTGGACGGCACGCGGCCTGGTACGGCAATGACTTCCAAAGGGTGCGGGCCAATGCCTGCTTGACCGCCATTCTCGGCGCCATGGACTGTCCCGGCGGTATTGTTCGTATCAAGCGCATGTCTTCAGGCCATGTCCACTGGCCCGAAGTTGATCATGAAGAGGATCCCGAGGAAATGGCCCTGGCCGAAGTGGTGGAAAAATATCCCTTCCGGCCTCCGGGGACCCCGCCTGAACTGATGCGGGACACCATGATCTCCGGAAAACCCTACCCCATCAAGTCTCTTGTTGTCTGGGGCACCAATTCCATCAAGACCATGCCGCGCCAGGAGAGAACCGAAAAGGCCCTGGCCAACATGGATTTTATCTTGGTCACCGATGTCACACCCACGGATATCACCATGTGGGCCGATATCCTGCTGCCAGAGGCCAGTTATCTGGAACGTTACGGCCATGTTGAAAAAGGGACCCAGTGGAACCAGGGTGATAAACCGCAACAGTTTCTCTCTGCCCGTATGCCGCTTATTGATCCCATGTTCGAACGAAAAGATCCGGTCTGGATAATCAATGAGCTGGCCAAACGCATGGGGCATGGCAAGGACATTCCGGTCAGGAACCAGGAAGAATATGTCAATCATCTGCTCAAGGAGACCGGTCTGACCATTGCCAAGCTGAGAAAACTCGATGGCATCTATATCCAGCCCGGCGAATCACCCTATCTGAAAAAGGGCGAAGAACCAAAATTTGATACTGATTCCGGTAAGATCGAGCTCTATTCCGAGGCAATGGAAGATGAGGATTTTCCACCTCTGCCCACCTATACAAAAACGGCGGAACCGCCCAAGGGCTTTGCCCGCATGATATATGGCCGGTCACCGGTACACACCTTTAACCGGACCGCCAATAATGCCTGGCTGGCACGGGAAATTCCGGAAAATCCCCTCTGGATCAATGATGAGTCCGCAAAAAAGATGGGTCTGAAAGATGGGGACAGGGTATTTCTTGAAAACCAGGACGGGAAAAAATCGGTGAGTTCAACCGTGGTGAAGACCACGCCCGGTATCCGAAAAGATTGCGTGTTCATTGCCCACGGTTTTGGCACCTTTAACCCGGCCATGACCGTTGGCTTTCACAAGGGCATTGACGACAACTCGCTTAATACCAAAATCAATCGGGAAGGTGAAACAGGTATCAGCGGTATGCGGATCAACTTTGTCCGCGTCATCAAAGACGGCAAGGTGATTGATATTCCCGCCTGATAGATGACACAATCTTTGATGCCACCCCCCCTTTTTTTATGGAGGATAATCCATTATGCAATATGGAATGATTATAAATCTTGATCGATGTGTGGGCTGCCATGCCTGTGCCGTGGCCTGCCGTGCCGAATGGGAAGTTCCGGTTGAATTTGCCAGAAACTGGGTACGCAGGCTCGGTCCCGCCAACACGCCCCATGGCCTGGCCGCAACCTATTACCCCGGCCTGTGCAACCACTGTACGCACCCGGCCTGTGTCGACGTCTGCCCGGCTGACACGGAAATGGTTACCTTCAAGGATGCCAAAACAGGCAAAACAAAAACCATGGAAGTGGCCGCCACCTGGAAGGACCCTTTTAATGGGACGGTGCAGATAGATAAAAAACGATGCCTTGGCTGCGGCGCCTGCGCAGATGCCTGCCCTTACGGGGCAAGATATGTCAACCCGGATCTTGCCGATGATGATTCGGACGGCAAGGCCGACAAATGCACCTATTGCATGCCCAGGGTAGAGGCGGGCCTGCAACCGGCCTGTGTCCAGACCTGTCTGGCCGAAGCACGTATTTTTGGCGACCTGGATGATCCTGGTTCCGAGGTGTCAAAATATGTGAAGAAGGGAGCGGTCGGTTTGACCTCCAAAAATGTGCAGATAGGCCCCAACAGCCGCTACTTTGGTAACAAGAAGGACATGGCCCTGCTCATGACCCAGGCGCCGCAGGAAATGCCGGAAGCCAGCTCGCGCCGCTCCATGCTGGCAGGGTTGCTCAAACCGGCCCGGAAACAGGCAAAATCTCTGGCCCTGGCCGGCATTGCCGGAACGCTTCTTGTCAAGTCGCTCCAGGAGCAAGAAAAAGAATAACATTTCCAGTACTGTTCTTCTTGTATACTGATAAACCAGCATGGCTTGGCGGCACAACAAACAATGAAAATCATCTGTTCCTGAAGTTCCTGTTTACCCGCAGAGCTGGTATGAAACATCATGGAACAGCAGAAGATAACCCTTTTCACCGCAGAGCGGTGGAACAAGAAAGAATGTTCTTGTAGCACCGCTCTGCGGTGCTACAGATTATTCGGCGCTCTGCGCCATTTTCGGATAAACCAGCATGGCTGGACCAGATTTTACCGTTCCAGCCACGACGATTGATGAAAATAGTCCGAAAAAACAGCTCTGCGACTATTTTCGGATAAACCCTGATCCAATTTTGGATCAGGGTTTTTTGTACTCTTTTACCAAGGACCTGCTTATGGATAACAATTACTCTGGTATTACAACCAGATGTTTTGTGAATGCCCCCTTTGACCGGCTGCAGAAGGACCTGCTTGGGCTGTTTATCGACAGGCGGATACAACCGGAGATAGGCCTGGAAGGAGGATGGTTCTGGGACTGTTCTCCGGATGATTTTGAAAAAATCGCCCTGATTTTTCAGCAGCAGAGACTGGATTGCACCCTGCATGCGCCCTTTCACGATTTGGCCCCGGGCGGGTTTGAGAAAAGAATTGTTGCGCTCAGCCGGGAAAAACTGCAACGGGCATTTGCGCTTATTCCAGTGTTTCGCCCCAAAGCCATTGTCTGTCATCTTGGCTTTGAGGCAAATAAACACCAGGCCCGGTTTGACCACTGGCTGGAAACTTCCCTTGCCACCTGGAAGCCTCTTGTGCAACTGGCCGCATCCGTAGGAACTCGGGTCCATTTTGAAAATACCTATGAAACCGGGCCAATGGTCCATAAACGGCTGTTGCAGGAGCTTGATGGAGACAATGTCGGATTCTGCCTTGATACCGGCCATCTCATGGCCTTTGCCGGCACAGGATGGCTACCATGGCTGGATGAACTGGAACCATGGCTTGGGCAGCTGCACCTGCACGACAATGACGGATCAACGGATGCCCATCAGGCCCCTGGCACAGGAAACTTTGATTTTCCAAGCCTTTTTCAACATCTCAACAATAACAATCTTTGTCCACTGATCACCCTTGAGCCGCACACCGAAGGTGATCTCCAACTTTCCATGCAATATCTCCATTCAACAGGGTTACTTGATCTCCTGCCGTCATAATTTTCTTTATTTTTTCCCGGATTTTCTTTATCTTTCCTCTAAGATAACTGATAATACAGTAACTTTTCAATAAATGGTGATATAAGTCTGGATTCCCGCCCAACAGCCTGCGGGGATGACGTTCTGAATTGCCTGCAACTGGGTCATTCCGGCAGGTTGTTGGCCGGAATCCATATAATTAGTGCCTTACTCCTGCATTCCTGTCATGAAAAACAAGAAAATTTTCAGGCACAGTGTAGGAG
>WFZC01000347.1 GCA_015489765.1 Desulfobulbaceae bacterium
CTTTTGCCCGTTGGAGTACGATCCGGTAATACTGGGGCGCGCAGGTGGGCCGTACCAGCATGTCCGATTCCTCTTTTTCCATGTCATAATGCCAGTTGAGCATGTCTTCATACTCGGATTCGGGGATCAACTCTTCCATGATTTCTTCCCCACGGCCGGTGGGGACGATCATAAACAGGTACCAGGCAGTTGCGCCCAGCTCTTTTACCAGTTGGTAGATTTTTGGCGCTTCCTGTTTGTTGCGCCTTGTAAAAGAGGAGTTGACGAGAAAGGGAATGTTGTTTTCGTTAAAGAGCCTGATGGCATTCATGGTGCCGTCAAAGGCGCCGGGCTGGCAGCGAAAATCATCGTGGACAGCGGCGGTGGCGCCGTCAAGACTTAAAGAAACCATCTTGATCCCCGATTCCCTGATTCCCCTGCAGGTCTCCTGGTTGACCAGGGTGCCGTTTGTGGCCATGCACATGCGCATTCCAAGGCCGGTGCCGTAAGCGGCAATGTCCAAGACATCGCTTCTGAGCAGGGGTTCGCCCCCGGAGAGGACAATTACCGGGTCGCCGTAGCTGTGGATATCGTCAAGAACGCGCCTGGCCTCGTCAAGGGAGAAGTCCGGATGCCCCTGGACCTCAAGGGTTGAGGAAGAGCGACAGTGAACACATTTCAGGTTGCAGCGGCGGGTGATCTCCCAGGCGATCCACTTGGGTTCAAAGTCCATAGAATACTCCGTCAGACAGGGCAGGGGGAAGGGGTTGTTGTCGTATCCATTGAAAATCCTGCAACTATATTCTTCTTCGCGGTCATGGTCAACCGCTTTGTGGAAAGGGGAGCAGTCCCTCTATTCCGTTTATGCGCTGGCCTGCAAGTTCCTCATCTTTGTCGGCCTGAACAGGTTGCAGGCTCTTCGGCCTCTGGCGTCTATTTCAGCTTTTCCCTTGCAGGCCAATCGTTTCCTGGCAAAGAAAGGGTAAAATTGCTTTTTCCCTTAATGCCTGGTACCTTATTGCCGATAAATACTGAAAGTATTTACCTGTTAGGACTCGCTCAGGAATTGAGCCGAATCCTTACCATTTTACTCAATGGACGGAGAAAATGAACGCCACAATTCAGGAACGAAGATCATCGGCCCGTATTCCCGCAGACACATTGCATCAAATCTCTTTGGATGATGGTGCCTCAATCGATGTCAAGGTAGCCCCGCCCGAGGGCACCTATGAACAGACCGCGTCCCTGCGTGACATCCACAGCAGCGGCATGTGTTTTTTACTGACCGAACATATCTTGAAAGAGGATGACATTATCCATATAAATACCATGCTCGGTGATTTCGCCTTTGAAAGCGACGCCATTGTCCGCTGGACCATGGGCAGCTACGTCGGGGTGGAATTTCTGGACAGCCGCGCCCGCAATGCTGCTTTACTTGCGGAACTGTACACGGAAAAATTGCTGCGCTATCTTGATGAGCCGGAACACTAATCCCGCCGTTGTTGTCATTCTTGTCCTGACAGTGGTTTTCTGGCTGTCGGGAGCGGTTGTTGGCCGGGCCCAGACCGCAGCCACAGCGGAAACGGTCACCATCGACGGTGTCTCGTATCCGGTTCCGGAACCCTGGCAGGGTCATAAAATGGAGGGGCCAAGCTGGCTTTCGGTGCCGCCGCTGGTGCCTGTTCCCAAAAAACATGTTGCCAACAACGGAGAACTCTATCTTCTTCCTGCCGCCGAACACGCCTTTGCAGTCATGGCCGCAAAAGCGGAACAGGACGGCATTTACCTTGTTATTGATTCGGCATATCGCAGCGTTTCTTATCAAAGAAAAGTGTACCACAGGCAGATGGAAGAGGGAAAAACCTTTGCCCAGGTGGCCCGGTATGTCGCCCCGCCCGGCTACTCCGAACACATGCTCGGCCTGGCCGTGGATTTTTCCCCCAGCGACTGGCGCTTTGCCAGAACACCTGCCTATCAATGGCTGAAAAAACACGCTGCCCAATTCGGTTTTCGGGAAACCTATCCGGAGTCCCGGCCCGATCATCAACCCTGGGAACCTTCTCACTGGCGCTATATCGGCGGCAACTGAGCAGGAATCAGCCTTTTTCCTGCCGCATCTGTTCCAGCACCTGCATAAGCCGTTTAACCAGATGTTCATGGTAGGCCCGGCCCTTTTCGGCCGTGGCCAGGCTCGGCCGACCGGTTATGGTATCTCCGCTGGTAACCGCTATTTTTTCCATATCTTCCACCGTGGCCGGAACATAACACAAACTGTCCCGCCGGTCCGCCGGATCAACATGATACAGCTCCCGTTCTCCGGCCGCATTATCCTCTGCCTGTTGTAAATCGATCAGATGGGGAAAGCAGTGCAGCATATGGGAAATCTCAATCTCTTCGCCATGGCCGATGGGGTCTGAAAACCCGGAAAACTCTTTGCTCATCCAGGCCGGATCAAACAGGGCCACCTGCACCTTTAACTCACGCTGCGCCCGTTCAGCAGCTATCTGCATCCAGGAAATATTGAC
>WFZC01000348.1 GCA_015489765.1 Desulfobulbaceae bacterium
ATCTGTTACGGGCTGACCGAGGCGTCGCCGGTTATTACCCAGACCCTGCCCACCGATGACATGCAGAGGCGGACGGAAACCGTTGGCAAGGTGATGCCCCATATCGAGATGAAGATTGTTGATCCGGAAACCAACAAGACCCTTGGGCCTGGAGAACAGGGTGAACTCTGCTGTCGCGGCTATAATGTAATGAAGGGGTATTACAACAATGAAGAGGCCACCGCCAAGGCCATAGACAGCGATAACTGGCTCCATTCCGGTGACCTTGGAGTGATTGACGAATCCGGATACCTGGCCATTACCGGCCGTCACAAAGATATGATTATTCGAGGGGGAGAAAATATTTATCCCCGGGAGATCGAGGAGTTTCTCTTTGGTCTGGATGGTGTGCTTGATGTCCAGGTTGCGGGTGTTCCCAGCCGGAAATATGGCGAGGAGGTCGGCGCCTTTATCATCAAAAAGAAGGGTTCCGATTTAACGGAGGATGATGTTCGTGATTTCTGCCGGGGACAGATCGCCTGGCATAAAATTCCCAAACATGTCGCCTTTGTTGACAGCTATCCCATGACCGCCAGCGGCAAGATTCAGAAGTATAAGCTTCAGGAAATGTCGGTGGAACTCTTTCCCGGAGAAGACCGGATTCCGGTTGGTGGAGAATAGTTGCTATACAACGATATCGGGTTTCCTGTGGATGCCCGATATCGTTTTGTCCTGTTTATTGTTTTGTTTATCCGAAAATCGCCCACGGATGGCATGGCTGGCCATGCCGGAGCCGGAAATTTTCATTGTTTGTCGTGGCCGGCCAATCCGGAGTCTTCACTACGTTCCGCTTACCTGGTCCAGCCATGCTGGTTTATTCATCATGGGCACTTTACCTGTGTGGCGGTAAAACGCCCTTGAGGAACATGCCGCTTAAGTGTGTTAAATAGAGGCGTCAACTTTGCCAACAGCGGACTTGATAGCTTCCTGGCATTTGGGAGTGATCTTGTCCATATTTTGGTAGTAGCAGGTGATGATCCGTCCTTGCCCTTTTTTCACGTCTTTACAAACACCATTTCTATCTTTTGCCTTGTCACATTTCTTTTTAATGTTCTCAACAACAGCGTGGATCATCTCGGCACATTTCTTGTTGGAGAGTTGCCCCATAGGCATCGCCCCTGTCCTCTGCTGAATACGCAGACAAACCATTCTTTCAGCGCCGGTTTTTCCAGCACAGTATTTTGCGGCATCGGCCGTACAATCCCCTGCATAGACATTGGCAGCCATTAAAAGTACAGATGCGGTGATGAGTAGAAGTTTTTTCATGTTCTTCCTCCTTTTGATGTGCCCCATAGACGGGAGTTAAGTGGCGGGTATGGTGATTTTGAGAGGCGATGGGACCTGCTTTACAACGGGTGACCCATGATCGATGAAAAAAAATGGTTCAAATTTTGTAAAAAGAACCAATTTGAAAAAAGAATTTACAAAACAGTAAGATAAGTGTCAAGGAGTATTTTGGTAACATACCGGAACCGTTGCGTAGCAATGATTTTTCCGGGGATGATGTACTGGTCGATGGAGATGTGAGCCAACAGGATTTCACCCTTATTTTCCGTTGGCTGGTGGTTGGTTCACATATTGGTGGTGTAAAACTGGTGGGCGAGGCGGGATTCGAACCCGCGGCCTTCGGCTTCGGAGGCCGACACTCTATCCAGCTGAGCTACCCGCCCACATGCGGGGTACATCCGACTGACAATGGTCTTGAACAAGACCGGCCTAACTTACCCGCACCTGTTCTTTTTTTCAAGACTTCTTTGCGGCAAGATCGTCCATGTATTCCTGCCATTCAACGGGCAGGGCGTTTTTTTTCCTGGTATTGCAGCGTTTGCAGCAGGGAACCAGGTTGTCCTTGGTGGAGCGGCCGCCCCGGGACAGGGGAATGATATGGTCCATGGTCAGTTGCTTAAAACCGACTTTTTCTCCACAGTACCAGCAGATACCGCTGCTTGTTTTCCGCTGCCACCAGCGGGTCTTGCGCAGGGCCCGGGCCTTGTTGCGCTGGGCCCTGATAAATTCCTCGTCAGGCCCGCCCATGGCCAGGTAATCATCATCCATCATGGCACCAGTTCTCCCCGTAGAATCTGCCGCGCCCTGCCCACAAGATAGAGGGAGCCGGCCACGCAGATAAGATCATCCTCTTCGGCCAGTCCGGCGGCTCGGCGCAGGGCCGGTTCCACATCATCCCTAGTTTCGGCCATACCTTTGTACTGATTGGGCAGCAGGGCCAGCAGGTCTGCCGGCATTGCCGAGCGCTCGGACTCCGGGCGGGTAAAGATGATATGATCGGCAAGTGGAGCCATGGTGGCAAGGGTTTGGGAAATGTCTTTATCCGCCATGGCCCCCCAGATGAGGAAAAGTTTTTGGTAATTAAATTCCCGGGCAAGCGCCCTGGCCAATGCCTCGACACCGGCCGGATTGTGGGCCCCGTCGAGGAGAAAGCGGGTCTTTGCCGTCAGCTCCGGCAACCACGGCGCCTGTTTTGGGACAAGAGCGAATTCCTCCAGTCGGCCAGGCCAGGACACTGCAGCCAAACCTGTTTTTATCTGCTGCTGATCGATCCGGTACCCTCCGGCTTTGAGCAACTCGATGACAGCCAGGGCCAGGCCGGCGTTTGTCATCTGGTAACCGCCCTTCATGGCAAGGGGCAGGTGGCGGTAATCCCGACCGTTCCAGCTCGACCAGCACCAGGTCTCTGTTGCTTCCCGCTCATTCAATGGCGGCGGCTGATCCTCTTTGCTGACCTTGAATTCGCGGCCCGACAGATAAAGAGGCGCCTCAAGCCTGCGGCAGCATTCTTCAACCACTCCTGCTGCGAGGTCATCATCGACCCCTGACACCACCGGTACGCCCGGCTTGATGATGCCGGCCTTCTCCCGGGCAATATCGCCGAGGGTATCGCCGAGGTACTGTTCATGGTCCATAGAAACATTGGTGATAACGGAAACCAGAGGGGTAATGACATTGGTGGCATCGAGCCTGCCGCCCATGCCCACTTCGAGAAGCGCAAGGTCGACCTGTTGTTCGGCAAACCAGAGCATGGCCAGGGTGGTTGTACACTCGAAATAGGTGATCTGTTCACCGTTTAGGACATGCTGTATCCGTGTTGCCAGGCGGGCAAAATCCTCCTCGGAGATAAAATCGTTACCAATGCGGAAACGCTCCCGCACATTACTTAAATGGGGTGAGGTGTACAGGCCGACCCGGTAGCCGGCCCCAGTCAGGATGGAAAGCAGGGTTGCGGCAACCGAGCCCTTGCCGTTGGTGCCGCCGATATGGACACAGGCAAGGCGGCGATGGGGATCACCCACCCGGCTGAGAAAGGTGGTCATGGCATCCAGGCCCAGCTTGATCTTGAAAAACTGCAGATCATTGAGAAAGGTCCAGGCCTGTTGATAGTTCATGTCCATCCGGTCAGTCAGATAATTGTAACTGGTCACAGGAGTAACCAGCTGTTTTTCATATACCTTAAACTTGTAAGTGGTCAGGGGTGCCGTAGATTCGTTCAGGCGCGACTGGTTGCTATAGCCCACTATGCGGACAGTTGCGGCCGTGCGAATATGCGGTGCCCCTGACTATTTACAGATAATTTCCAGCTTGGCGTAATCAAGATGAAGAATCTTGTCGCCATGTCGGTCAAAGGCGATTTCCACCCGCCTGGGGCCGGGAACGCTTTTCACTGTACCGGGGCCGAACAACGGGTGCAGCACCGACATGCCCGGCAGATATTCAATGCGGGCGGAGATGGTTTTCTTCCGGATCCGAACCGGGTCGGGCAGGCCCAGGTCCTGCCCGGCGGTGGTGAAATCTCCGACCGTGGGTCCCTGTTCCCGCTGGTAATAGAGGCCGGGATTGATCTCCCGCAGAAAGGGTGACATGACGGTAGGACGCATCTTGCGGTCAGGGGTCAGAATTTGCCGGGGGTAGGTGAGAAAGAGGTGTTTCCTGGCCCGGGTGGCCGCCACATAGAGCAACCTCCGCTCCTCTTCCCATTGCTCGCCCGGTGTGGCGTTCTGGTGGGGAAAGCGTCCTTCGGCAAGGCCGATGACAAATACCAGGTCCCATTCCAGCCCCTTGGCCGAATGGATGGTGGACAGGATGATTTTCTCTCCTTCACCTGATGATTCCGGCTCGTTTGCCCCGGTTTCCGGCGGATCAAGGGCCGTGTCGTCGACAAAGGACTGCAGGTCTCCATAGCCGCCGATCAGGGCCCTGAGCTGGTCAAGTTCTTTCCTTCGTTTTGGATAATCATCGGCATAGATCTTTTCAAAAATCGGGGTGTAATATTCAAGGACCAGGTCAAATTGGGCGCCCGGCGTCAATCCCCTGGCCTGCAGGCGGGTGAGCAGCTCAAGCAGGCGGGCAAAGCCCTTTTTCCAGCCGGGCGCCGGTTTGCAGGAGGAAAGGGCGCCGAGTGGATCATCGGTCTCGCTGATGGAGGCAAGGATCTTCTGGGCGGTCTTGGGGCCGACCTTGTCGAGCTGGAGGAGGATGCGGTTCCAGGACATGTTGTCCCAGGGGTTGACCAGGATGCGGAGAAAGGAAAGTACGTCTTTTATGTGGGCGGATTCCGTCAGTTTGAGGCCGCCCCGTTTTTCATATTCCAGGCCGCGGCTGCTCATCTCCATTTCCAGCTTGTAGGAGTGAAAGCCGGAGCGGAAGAGAACGGCTATTTCCTTTTTCGGGATGCCCTGGTCCTGGAATTTGGCGATGGTATCGACCACGAACCGGGCCTCAGCCGCCTCGGTGGCGCCGCTGAATACCTCGGGTGGCTCTCCGCCTTTATGGGCGGTAAACAGTGATTTGGTGAATTTTTCTTCCGCATGCTCAATGATGGCATTGGTCAGGCTGAGGATGGGCTGGGTGGAGCGGTAGTTCTGCTCCAGCTTGATGATACTGGTGCCGGGAAACTGATCGGGAAAGCGCATGATATTATAAAAATCAGCGCCCCGAAAGCTGTAGATCGACTGGGCATCATCACCGACCACCATTACGTTGTCATGGTTGCGGGCCAGAAGGCGGACGATTTCCGCCTGGATCAGGTTGGTGTCCTGATATTCATCGACCAGGATGTACTGGAAACGGTCCGAAATCAGGGCGCCGGCCTCTTCGGATTCGGCGAGCAGACGCTGCCAGTTAACCAGCAGGTCATCGTAGTCCATGAGGCCGTGATCAAGCTTGAACTGATTATAGTGGTCACGGATTGCATGAAAGTCATCGATAAATTCCGACAGGTGGACCTGGCTTTCAAAGACCAGTTCTTCCAGGGGCCGGGATTTATTGACGGCACCGGAAATCAGGTTCATGATGACCCGTTTTGAGGGGAACCGTTTACCGGCCCCGGTGAGGCCCAGTGAGGATTTAATCAGGTTGATGATCCCCTCGGCATCACCGCGGTCAATAATGGTAAAACCCGAAGGAAATCCAAGATATTGACCATACTGGCGCAAAAGCATGTTGGCGGTGGCGTGGAAGGTGCCGCCGATGACCCGTTTGCAGCTCTGGCTGGTCAGTTGGGCCGCCCGGTAGAGCATTTCCTGGGCCGCTCTCCGGGTAAAGGTCAGCAGCATGATGGATTCCGGGGGCACGCCCTGCTCAAGGAGATAGGCCATCCGGTAGACCAGGGTTCTGGTTTTGCCGCTGCCGGCGCCGGCAATAACCAGGATTGGTCCGGGACCGTGGGTGGCGGCGGCATACTGGGCCTCGTTCAGGGCCTTGCGTGAAACCGGGGAATGTTCGGGCGGTGAATTTTCAGGAATCATAGTGTCGGAAGCAGTGTTTTTTTGCATCAGATCGTTCTACCACAGAGCCTTCATGCGCGCAACGGCTGTTGACAGGGAGTAAAGTCATCAGGTAAAGTGTCTTGCCCGTGCTTGAAAACCACATACAGGCAGATAAGCCATCTTCTGGGCATATCAATGGATTGGACATAGAACACATTTCTGTTTGCCAGTACAGCTGCCTTGAGACATTTATGGCGAGATACTGCTGTTACAGCAGAGCAATGGAACAAGAAAAAATAATCGCCTGAGGTGGCTGGTTTGGAATCCGTAACCATCCAGTTTTTAAGAAAAAACAAAAAATATGAAAACCCTGAACGACCTTTTTAATGATGAAGTGCTGACCGATCTTTTCCCTCCCCAGCGGACCAATGATTTTTTTGAGGCCCTGTTCGGTGACGCCGATGAGGGCGCCTATGATATTCATCTCCGGTTTGGCGGACACGACGAGACGACAAACAGCCTGAAGTTTTTCCTGGACCTGGTTGAGCGCCCCGGCTGCTGTCTTGCCTGTAATCTGACCTATGGCCTGCCCGAGGTCTTTTCCCGCCATCCGGTAATCAACATCAAGGGGTTGGTGGCCGATATCGAAAAAATACTTGCTGGCCGGGCCCGTTGTACTGACTGGCGGTTGGGGACAACTATTCAACAGAGTTCGGGACTGCATTCCATTCCCCTGACCATTCAGCTTGCCTGAGAAGAACCATGCCCGGACCTGAAGACGGATGGAATGAACGGTATGTCAGCGGTGATCTGCCCTGGGATACAGGCAGTCCGGACACCTACCTTGTACAAATGGTTTCCCACTGGCCCCTGTGCCGGGGGCGGGTTCTTGATGTCGGCTGCGGCACCGGTACCAATTCCATCTGGCTGGCCCGGCAGGGCTTTGAAGTGGTCGGCCTTGATATTTCCGGCGAGGCCATTGGTATTGCCCGCAGGCGCGCGGAAGAGCAGGGCGTTTCCTGCCGATTTGTCAGGGAGGATTTTCTCCACTTTGATGCCGGGGAAGGGGAGTATATCTTTCTCTTTGACCGGGGATGCTTTCATTCCATCCCGACAGAGAAGGGGCGCATGTCATTTGCCAGCAGGGCCGCGCAACTGCTCTCTCCCTGCGGGCTCTGGTTGAGCATGATCGGTAACAGCGATGATCCTATGCCCGACCAGGGGCCGCCCAAACTCTCCGCCCTGGAGATTGCAACCTTTATGGAGCCCCTGTTTGAAATACTGCACTTGAGCTCCTGCATGATCGAGTCAAGAGGAGGTGGCGAGCCGCCCCGTTTCTGGCAGTGTCTGTTGAAAAAACGGTAATCAGGGATCAGTGTACCGCCACCTGGGAGCGGCCGTTTTTTTTGGCCTGGTAGAGAAGATCATCGGCTTGTTCCAGCCATTGATGTTTACTCATCTCCGGCCGCCATTGGGCCAGGCCGATACTGATGCCGAGTTTGGCCCGTCCCGCCCTGATTCCCAGATATTCAACTGCCCGGCAGAGCCGTTCGCCCAGGTTACGGGCCGCTGCCATGTTCGTATTGGGCAGTACAAGAAGGAATTCATCTCCTCCCATTCTGACCAGCAGGTCCGAGGTACGTATCTGGCCCTGAAGCGCCTTGCTGACCTGTTGCAGTACCCTGTCACCCATCAGGTGCCCCATGGTGTCATTGACGTCCTTGAAATGGTCGAGATCAAGGGCGGCAAGGGTCAGGGGGGAACCGTACCTGTCGGCCTGTTTGATGATTGAATCGATGCGTTCTTCAAAAACCAAGCGGTTGGGCAGGCCGGTGAGGGCATCCCTGCGGGCCTGGGCAAATATTTTTTCATAGTCCAGGGTCCGTTTGAGCGGCTCCGCCAGGATGCTAAATGATTCGTTGATCAGCTCGATATCTTCCGTTGGTACGGGGGTATCTTTTCTGAGCAGCAGGAGACGAATGCTGCTGTCATTTTCTGCAAAATTCCATTGGTAGGCATGCAAATCTCCTGGTTGTGTTGCCTCGGCGTTCTTTTGGTTCTGGAATATCTTTTCCGCTATATCCATGATGTAGCGACGCTCCGGGCCGTGGCTTGAGCAGAACAGGTGCATGCGCTGCCTGGTTGGATTATAATACCCGATCAACTCGTGGTCTACATGCTCGGCAAGCCAGATCGAATAGGTTTCAATGATGGCCGCCAGGTCCAAAATACCGGCCAGCCGCTGGTACAGGCTGTTGACCTTTTGGAGGCGCCTGGATTGGCGTTCGTAATGTCTGAGTTGGCAGAGCAGTTTGTCCAGGCTGTTTTCCGCCCAGCGACCTTCGGCAGGGGCATGTTCTACACGGTTCATGATACTCACTTTTCCAGTATTATGGAAGAAATCTGTCCATCATGGCATTGCAGTTACTCTATTGTAAAGCGAAAAATGTGCCGGTTTTTTGTTTTTTATAAAAATACTATAATTTTACATGGTTAGCATGTTGTTTGTTCTGGACGATAAGGGACGGTTCTGGAAAGTCGAAAATTTGACGCATGGGTAGCAGGTATCAGAGCTGCTATTTTATGTTACCGGGAATCGGCGTGGTCGTCACAGAGCGACTCCATTTTCAAAGAAATAAGCGGGACAGGGCATGAATATAGGGCAGATGTTTATGGTCGGCTTCCGGGGAACGGTTGTCGATGCCGATCATTGGATCACCAGGGCTGTTACGCGGCAGCGCTTGGGCGGGGTTATCCTTTTTGATCGCAATGTGGACGGATCGGTACAGAATATCAGCTCACCGGCCCAGCTGCGGGAGTTGACGGCAACGCTGCAGGAATACGGCAACAGGCGTTTGCTCATCGCCGTGGACCAGGAGGGCGGACAGGTCTGTCGGCTCAAGGCCCGGGACGGGTTTCCTAAAACCGTCAGCGCCAAGATCATGGCCGGCTTTGACGATGGAGAGATAGCTGCCAGGGCCGATGTCATGGCAGCCACCCTGGCCGCCCATGGCATAACCCTGAACATGGCCCCGGTTGTTGACCTTGCGAGTAATCCGCATAATCCGATTATCGGGCGGTATCAGCGCAGTTTTTCTGATGATCCTGAACAGGTGGCGCGCTGTGGTGGTCTTGTTATCAAGGCCCATCACCATCACGGCATCGGCTGTTGTCTGAAACATTTTCCCGGCCACGGCAGCGCCGGCGCTGATTCCCATCTCGGCTTTGTTGATGTGACAGCGGACTGGCGGGAACAAGAGCTTGTGCCCTTTGCCCGACTCATTGGCATGGGTGAAGCCGACGCAGTGATGACCGCCCATATCGTCAATCGCCGCCTTGATCCGCAGGCAATGGTTGCGACCCTGTCCCGGCCGATTATCACCGGCCTGCTCCGGCAGCGGCTCGGTTTTACCGGGGTGGTGATTTCCGATGACCTGCAAATGGGGGCCATTACCAAAAAATGGGGTTTTGGCGAGGCGGTGCGGCGGGCGGTCCTGGCCGGGGTCGACCTGCTGGTGATCGGCAACAACCTCGCTCACCGGAAAGATGCCTTGAGCGCGGGTATTAAATGTATTGAAAAGATGCTTGACAGGGGTGAGATTGATGCCGATTATATCAGGGCATCATTGAAGCGGATTTCACGTTTACAGCGGAAGACAGCAGGAAAAAAACCATGGAACAGCAACAGACCCACAGCCTGATCGTAGGATATATCCTCTGGATATTTGGATTTCTCGGCGCCCACAGGTTCTATTTCGGCAAACCCATATCCGGCACCATCTATTTCTTCACCCTTGGCATATTTTTTATCGGCTGGCTTGTCGACCTTTTTCTGATCCCCTCCATGGAGCAGCAGGCAGACATCCGCTTCGCACCGGGACCGATCGATTACACCGTGGCCTGGATACTTCTTGTTTTCCTGGGGCCTCTCGGGGTGCACCGGATGTACATGGGCAAATGGTTTTCCGGAATTCTCTATCTCCTGACCGG
Source organism: Desulfobulbaceae bacterium (assembly GCA_015489765.1). Classification (GTDB taxonomy): domain Bacteria; phylum Desulfobacterota; class Desulfobulbia; order Desulfobulbales; family Desulfobulbaceae; genus DRLX01. The sequence goes on from WFZC01000348.1 coordinate 9,750, forward strand.
CGGTCTCTTCGGTATCGGCTACATCTACGATCTCTGGACCTTGAATGACCAGATTACCCTGATCAACGGGGCAAGCATTCCCGCCTGTTGATATCTTCCATCTGGTTTATCCGAAAATCACCCACGGAGGACATGGCTGCCCATGCCGGAGCCGGAGATTTTCATTATTCGTTGTGGCCGGCCAATTTGGTCCAGCCATGCTGGTT
>WFZC01000349.1 GCA_015489765.1 Desulfobulbaceae bacterium
ATGGACAAGGGGGCTGTTCGAGAACTCTTTGCCCTGACCTGCCTGGAAAACAGTAACCTGAAACCGACCTGTTCAAAAGTCGGAGACCTTCAATGCCGGGACTTCCTGTTCGAAATCGGCGGCGGAAATAAAAGTAGAAAACAGATCAGGTGTTGCTTCTCAAATACTCTGCACAAAAAGCAGCGATTTTTCCCACAATCTGTTAAAGGAGGTCTGTGAGAATTCAGATTATTTGACCGTCACCTCTGGTGGCTGAAAAAGAAATGGAGTAATGGGGCCCTAACCGGCCCCATTACTCCCTCCCGACAGGAGTAGCAGCTCCTGCAAGGAGTTGCTGAACTGGTACCTTCTGTTTACGTCGACGTCAAGGAAATTGCACTCCTTGGTCGATTATTTCCCTGGACCAAACCAGGCCCGTGTCCCCACTGTCAGAGCGAGATGTGGTGGCATGGTTTTGTTCCTGCCTATTTTTCCTGCTGTTCTGAACCTGTTTATCTTCGTCGTCTCCGCTGTCCGGGATGTGGCGCTGTTCACCGATTAAAGCCTGTTGGTTATTTCCCCGGGTTCCGCTCTTCCATTCGGGAAATTCAGAAGAGCATTGCACACCGCTGCCAGAGAGGGAGATGGAGACCTGATCTGCCCCGTGGTCGTCAACGCCAGTGGTGGCATCGCCTTGGCCGCATGATACTTCTTATGCTCGGAGTCAGTTTTTCAGGAACCTTTCTTCAGGGCTTCAAGATGCTCATGTACGACAACCTGATTCCAGTAACCGCTGCAACATTACCGGAGAACAGAACCATGTAAAAGCCACCCTACCGTATTGTATCCCTGCCGGGATTCTGCCGAAAATGGTAGCCATGACAAGGTCGCAAACCTTTTTTTTACCATTTAACCATGGAGGATCCCATGAACGAACAACATCGAGAAGACGTTGCCCTGTTCCGGTTGCGCAAGGAGATGCCCGATCTGCCGGTCAACCGGCTGCTGCTCGAGGTGGAGAAGAGAAATCTCTGTCCGCCGGGTCAGAACATCTCGCTGTCCACTGCCTACCGCATCCTGAAACAGGAAGGCCTGTCCGGGCGGAAGGCCGGTATAAAGGTGGACCGCCGACGGTTCGAGGCAGAATATCCAAACGATATCTGGCAGTCCGATGTCATGCACGGCCCCCAAGTCGAGGTGCAGGGCAGAAAACGCAAGGCCTACCTGATCGGCTTTCTTGACGACCACTCACGGCTGCTGCCCCATGCCGAGTTCTATCTCTCGGAACGATTAACCTCCTGGCTGGATGCCTTCCGCAAGGCCCTGCAGTTCAGGGGAATGCCGAGAAAACTCTATGTGGATAACGGCGCCGCCTTCCGCTCCCGCCATCTGGAAAGGATCTGCGCTTCCCTGGGCATTGCCCTGATCCATACCCCGCCTTATACACCCCAGGGCAGGGGCAAGATCGAGCGGTTTTTCCGCACGGTCCGCTCCCAGTTCCTTCCCTGTTTCCATGGCAATACCCTGGAAGAGATCAACATCTCCCTGGATCTCTGAATCCGGGAGGATTACCACAAGCGCATCCATTCCAGCACCGGTCAGTCACCACTGCAACGGTTCGGACACCATGTGGAAATGATCAGAAAACCGCCCCGTGATCTGGAAGATCACTTCCGCAAGGAGGTCAGGCGCAGGGTCACCAAAGACCGTACCGTCTCCATTGACGGTCGCCTCTACGAGGCTCCCACCAAGCTGATCGGCGAGCAGCTCAGCCTGCTTTTTCACGAGCATAAACCCGACCAGGTGGAAATCATACACAAGGGATCGTCCCACGGCATGCTGGTTCCTCTGGACAAGCAGGTTAACGCCAAGGCAAAACGGGACCGGCCTGTTCAGGGTGAGTTGTTCAAGGAGGGCCTGTCATGAGTTACCGACCCTTCTTCGGCCTTGCCAGGGAGCCATTTTCCGCCGATCTGAGCCTGGACGAGATCATGCAGACCGAGGACATCAAGGGCGTTTGCCAGCGGCTGGAGTATGTCATCCGCATCGGTGCCATTGGACTTGTCACCGGTGAAGTCGGGGCCGGCAAATCCACGGCCCTGCGTTGGGCAACAGGACAGCTCCATTCATCCAGCCACAAGGTGCTCTGGATCACCGCAACATCGGGTTCCATTCTCGAGGTCTATCGACAGCTGCTGGCAGAGCTGGACATCAACACCGCGGCCTCGTCCAGGGCAGTGCTGACCAGGATGATCAAGCAGCAGATCATTAATCTGGCCGTCAACAAGAAACAGCAGCCTTTGCTTATCATTGACGAAGCTTCCCTGCTCAGGCTGGATGTTTACACCGAACTCCATACCCTGACCCAGTTCCAGGGAGACTCCAAACCATGGCTGCCCATGATCCAGGCGGGTCAGAACAATCTGGCAGATAATCTTCTCTACCGGACTGCTGTTCCCCCGGCGTCGAGGATCGTGGCCAGGTCCCATCTCAAGGCCGTGACAAAGGAGAGAATGGAACAGTACATCCAGCATCACCTGAGAGTTGCCGGCCTGAAAACATCACCCTTTGAAGACCAGGCCGTCACCGCCATTCACCAGGGATCGGGCGGCCTGTTCCGCAAGGCCAATCACCTGGCAAGAGGAGCGCTCATGGCCGCAGCTGCTGAAAAATCTCAAACCGTCACAGCTGAACATGTCCGACTGACGGACTCTGAATTACTCTAATCCAAGGAGGAAAACATGAAACCCGAAGACCATATCCAATTTCTGTATGAACTGATCAATCTCATCGGAGAGCCGCAGGCCCTGATCGATGAATATTGTCAAAAAATCACACCGGATGATGAAGATATCTCAGAGTTCGGCCCACAAAATAAACGAAGAGAACCGGTGTTCTAACATACAACCGATTGTAACAGACCATGCCTCCCTCCCGGACGAAAAATACGGGAGGGAGGTCGAACAAAATAATCAGGAAAACGAGGTGCAGTTAATGTGAGAAGCAACACCCGCTGACAAGATTCCTTAAACGAAAAACAGACGAAAGATCAAGTCGATATATACAAGTTCGGAGAGTATTTCAAGAGCCGATACGGTCAACGGAACCCGACGCGGATCCGTCTTGGTCTGCTGCAGATCAATAATCCTGCCGTCAAAATCCACCTGTCCCCAAGTGAGTTTCATTTCCTTTTTGTAACTGTTGCCACGACTTCCTCCACACTCTGAAAATGATAGCGTGTCTTCGCCCGATTTTTGGGCGCACTTTTGGGCGCACTTTTTCGAAAATCAGGCTATTTTATGCTAACCTGTGGCAACTATAGCTCACTTGAGCCATAAAAGCAAAAAAGCCCTGAACCGCAGTATTACTACGATTCAGGGCTCTGTTAAAGATGGTGCCGAAGGCGAGATTCGAACTCGCACGACCGTGGGCCACTACCCCCTCAAGATAGCGTGTCTACCAGTTCCACCACTTCGGCACAAAGTTATTGTGATTTTTTCTGCGCCTGCTCAGGATTGGTGGCTTCCTTACCTGCAGACGGTTGAGCCTGTTTATCTTTATCCGCTTTTTTCTCCGCTGTCGGCAGAGGAACGGTTATCGGTGATGTTTTTGCCGCCGGGATTTTCTGTTCCACCGGCACCGGTATCTCTTTTACAT
>WFZC01000350.1 GCA_015489765.1 Desulfobulbaceae bacterium
CCCAGCAGGGCCGGGACCTCACCCCGAGGTAGTTGTCCACGGTAGAGCAGAGCTTCCAGGATCCGTTCCGATTTAAGCGGCAGGGTGCCCATGGCCACTTCTTCGGATGCCCAGGAGAGCAGCCGATGACGCAGTCGATCCGGTTGCATCAGCGTCTCCATGAAATTGACCTGATCCAGGCAGGTCTGAAGGAAAAAAATGGTAAATTGGGCCAGGGCTTCTTCGCTTAAGTTGCCTCGCCCATCGAGGGAGTTTCTCCGGGGCAGGTCACAGTTGGCCAGTAGGGCTTTATATTCCCGTTCATTTCGGGCAAGGCCCCTGGCAATGGACCAGACACCGCCGGAGTCCAGGGTCTCGATAAAAATCGCATGGGACATCAGCCGCGTTACCCTGCCATTGCCATCGACAAAGGGATGAATCCACAGCAACCGGTGATGGGCTGCGGCTGCCATGGCAATGGTTTGTGATTTGCCCAGATTGGAATAGACCTGCTCGAACCGTTCGAGAAACCTGGGCAGGGCGCCCGGGCTGACCGGAACATGACGGCCGACCTTGACATCCCGGTCCCTGAGAGCGCCGGGCTCGACATGGACTCGTTCTCCACTGTCAGGATCTTCGTTCCACAGTAATTCATCGGGCAGAAGTTCTGCAAAACGGCGGTGGATTTCCCTTATTCCGTCGACGGTCAGCGCTTTTCCTGCCAGACCTCCCTGGTCGATCCACGCCTGAACCTCGATATGCGCCCTGGCTTCGAGCTGCAGGTTTCTTTTTTCTTTATCCGAGCTGTAATCCTTTTGCAGGGCCCGCTCTATGTCGACCGGATGCGTATCATGCCCTTCGATCAGGTTGCTGTAATAACAGTTCATGGCCCTGACCAGATCGGCCAGTGACCGGGTTATGCCTGCGGGCATGCTGCGCCGAAACCCGGCTTCCCTGGCGGCAAGATCCAGAGCGAGATCATTGATTGCACCAGAAAAACGGGACTCCGGCGGAATGAGCAGTGGCTCCATCAGGGAAATCGCTTCGTCACGGTCAATGACCGGTTTGATGTCCGTTTTTATGTCCGGTTTATCAGTATCCATAATCATACAATAACACAGGGTTGAATAAACATGAAGGATAAAGAAAACGGGACTGATGTCCGGTACGAAATCCTCATGTTTTCATCATGAACTTGTCGCAAATTTTCCGTTGTTTTTTTCTGCCGTTTCACGGAGCATAATCCTGCCTCCGGTTAATGGGGGAAACTCTTTCCTCTTCATCTCCCACCTGGTCCACCTTGCCCGTAAAAGGAAAAAAATTACCGCCCCGGAAAAAGAGTAAGTAGGAGGGGAAACGAAATGGAGACCGGGTATTCCGAAATCATTCGTTCGTTTGTCGATACCTATGGCCTGAGTCGGGGTCAGGTTATCGCGGAAATCGAGAAAACCTTTTCCTCCATGCTCTCCAGATGGCATGGACAGGATGTCATGGCCCTGTTCACCGATGACCGGTTGGAGGCCGTGGGTTACCACCATGGTAGTGACGGCATGGTGCAGCAGGTGCCGATCAGCCTGACCACTCTGCGGGGCTGGAACAGCATCAGGAGAATCCTGGAGCAGAATCTGGAAAAGGCTGCCTGCCTGCAGGAGGTAGCCAGGTACAAGAAAAAAGAACACCAACTGCTCTGGGGAACGATTGTCAAAAAGAACAGGGAAGGCGGTCTGCTGGTCGAGGTGGAGATCGAAAGCGGAAAACCGATAATTGCCGAGTGTCCCTGTCATCACATCGGCATTCATGAACGGGAAGAACTTCTGGTGGGACAGCGGCGGGCGTTTCACCTGCGCCGGGTCGAACCGGTGCTTCTGAAAAACAGTTCACGTCTCAGGGTAGGCGTGGACCGGGTTTCGAAAAACCTGGTGGAGAAGCTGTTGCAGAGCCGGGTGAACAACCGGGAGATAACCATCCGCTGCCTGAACCGGTATGTGGGACACAAGAGTTTTGTGGAGTCGTCCGCCTTCCTGCCCAAAAAGATCATCCTGGCCGCATGCCGGGAGTTGCGGGAACATATCCAGGTCAAAGTGGTGCGAACAGCAAAGGGATGCAGGGCATGATCTCGCTCCTGAAAAAACAGAAGTCGGAGCCGTGGACCGTGCTTGGCCGGGGCGTTCACCTGGACCGGCCGGACCAGATCATGGAGCTGGGCTATCCGGATAGTTTTCGCAAGGGACATTTCTGGTGCTTCGGCACCACCAGGGTGGGCAAAACACGAATCATGGAGCATATCATCGACCAAGATATACGCAAGGGCTACTCGGTGGTGGCCATTGATCCCAAGGGAGACGCGGATCTGTTCTCGAAAATCGTCCAGGTGGCCTTTGATACAGGCAGGCAGGAGGAACTCATGCTGATCTCGCCGGTGTTTCCCGAGTTCAGCGCCATCCTCGATCCCTTGTCTTCCTATTATATGATCGAGGAGCTGGTCGCCCATATCACCGCCGGGGTGGCGGTCGGACGGGAACCCTATTTTTTCGGCGTGGCCTATGAAGTCTCGCTGGTGGTGGTCCAGGCCCTGATCATCCTGGCCGTGGATGCCGGTTCACGGGGATCATTCAACCTCAATGACATCAAGAACCATATCAGCCACAACGATCTGGAGAAGTTGAAGGACCGACTGGAATATATCGATACACCCGAGGCGCGACAACTGGTGATGGACATGGAGAAGATCCTGGCAACCCCGCCCGATTACTACTCCAAGGTGGCCAGTTCCCTGCGGGTCGCGCTCACTGAACTGACCTCGGGCAATGTGGGCCGAATCATCGGCAATGGTGATGAAAATCGGTTCGTGGACAGGCTCGAGGCAGGCAAGGGCGTTATCCTGGTGGTACAACTTGGATCCCTCCTGACCAAGCGGGCCGCCTATACTGCCGGCAAGGTCATCATCTCCATGATCCAGGCCTTTGTCGGCCGCAGATATTCCAGCGACAAGACAATCTCCCCATCCCTGACCCTGCACCTGGACGAGGCCCAGTCCGTACTCTACCACGGGATCGAGGACCTGTTCGCCAAGGCAGGCGGGGCAGGGATGTATATCCACGGCTACTGCCAGTCCATCAGCCAGCTTTACGCGGAAATCGGCATGGACCGGGCCAATGCCATCCTGGATAACTGCAACACCAAGCTGTTCATGCGTGTTCCGGATTCGAAAACCGCGCGATACGTCTCCACCCACCTGGGGGAGAAAAGATCGTACAGCCCGATCATTTCCCTGGGCGGTGGGTTGTCCATCCGGGAGACCGAGGAAGTCCGGATCAACCATACCGAAATCCTGAACATGGATCCGAGACAGTTTTTCCTGACCACCTATTCCGGCATATTTCGCGGAATCACAGCCGATGTCGAGGATTCGACAATCAAGGTGATCTTTCCCGATATCGGCACCTCGAATCTCAGGCAATCGGTACATTGACTATGATGGATGGAATCAACCTCATACTTCTTGGGGGAACGGTTTTCCTGGGCGGGATGATCCTCATCGCTTTTATCCTGGGCCGCCAGAGGAAAGATACGTTCCATACCTCCGCCAATGTTTCGGTCACCCTGGAAGAGCTCTCGAAAATCTGGGCCAGGGCCAGGGAAACGGGAGAGATCAGGATCGATGACCTGGCGCCTATCTGGCGGGAGCAGAACGATGCAGACTGTCAGAAGGAGAGGACATACCAGTTCCGAAGCAAAAAGATCGCTGACTTTTTCCGGGAACATATCGAACAGGCTCCCTGGTTTGGCAGGGCGTTTCTGCAGAAAGAGGTCTGTTACCGGATTTTATCCCTGCTGGAAGAAGAAGGCGGGTGTCCCTCCGTGGTCAATGCGGCCGATGACGTGGAAGCCTCCTGGGATTCCACCACCTATGATCTGCTGGGCAAGACGACATTGCTGGATCATTCCCTGAACGTGGCCCTGGAGGTCATAAGAATACTGCGCAAGGATGACGCCCTTCATGTCATCCCGGATACCCTAGTTGCCGCCCTGGGCCATGATCTTGGCAAACTGCCATCCATCAAGAGCCATCTCTATAGTTTGGGAGAGCATCCCCTGGCTGCGGGCCGGGTTCTGGCGGGCATTCCTTCCTATAACCAGCTGGCCCGCAAGGATGAAATTTCCAGGGCCATCAAGCTGCACCACAAGCAGCCGCAGGGCCTGCTCGGTCAGACCCTGAAAAAAGCGGACCAGCAGGCCCGGCAGAAGGAACTGGAACGGGTTGTGGAATCGCTGGAAGGAGAAAACCCGACTCATCAGGATAAAGGGCAGAAGAAAAATACAAAAAATGTTCGGCCTGGGCCCGCCGTTCCTCCTTTGGCGGCAAGTACAAAAAAAACCTCCTCTTCAAAGGGATCACATGCTGCCTGGCGGGCCCAGGCTGACATCTACGGTGAAGAGGAGCCGCCCAGAAAGAAAAACGAGGTTCCTCGGAGAATCGATATCTCGGCTTGGTTTGATGCTGCGCAATTTCTCGAGGCCCTGAAACCCTATATCAACAGGGTGACCGGACGGGGGTTCATGGCCTTTTCCATGGCTGGCGGCTATGTCTTTTTTCAGGCCAAGGCATTGGAAGAGGTGGCCAGGAAACAGGCAGAGCAGGCAGGAGCAATGGATATCGCCACCATGGCGGCCGATGATCCGACCATGCGACGGGTCTTGTTTACCGTGGTGGATCATCTGCGGCAAGAGCATGGAGTGATCGCTCGGGAACTGGTCAAGGATCAGTATTTTGGCGGCTACTTTACCATCACGACCGGAGGCAGGCCCCTGAAAGGTTTTTATACCCCATTTCACGCGGAAGTCTTTGGTTCCATCGCGGAAATGGAGAGCCGGAAAACAGGTATTCTGAAAAATTTCAGATCGGTAAAGCCGTTCTCGAACAAAGAGTGAGGGAAGTAACGTGCCGGCAAGCCGCAATGATTACAGCCCAAATGCCACGATTATCACCACTGGAGGGGGAGGTGCCTCTCTTCGTCCCAGGGGGCTGATCAGCGCCATATCGGAAATCCAGCAGTTTTACGTGATCGAGGAACAGGGTCAGGAGATACCGGCCGAGTTCCTTACCCTGGAGGGTTCGCTGGATTTTTTCCGGATCGGGGCTGTCAGCGGTTTCAAGGAAGGGCTTTTTTTAATTCTGCTCTTTCCGGTGTTTTCGTTCTACCTGTTGCCCTTTGTCTTCAAAACCCCGGACCTTTTCCTAACCATCACCCTGAACACAATTCCCTATTTTCCTGTCATCATCAACACCCTGCTCTGTATCTATATCAGCCGCTACTATGTGGGCAACCTGACAAGGAAGGCGGTCAACTCTCTTTTTGTCGGCCGGGCGACCCTGCTCGTGGCCAAGGCCGGTTTCATCTACATCGCCTGGTATATGCTGGTACGGCTCAGCACCCCGGAACGGGTCTGGGCCGTGGCACAGCATTTCAATCATCCCAAGCAAGTCTATTCCAATTATCTCGAAATACTTCCGCACATGATGCCGGTGGCTGTTCACTGCTCACTGATCATACTGATATCATCCATCGTTCCGTATGGTTCTGTGTATGTGCTTGATCACTGGCGCAGGTACAAGATCAGGAAAAACCAACAGATTATCGGCAGGTAAAGGAGAATCCATCATGAATAATGATCCGGAGAAAGAGGCGATACAACAACTTCAGGAAGCTCTGGCCAGGGTACGGGGAGACCTGCCTCCTGGTGAAGGAAAAAAACGGCCGTCACGGGAGGAGATCCTGGAGCGCAAGATCAGCATGGCCAAGGAGCGGGGATCTCGGGTGCTGAGGATCACCTCGCCTCTGGGCAACATCATGTTCAATGTGCTCAGACAGTTCGACATGGCCTATGGAAACTTCAAAGGCCAGCTGGGCGAACCCGGCGGGATTACCTATGAGGAAGGAGCCCGGATCATGGAGGAAGCCAGGCAGATAACCATCGCCTTCTCCAACCTGACCAAACGGCTGAGCAAAAAAGTGAACTTTCGGTACTTCACGCCCCAGGAACTGAAAGAGATCGGACCGGAGGAATCCACGGAACCGGTCGATAATGAAAAAACTGCACCGGCCGCACCGGGGCGGAAATAGAAAATATTCCGGGAGGAATGCGATATGAACGAGAAACTTGGCCGATCCATGTCGGCGAAGCAGGTCGCGGCATACCTAAAGATTGATGTCAAAACCGCCAGAAAATATTATAAAGAATTAGGTGGAATACGCATTGGACGCCGATACCTGTTTTTTGAAGAGGAGGTGTACAATGCCATACAAACGTGGAAAGAAATACATAGGACAGATCAAGAGAGGAGGAAAGAAAAGGGAAAAGAGCTTCAAGACCAAACGGGAAGCCCTGGCCTGGGAAGCAGAGATGTGGCGGCAGTCAGACGAAGACTGGTTCGGGAAGACAGACATAATCTGTTTGGGTGATTGGGCCAAGCAGTATCTTGATTATGCCAAGGCAAGATTTTCCCCAAAGACCTATCAGGAGAAATGTTCGGCCTTCAAGCGTCTGTTTCAAACCATTGATCCCGCCAAACCCGTCGACAAGCTGACTCCGGCGATCGTGCTTTCCCATTTGCGGAAGCAGATGGAGAAACGCTCCGGATATGCGGCAAACAAGGACA
>WFZC01000351.1 GCA_015489765.1 Desulfobulbaceae bacterium
CTGCTGCCCGGTGTTGACCATCAACCCTTATCGTGAGGAATGCGAGGGGGGCAGGTAAGAAGTGATCTCAATGGCATCGAACCGGACCATCTTTTTCTTTGACCGGGAAAATGAATGACTACCATCTGCAGACCATCCATACCCGGGAATCGGTTCGATCCGGCAGGAGCCTGGACTGGCAACACCAGCCCGAGGTGTTTAAGTGCTATCCGCCTAAGTATGACGATGTTTCCCTGGCTGGTTGTCTACAGATTCGAGATTTTCTTTACCTATCCTGTGGAATAACCGCTGCAAAGGTGTACCCGGGCGGCAGATATTTTCTGCGGGCCAATCCCTCCGCCGGTGCCCTTTATCCCTGTGAACTGTATGTGCAGAGTCGAAACGAGCCGGAGTTGGCCGATGGTATTTATCATTTTGAACCGTTGACCCAACGGCTGCGTCTTCTCCATGTTCCGGAGCCTGGGGAGGGACTTGAAGGATACTTGCGCCAGCAGGATATGGTTGACGGCCTTGTTGTCCTGGTGACGGCCATCTATTACCGCTCAAGCTGGAAGTATGGGCAGCGGGCGTTACGCTACTGCCTGCTTGATGGCGGCCACATTTTGGGAGCCATGGAAGCGGCGGCCTGCTGCACGGATCGTTCCTGCTCCTGGGTAACCCGTTTTGACCGGCAGGGACTGCAACGGGATTTTGGTTTTTCCACCAGGGAGCTGCCCTTGGCCATGGGGATCAGCGGCAGGAGGTGTTCAGATCAAATACGCCGCCCGAGGATGGAACTGGAGTATGTTGACGGCAGCGGATTTTTTTGTCGGGATTCAGTCATTGAGCAGGCCTTTACGCGGGCATCTTCCCTTTCCGACTGCCGAAGAGGACAATATGCGGGAAGGCCGTATTCAGTTACAAAAACGGAATTGAAATCCACCATTTTGCGACGTCGTTCCATCCGCGAGTTTTCCGGTCGGCCTGTATCGTTAGCCCGGTACCGGGCTGTGCGTGACATGATCGGGCGGAAAGTGGCCATTGACTGTGATGAAGATATCCAGGTTTTTTCCGTTGTCCACCGGGTTGTCGGTTTGGAGTCCGGCCTGTATGTTGATGACCGTTGCCTGCGCAAAGGTAATTTTGCCGCCAGGGCAGAATACCTCTGTCTGGAGCAACCCTTGGGAGGCGATGGCGCGGCCACCTTTTTTCTGGTTGGTGATTCGGAAAACTATCTGGCCCTGATGTTGAAGGCGGGCCTGCTCGGGCAACGGATATACCTGGCAAGTGGACTGCAAGGGCTGGGATGCAGTGGCATTGGCGCTTTTTATGACCTCGAGGTTGCTAATTTTCTGGAAACCGGGAACCTGATTCTCTATGCCCTGGCCATTGGAATCTGAAATGGAATTTTTCGGAGACAATTTTGACCGGGGCTGAAGACTGTGATCCTGGCTGTTTTTTTTGTTACGGGAAATCCGAGGTCGGCAAGACCGCTTTTTGCACAAAAGACATGGAACAACCTGATGATGACAAAGAGGGAGAGATGCCCTCTTTGTCATCCTGGACAGACCTTGTCCATCAACGGGTCGTTGCCAGCAGTCTGTTTCTGAGGATAAAAACGGCAAAGTGGGCCAGTATGCCAATCTCGCCCGCATAATTACGGAGCCGGAACCGTATGACTGCAGGCAGGGAAGGCGGCGCACCTGCCAGGGCCGTTTGAAAGGCCATCTGCCCGGCAATCATCCGAAATTCTTCCAGGTTGTTTGGAGTTTGGCCGGTAAGGGAGGCCAACAGACAGGGCATGGAACAGGCGGGCAGCTCGTGACGTTGCCAGCCGCCGGGTAATTTCATGAAAAAGTGAATTCCCCGCCGTTGTACCCGGTTCCCCATAACCACGTTCTGGTTGATACCATCGGCCGGGATCTGGGGGCGTGAAAAGTCAATAATGGTGGCTGATTCAGGCATCCGTTCATGCAATCTGCACGCCATGAAATCTATTCCTCTCGGAAGAAGATTGATGACCAGGTCCACGTCCTGCAGTTGGCGGTCGGCTTCCGTCTCATCGGCCAGTTTTACATCTCCCCTTCTGGTATAACGGACATTGACCATCTTCAGATTATAGCCGTCCCTGCTGAGATGGTCTTCAAGTTGTTGCCCAAGTTCGCCGCCGCCCAGAATGGCGACTGATGCCTGCCATGGCCTTTTGTTGAGGCGTTCGCTCAGATGACGGACGGCCTCCTGGATGCTGAATATATTACCATAGGTGCTGGCGTAAAAGGGTGGTTCCATGGGAACGCCGTGCCGTTTTTCAAATATGGGTCCAAGTTGACCGGCAAGGCCAATGGTTTGCGCGCCGGTCAGTTTTTTGATCCACAGCAAGCGCCTTATAATATCGTGGACAACAGGGCGATTTTTTTTACGCATCAGTTCCAGGGCCTGGTCAGGGATTACAAGATAGAGCCCCACGGGCATCCATCCGTTCATGATCACGCCGACCGGCGTCGGACGTCCGGAGAAAAAACGCCTCAGCCGGGGAATATCCGGACAGAAATCAAGGCATTCGGAACGATCGGTCGGGTAAATGAGAAAGATGGTTTTAAAGATGCCAAACCTGCCGGCAAACCATAATAGCAGCCAGGTGGGCCATCGCAGGACAAGGGCGTACAGCAGAAATGTTAATTGGCGTAGACAGCGTTTCATTTGGTTCCTCCTTCGTCGAGTTTTCCACTGGTACCATCCATAGCCTTGTGGAGTTTGGGACAGGGCCTCCTGCTTATTACTATTTCTGTTAAAAGAATAATCATTCCCATCCCGAAAACTAATTTTTTATTGTTTTTTGACGATTGGTTTTCTCACAATAAATTCATGCAATAAATATTCCATATTTGTGCCGGGTAGAGGTTGCTCCGCTCAGGCAGGTGTCTTTGGCGGTCATGCGCGGACAAGCTCATTATTGATGGCTGTTGCGATGACTTCCAGGGTGTACGGTTTTTTGACTATACCGCGCACTCCAAGCTGCAGGGCCTTCTGTACCCGTTGACTTTCGGAATAGCCGCTGACGATAATGACTGCCTGCTCCGGGCGGATATCCCTGATCTTTCGATAGGTGTCCAGGCCGTCGATACCCGGTTCCATGATCATATCAAGGAGAACCAGGTCAAATGGTCTTTCGCTTAGAAGATGGACGGCCTCTTCACCATCGGCAACCATTTCCACTCTGTACCCCAGGGTGGTGAGGATACTGTGGCCCAGAGACCGTTGTTCCGGCGAGTCATCGATCAGAAGAACGGATTCGCCGTGACCCTTGCAGATAACCGGCGCCGGTTTACTTGCCGGGGTTGTTGTGGTGTCCTGTTCCTGCATGGCGGGCAGCAAAACGGATATGGATGTTCCGCTTCCGGGAAGACTTTTCACATCGAGAAAGCCGTCATGGTCCTTGACCGTTCCCCAGACAACGGTCATGCCGAGGCCGGTGCCGCTGCGGCCCATGATTTTACTGGTATAAAACGGTTCAAATATTCTGGCCAGATTCTCGTCTGCAATACCGACGCCGCTGTCGGTGATGGTCAGGACCACATAATGGCCGGGCATGATGGTGTCATAGGCCTGGACCGGCGAATGGACATGACGGTTCCTGGTTGTTATGGTTATTGTCCCTTGTCCCTCGATTGCTTCAAAAGCGTTGACAACCAGGTTCATCACCATCTTTTCAAGATGAATGGGGGAACCGGAAACCATGGCCAGGGCGGGGAACAGGTCTGTCTCCACCTTTACCTGGGGGTGATTGTCGCGTAGGTTTAAAAAGCCAATGCTTTTCAAGTAGTTATTGATAAGGGAATTAAGCTGCACCTCTTCCTTGACCGTAATTCCGCGGCGGGCAAGGGTAAGCAGGTCCTGGACAATTGCGGCTGCCCGGCTTCCGGCTTCCCTGATATTTTTCAGAGGTTCGCGCATGCTGCTGTCTGCCGGCAGATCAAGCAGCAACAAATCGGGATAACTAACAATCCCTGAGAGAACGTTGTTCAGGTCATGGGCCACCCCACCTGCCAGTTGTCCAAGGAGTTCCATTTTCTGGGCCCTGAGCAGTTCCGCTTCCAGGCGGATACGTTCCTCCTCCGCCCATTTACGCTCCTCCATCTCGACCCGCAGCTGCTTGTTGGCCTGCTCAAGTTCCGCTGTTCTGAGTTTGACCCGCAACTCGAGCTGATCTCTGGCCTCTTCCAGTTCCGCCTCCTTTGTCTGCAGTTTACTGATTGCGCAGGCAAGGAGTTGCTGTTTTTCCCGCATCGCCTTGCTGGCGTTGGCACGGCTGTTTTCCACCAGGCAGGCCAGAATAAAGATAAGCAGGTAGGATGGGATAAAGCGGATGGAAAAATCCCGACTATTGTACACGCTTACGGTGTCGCTGAGCAGGTCGATTATCAGAAAACCGGTGCAAAAGGCAAAGAGGATACCGGTCGCCAGGGCGCCTTTTTTAAAACCAAGGAGGTACAGGGAGAACAGGGGAAAGGTATAGAGCCACATAAAGGCAGTGGTATTGACACCGCCGGTGAAAAAGAGAAAGCAGAAGAAGAGCAGAATAATCGAAACACCTACCTTGGCGACAAGGGGCTCTTTACCAGTCCGGCGGAGATAAAAATAAAGGCCGCAGAAAAAGGCGGCCATACCGAAATCTATTATTCCCAGGGGCCGGTCGTGCTGGACCAGGGCAACGGTGCCCATGATCAGAAGAACCAGAAAACCGAGGAAGAGAAAGATGTTGATAAGGACAATTTTTCTCCTGGTTTCGCTGTCGTGGTATTCCCGGATCCCGCTGTGAAAAAAGGAGTGCATTTATCCTCCCCAATCTGTTTGGCCGTAAAAATGGCCGTGAAATCGACATGTTTTGCAAAAGACGACCTGGTAAAAGAACGCATGTAACACGACGGAGGAAAAAAGATGACTCCGGTTTGGGCAGTTGGTAATGGTGGAGATGGTCAACTGTTTACCAGCCTCGGGTAGCAAAGTCTCGGCATCTGGTTCAAGGGTTCAAGAAAAAAGGTTTGATTTTCGTGATGGCGTCGTAAAAACTTTGATCTACTGCGTCGTGTGTCCTGTGGCGATTCGTGGGCATACTATATGTATAGTCAAGGCCTGCCACAGGACACTACTCATTGTATATCTGTGTTTTTGCTGAGCTAGCTTTAAGCCTTGTCTGGACTTTTTACGAGTTCATCTTTCGTGGTTATAATACAATAAATAGAAGTATTTTTGTATATAAAAACCAGCTGTTGGCAAGCTGTGCGATTATTTTGCAACAGGTGGCGGTGGGGTCAGCTTCCCGCTTTGATTATCCTTGCCAACTCCTCGGCCCGGGATCGGGCGATGGCAAGCACCTCATCGTCCGGCCGTCCCTGCCATTCCACCGGTTCGATGAACTGCCATTTCAGTTTTTCGGTGAGTGTGTCCAGCTCCCGTTGCGCTCCTCCCGACCAGCCGAAAGAGCCAAAACGCAGCACCTGTTTGTTCCATACCTTTTTACGACCGAACATGTCCAGGACCCAGGCCATGGGAGGAAACATCCGGTACTCGTATGTCGGCATACCGATGATCAGACCAGCGGATTTCCAGGCCGATTCCAGGATAAACCCGACATGATCCTCGGGCACCCGGTGAATATGGACCGGCAAACCCTGAGCGCGGACGCCCTGGACCATGGCAGAGACCACCTTTTGGGTGTTGCCGTACATGCTGGACCAGAGAACGGTAATCTCCGGCTCGGCAGGCCCGTTCATGTAGCCGGCAAAACGTTCATAGGCGCTGATAATGGCCATGGGGTTTTCCCGCCAGACAATACCATGGGAAGGGGCGACCATTTTGATATCCAGATCCTGGATTGCGGCAACGGCTTTGGAAACAAACATGGACAGGCCGCCGATGATATTGGCGTAGTAGCGCAGGGCCTCACGCATAAAAAAATCGTGCTGCTCCGAAGACAACTGGTCATCGAAAATAATATCCTCGATGGTGCCGTAGGAGCCAAAGGCATCGCAGGAAAATAGAATTCCCGATGACTGCTCGTAGGTGAACATGGTCTCCGGCCAGTGCAGGTTCGGGGCCTCGTAAAAGGTTAACACCTTTCCTCCACCCAGGTCCAGGGTATCACCGGTTTTGACGATATGGATATTTTTGTCAATGCCGCAAAAGGCCTTGAGCACCCCGGCGCCTTTTTCGGTGATGAAAAATTCAAGATCAGGATTTTTTTTATAAAAGGCAGGCAGCCAGCTGGTATGGTCCGGTTCCATGTGGTTGATGATCAGGTAGTCCACATCCGTGGCTTTAAGTGGTATAGAGGACAGTTCCCGTTCAAACTGGGCCGGTTTGTCGTCAACATCCTCGGTCAGATCGATAATGGCTGTTTTTTCGCCGGAAACAACATAGGAGTTGATGGAAATGCCGTCGGGCATGGGCCACATACCTTCGAACAGTTGATTGTTTTCCAGATTTATTCCCAGGCGATAAATGCCATCCGTCATTGTTGTCGCTTTCATGATGCCCTCGCTGTCGTTGAAGTTATGGTACGTTTAATCCGGGTTTTGTTTGTGGAATCTGCAGAAAATAAATATGGTCGGAAGGATTTTTACCTGGCCGGGTCCTTGGCCCGGTTTATTATCTGCCGGTTTTTCTGTTGCAGAAAACTGTCTCCATGGGCCAGGCTGTTGGATTTTTTAGCCAGTGCCAGCGCCTGATTCCTGCGTCCCTGCTCCAGCCTGACCTCGGCGAGTTGTGACCAGAGATAACCATCCTTGGGGGCAATACGCAGGCCCCGTTCAAGGACCTGGGCCGCTGCGTCGGGTTTGCCGCTGCGCAGTAAGGATGCGGCCCGGGCCCGGATTTTTTCAGTGAGAGGGTTGATCCTCGGGACGGATGCCGGAACCGGCGGCGGTGTCATGCCATGTTCATCAACGGCTTGTTCCGGTGGCCGGTGGTATGGGGTAGCAACAGGCGGGCGTGGCACACATCCGTAACCGATGAGGAGGCAGAGGGTAAAGGCCGCTGAAAGTGTCAATGTCTGTTTCATTGGAAGATCCTTAAGAGTTGGCGAATTCCCTGGTGCAGGTTTTGTTCAAGCGTATTCGTGGGTTGGGTTGTCGGCTGTTTTGGAGACCGGGCCGGGGCAACTTCTGTGCAGCCAGTGACCGGCGGCAGTATCCCGCCGCGAATAAAGGGCAGGAGTGTTCCCTGCCGGCATTGATCGGCAAAGAGTTTGCCGTTGTCAATATCGGAAAAGTAGAAATCAATATTCTCCGGCGGCTCAGGAGCAAGGGGGCGTGTTGCTATTTTTTTCATCAATTCTGCCCATATGCGCAGAGCGCCGCTTGCGCCCGTGAGCCCGGTCGGCCTATTATCATCCCGACCAACCCAGGCAACGGCCACCTGGGAGCCGGTAAAACCGGCAAACCATGAGTCGCGCAGGTCGTTGGTGGTGCCGGTCTTTCCCGCGACCGTCAGGCCGGATGGTAACAGGTGACGCAGGGAGGCGGCGGTCCCGGTCCGGGTAACCTCCAGCAGAGCGTTGGTGAGACAGAAAACCGGCGCCGCCCTTGCCGCCTGCTTCACGGTGAGTGGGTAATGCCGGAGAATATGCCCGTTCTGGTTCATGACGGTGAGGATGGTCCGCAAGGGGGTCCGGTAGCCGCCGGCGGCAATGGTCTGATACATCTGCAGGACATTTATGGGGCTGACATCGACCGCGCCCAGCAGCAGGGACGGATAGGGAGGTAAAGACTCGCTGATGCCCAGCCCATGCAGGGTATTGATAACCGAATCAAGACCGAGTTCCATCCCAAGCCTGACCGTTGCCACGTTCAGGGAATGGACCAGCGCCCGTCTGAGCGTCACCGGGCCGTGAAAGGTCTTGTCGTAGTTCTGTGGCTCCCATGCCTTGTCTTCCAAGGGAATAGTGATCGGGGAGTCATCCAGCAGGCTGAGCAGGTTGAACCTGTCCGGCCGGCTGAGGGCATTTAGGTAGATTGCCGGCTTGATGATCGAGCCGATAGGACGCCGCATGTCCAGCGCCCGGTTGAATCCGGCCCGTTCCGGCAAACGGTCGCCAACCACGGCCTGCACTTCTCCCTGGTCAACGGAGCTGATAATGAGCGCTGCCTGCAGGCTGTCAGCGTCCATTTTGCGGTCATGCTCGATGGCGGCCAGCGTTTGTTGCACGCTTTTTTCGGCCTGTTCCTGCATGATGGGATCGAGGGTGGTGAAAATGACCAATCCCTCGGTGCGCAGGTCTTCTTCCCGGTAGTCCCGCTTTAGTTGTCGGCGGGCCATTTGGATAAAGGCGGGATAACGGGTAATTCCAGATGAGATATGTTGGTTTACCCCAAGGGGACACTGCCGGAGGGCCTGGACTGCTGTTGGTGAAAGAAGTCCTGCCCTGCCCGCCTGCGTCAGGATCAGATCACGTCTCTTTTTTGCCCGCTCCGGATGTCTGCGCGGATCGTAAAAAGAGGCCCCCCGTGCCAGGCCGACGAGCAGGGCCAGTTGGTCGGCGCTCAGCTCGTCAAGGTTGCGGTCAAAATAGAAACGGCTGGCCAGGGCAAAACCGTGGATAGCCCGTTTTCCTTCCTGTCCCAGGTAAATTTCATTGAGATAGGTTTCCAGGATCTCGTCCTTGGAGTAATGATATTCCAGCAACAGCGCCATCAGGGCCTCATGTATCTTTCTTTCCAGGCTTTGTTCGCTGGAGAGAAAGAAGTTTTTTACCAGTTGCTGGGTCAGGGTGGAGCCGCCCTGCACGGTTTTTCCCGCCCGGATGTTGGCCAGCAGGGCGCGGACTATGGCCAGCGGCCTGATACCTATATGGTGATAAAACCTGCGGTCCTCGGTAAGCAGCAGGATATTGACCAGCAGGGGAGGCGTATCTTGCAGCCGAATGAGCAGCCTGTCTTCGTTGTCGCGTGGATAAATGGCGGCAATCTGCAGTGGTTCCAGGCGGTAGAGGGCAATGTCTTCTCCGTTCTCCAAATCAATGAGTGATCGGATATGGTTGTTGCTGATTGTCACTGCGATGGTTGTGCCGGCCCGTCTGCCGTCTGCAAACGAGAAGTCCCGGCTGTGGATATGAACGCGGTGACCATGTATCGCATAGGTTCCCGGAATGCTGATATCTTTGCTATTTTTGTAGCCAAGCAGGTCAAGTTCCCTGATAAGATTTTTTTTGGCAAGAATCCTGCCCGCATAGAGTTCCAGCGGCCGACCGTAGAGCCTTGCTGGCAGTTCCCAGCGTCTGCCCTCAAATCGGGCGGTGATAATCCTGTCCAGTTTTCCGAGCTTTGCAAAAAGAGCAACAGAACCGGCGGCGAGCAGGGCTATTAGCAACAGGGGCAGAAAACGTTTCATTGAAAAAGGGTGGTACGATTTGATTTTTACAGATCTTTGTTGTTTGTTACCAGTATCCGGAACAGAGGTCAACCCGGTCGGTTTTCATTTTTCCGGTGACATGAACAGAAAAATACCTGTGAGCTGTCTCTGGCGGACAGGAGTTGGCGTATATGCGAATAATTATTTTTGATATGGATGGCACCCTGATTGACTCCGGGCATGATATCACTGTCTCGGTCAATCATGTGCGGAAAAAGATATATGGCCTTGGGCCGCTGTCAAAAGAATTTGTGGTAGAGGCGATTAACCGGGACCAGCGCAATCTGGCCTTGATGTTTTACGGGACCCCTCTCTACGAGCCGGCGGCGCAGCAGGAATTTGAACGTCACTATCACAAGCAGTGTATCCGGAGTCCCCGTCTGTATCCGGGTATCCGGTCACTTCTTGACAGCCTCGGCAATCGGGGATGTTGTCTCAGTGTGGCCACCAATGCGCCGGCCCGCTTTGCCGGCAGAATGCTCTCCCATCTCGGACTTGGGCCTTTTTTTGACAGGATCGTCGGCGGTGAGGATGTGGAGGAGCCCAAACCGCACCCTGCCATGTTACTTGATATCCTCAAGAGTTATAGGTATACCCCGGGCCGTGACCGGGCTTTGATGGTCGGTGACAGCGCCAAGGATATGGAGGCGGCCCGGCGGGCAGGGATCACCGGCGTCTTTGCCGCCTGGGGATTCAGCCGGGCAGGCGGCGGGGATGTTGTTCTATCTGATCCCTGGAAGATCCTGCCCCTGGTGGCGGAGGGCGATGCTTAAGCCTGTTGGGTCGGGTTACTCTGATGCCTGCCTGCCCTGATGCGAAACAGGTTTATCCGAAAATAGCCCGCGTAGCTATGTTCTTTCGGACTGTTTTCATCATTTGTTGTGACTGGGACGGTACATTAGACGGTACATTATGGTCCAGCCATGCTGGTTTATCCGAAAATAGCATTTAACATACTGTATTTTCGTGATTTCTGCAAGCGGGAAAACGTTATGTGACATTCATCGTAACTTCTCAATAAGTGGTGATGTAAGTCTGGATCCCCGCCCAACAGACTGCGGGGATGACGCTCTGAATTGCCTGCAACTGGGTCATTCCGGCAGGTTGTTGGCCGGAATCCATATAATTAGCAGCAACTTACCATCAGTTGTTGAGAAGTTACTATTCATCGTTCTAACTTGTTGAAAATGCTTATTTTCATTGTTTGTTGTGCCCCGGGCCATGCCGGTTTATTCAAGCCAGGTGATGATATCCTCGACCTCCATGCGGTCGGTAGCGAGTTGGTTGGCCGGGGATTCCGGGTCCGGGTAGCCTGCCGAAATTCCCAGAACCAGTCGTTTAGAGGCCGGAATGCCGAGAAATTCCTTTACCTGGGGGGCATAATCGGTGAGAAATGCCTGCGGCACCGTGCCGATTCCCTTGGCATGGGCGGCAAGCATCAGACTCTGGGCAAAAAGACCCAGATCAAAGAGCGACCATGAACTGAGCGAGGCCTCCTGGTAAAGAAAGATCCCGTGTGGGGCGTTATAAAACCTGAAATTTGCCTTTTTGGCGGCAATGATCATCTTGGGATCATTGAGATCCATGCCGGTGGCCTCTTTGCGGGAGGCGTACAGATGATCGATCAGGGCCTGTTCACGTGGTGGCCAGCTCTCCGGGGCCGGAAGATCAGGGTTCGGCGCTGTTCCCTGTTCCAGCAGCTCAAGCAGCATGGAGGACAATCCTTCCTTTTTGGCACTGGAAACAATGGCAACTTCCCAGGGCTGACTGTTCTTGTAGGAAGGGCTCCATCTTGCCGTATCAATTATTTCCGTCAGTACTTTTTTGTCTACGGGTTTATCGAGAAAACCTCGTATGCTTTTTCTGGTTGTCACGCATGTGATGGCATCCATTGTGTCTCCTGTTTTTGGGCTTTGAATAGCAATCTTCCAGGGAGGGGCGCAAACTGTTTTTTCTGCCCGTCTGTCTGGGAGGTGAAAGCTATATCTTTTTGATTTTTTGAGGAAGTTAGTATGGTTGTCCCTGTGGAAAAATACAATGTAGTGAGTTAGATACCCCATGTCAATAATCAAAAAAGAACAAAAAAATCTATTGCTGTAAATATTTTTATTGACGGTGAGGCAAAACGGGGGTAATTAGGAGTTAAGAATAAATCTTATTTGATGTTGATATGAATGATACTCAACAGGTCATGGCCCATTTTGAGGCAACATGCCGGGCCCATGGGTTGAAACTGACCCACCAGCGAATGGAGATCTATCGCATGCTTTTGCAGTCAACCGAACATCCTTCGGCCGAAACTCTGCATAAGCAGCTGGCAACCCGTCTGCCGACCCTGTCCCTTGATACGGTGTACCGTACTCTGGCGACTTTCGAGGAGCTTGGCCTGGTAAAAAGAGTGGAAACCATGTCCAGTCAGGCCAGGTTTGAAGCCGTTATTGATCAGCATCACCATTTTTTCTGCGATCAATGCGGAAAACTGATCGATTTTCACTGGCACCTGTTCGACAGCATGGGATTACCCGAATCCTTGCAGACTGTTGGCAGGATCAGAAATAAAAATGTCGTTGTCCATGGCGTTTGCGATCAGTGCCTGTCCGGGGAAAAGAGTAGAAGCTGACCCGAACCGGGATATTTTTTTTGGGATTATAATAAGAAAAATTACGATATAAAATAAAATATGATATAGGTCTGTCTC
>WFZC01000352.1 GCA_015489765.1 Desulfobulbaceae bacterium
ACTCCATGGAGATCGACCTGGACGACTACCTGATCAAGGGTGTGACCGCCCGCGGCAAATCGCTCGGCAGCCGGGTGGTACGGCGGGTGACCGATATCACGGGAAAACCGCCGCGCAAGAAGGTGGAACCGGTCACCCTGCCGGGATTCGGCGGGAAGTGATCAGGGGGCAATCGTTTGTAATCACGTTATTCTGCGGATATCCGGGTCCGCCAGGCTGTGGCAGGTATCCTGCTCCTTTGAGAAACTGCTTGAATTCGTGAGCCACATACGCAATACATACCCATTCGTATGTCATTGCTCATGCGGCGTCTTGGGCTGAACCCCTTCCTGGCTGGCGTACCGCCCCTGGTCCAGCGACGGTTGCGACCGGCTTCCTTCTGGGTACGGATATGCCGAGCCTGGGGAAACAAACGGTACCCGCATCCTCATCAAGAAGCACCAGATAAGCCAGGCGGCGCATCCGATCTCGTGGTTCTTCTCAATCAAATGATTTCCTTCTCATGAAGGTACCCTGTCGTATTTACAACACGTTTTCATGTAACTTATCACTCTGTATTGCAGATCTTCTCCAGCTTTGCACAGGCACGCTTGGCCAGTCAGTACCTCTATGCGGGTAAACGTGGCCGTTCAGAGAAAGAGTTGGCTTGTAACGGCTACCCTCATCAGGAAATCATAGGATGGCAAAAGCAACTTGGTCGCCGGAATGCCTTCATTTGTTCATGATTCGGAAATAACGTATGGTTGATGAAAAGAGCGTTTTTTTGGTTGGGATTCATCAGCTTTTTGATCTGTTACTCATGATCCTGGCATTCAAGCTGGCTTTTTTTCTGCGGAAACCAGC
The DNA here is from genome assembly GCA_015489765.1 of Desulfobulbaceae bacterium. GTDB lineage: Bacteria > Desulfobacterota > Desulfobulbia > Desulfobulbales > Desulfobulbaceae > DRLX01. Next base: position 844 of record WFZC01000352.1, read on the forward strand.
CGAAAACCTGGAGATAAATTATACTTTCATTTTGTTATTGGCCTTGATTTGTTGTCATGCATCCCTGCGATTCTATGGCATGTATGCACCCCTTGCCAACCAGTCTTTTCTCAGGATTACATCGAAAATAATCAAATCCGTACTGACCGGTACGGCAGCATTGATTTTTTTGATTTACCTCCTCCATGTCACCGACGTTTCCAGGTTGTTAATAGGCTATTTCGTTCTTCTCCTCATTTTTTTCCTGCTTGCCGAAAAAGGGTTGATATACAGCCTGGTGACATATAACCGTCATAGAGAGTATGTTCTCAGGACAGTTCTCATAATTGGCAGCAGGAGCAGGAGTATAGATCTTATCAGTCAGATCAAACAAAATCCTGAAGCTGGGTACAGGATTCGAGGGTGCCTGGAAACAACTGATCAGGGCGATAGAGTCGGCCTCGAGATTTGCAATGGCGTTACCGTTATCGATACCATGGAAAACTTTGATAAGATCCTGCTTCAGGAGGCAATAGATGAGATTATTTTTGCGCTTCCCCTAAAAAAAGTTGATAACATAAGGGATTATATAGTCTTTGCAGAGCAAATGGGAATCAATGTACACATCATGCCTGATTTTCAGATTCAACAGATCCAGTATCGCCCTGAGACAGGAAAACTTTCCCTGAGTCATTTCCTCCATCTTCCAACACTTACCCTTTCTTCTACGCCGTCCCATGATACAGCGCTTTTTATCAAGGCAGTAATTGATTATGCCGCATGTATAATCGGGATTCTTATTTTATCCCCACTACTTATATTCATCGCGATTTGCATAAAAAATACCTCCCGTGGACCGGTTTTTTTTACCCAGACCCGCTGTGGTTTGAACGGCCGTCAGTTTTCCATGTATAAGTTTAGAACGATGGTCGAAAATGCGGAGGAACTCAAGGTGGAAATCGCGTCTGCAAATGAAATGGACGGTCCGGTTTTCAAGATAAAGGATGATCCGAGGGTTACCCGGATTGGCCGCTTATTAAGAAAAACCAGTCTTGATGAGCTTCCGCAGTTGTTTAACATACTGAAAGGTGAAATGAGCCTGGTTGGTCCTCGTCCTCCTTTGCCAGAGGAAGTAGCGCAGTATGATATCTGGCAGCGAAGGCGCCTTTCCATGAAACCCGGGCTCACATGTATCTGGCAGGTGAATGGCAGGAACGGTGTATCATTTGAGGACTGGATGAAAATGGATCTTGAATATATTGACAATTGGTCCCTTCTACTGGATTTCAAGCTACTCTTCCTGACGATAAAAGAAGTGTTGCTCGGCGGAGGGCACTGAGAAAGATCAAACGATTCTCTGCCACTAAAAGTTCCCTGCAAGGTCGCTCTGCAACCGGTCACGGAGTAGCCTCGGCCGACCCTCCTGACCGACTGCCATGTCCAGATCACAAACACCCGCGATTCCGGCTCTCATTGTATCAGTAGAGAAGGATTACTTTTGGTTTGGTTAGCGTTGAGGGGCAGCAAGCAGCCCGGAGCCAAACACACGTGGGAAAACCTCCCGTTCCCTCCCGGCCGAGAGCCGGAAAAAAGTGGTTTTCATATTGCGGACGGATGCTAAATGGTGTATTTGTTGTTTGAATATCTAAATAATTATTTGTCTTAATACGGACGATCATGGCATTGGAGGGAATATGAAAAAGATCATTATTACATTCCTTTTCGTACTAATGAGCAGTTCCATTGCTTGTGCCGACTGGGTTGATAATTTCAAGGCCGACTATCTCAAACTGAATATTGACCAAGCCGTAGCAAATGCCATGAAAGAAGGTATTGCGCCGGCGCTCATTCTTGAGGAAGGCTTGAAGCTCCAAAGCCTGAATCCGGTAGGTTTGGTCAGGGCACTATATTGCGCCGGTGCACCCGGCCACGAAATCGAGAAGGCAGCCAGTGAATATGGTGTGTCTTCTTTAGTCGTTGCAACCGGGTTCAAAAAGAGTGTCGCCGAATGCGGGGGCGCTTACGGTGACACTCAGGCATATACTCCCGTGACACCGACTTTCACCCCATCCTTTGCCGGTCCCATTGCTGGCGGAGGGACAGTTTACGCAAGCCCGGCAACTCCATAACGTCTCTGGACTGGCAATATGGTAGATGGTAACTGGTAGATAGATGGTAACCAGTCTGCGAACACGATGGTCCGGTAAGCAGACGGAAATTTGAGATATCAACAAATCCGGTCCAGGATAGTCCGTCGTGGAAATGCCATGCCGGAACTCTTGTGAGTCCATCGTACCAACGTACAGCATGTCATTCGCCAGCGTGGTTATGGGTACGCCACGGAATTCCCCGCTCATATTCCTGCTATATCCGCTTCTAAAGCAAGGTCTGCCGATAGACCGGTAAGGCCCTAAGGGTACTGTTCAAAGCGGTATATAAATCGTTCACTGACCAACATTCGGTGGTTGCCAGCTGAAGCAGCAGTACATTGTTGCGCCGGCGACCCTACCTTGTCTGCAGTCCGCGTAACGATTCGATGCCAATACAACTGATAGTGGATGTGTATCCCTTTGGCTTCAGGTGCCACAGCGCTGTATCCGTGTAGATGTAAGAAGTGAAAATTGCATCGTTAAGTTGACAAGCTAGGAATTCAATACCAAGAGCGGTATTTCTTACCGTGAGATATAATATATATTAACCGCTGAAAAGTCATTGATAAACAGGGGTGACTCAAGTAACTTCTTCTTTTTATGGTGGCCTGGTAAAAAGTCCTCCCCCATCATTGATGACACTTATGTATGGCCGTCGCCCCGACAATGAGCACCATCAGTTATGACAGGTATATTCGGATCGGACTTCTTACTGGTTGGACATTTTTATCACCGGATTTTTTGTTAAAGAGATGTGAGTAAAGTAACAGGGATAGGGTATCGATATCTCAGGAAAGGAGGAAGGGCATGAAGGGACAATGTATACGAGTTTTTCTGACATTGCTGTGCATCCAACCTGTTAGTTCCAGTGTATTTGCTGCCGGTAGGGTTGGAACTGATCAGAATCTCGCCATTCTCGCTCAAAGCAGCGGCTCCATTGTGTCCCCTATAAGTCAGGATATGCCCATGGGCCAAAGTGTCGGTGGACACCCCTCCTTGCTGCCGAAGGCCAGTTCTTCTGATACTGTGCATGAACTGTTTGGAACGGAAGGTGGATACTTTCATCCCTACCTGAGTATTGCCGAAGAGTATTCGGACAACTTGTTTAATGTGAACTGGGACAAGAAAGAAAACTGGCTGACCAGAATCTCCCCCGGTCTATGGGTGTCTCTCCCTCGTCGAAAAGAAGTACCGATTACCATAGTTCCGCATAATTCCTCTCCTGGTGGCCTGCAATTGGCACTGCACGATTATGAAGGATTCAATCGCTATCATTTTTATCTGCTCGGTGGACTGGATATAAAGCTTTATTCTGAAGATTCAAATCTTAATGATACGGATGGGAAGGTAGAGGGACTTTTTCAGTTTAATTTGCGCAGTGGCCTCACACTGCAGGCCGTTGATCGCTATACTCATGGTCAGGACAGGTTTGATGCAGGCAGTTCAACCGCCAACGGCCTTCGTCGTTACAATTCCAATTTCATGCAGGGCACCTTTGACTGGCTGGTTTCCGAAAAGTTCAGGACAAAGATTGATTACTCGAATTTTTTGCTCGACTATACGGATTCGCAGGATGATTTTCTTGACAGAAATGACAACACGGTTTCAGCATATGCCTACTATATATACAGTCCAAAAACTGATTTATTTGTCGAATATAGTTTTATAGATGTCAGCTATGATCATTCTGAGGGAAAGTCGAAAGATAATAAGAATAATTTTGTCTATGCAGGTGTTCACTGGGTAACTACGGAAAAGACATCCCTCCGCTTCAAGGCTGGTTACCAGAAAAAGAAATATGATAATGATCAGTCCGAAGGCATTAATAATAATCCTGACGGATTTGCCCTTGAAGGAGAATTGCTGTATAAATTCACGGTTAAAACCGATATAGATCTGAAAGTGAGCCGTAAGATTGACGAAACAGATAGTTATGTAGCATTGAATAAAAAGGTCCTCGCTGCTTCTTTAGTGTATAATCAGAAAATTACAGATAAGTGGATTGCATCTTGCCATATAGGATATGAACACGCTGATTATGATCAACTTATTGATCAGTCTCGTGATGATAAGAGGTTCGTTATTAGCCCTGCTTTGCAATATCTGTTCAGAGATTGGCTCATGGGTGAGGTGCGTTATACTTATGATACAAGAAATTCGTCAGATGATTTTTTTGATTACGACACGAATCGGGTGATGTTGAGCTTGAATTTTGCAATTTAGTTTCTCGTCGGATAGGTGTATCTTCTTTCAGGATACCGCCGGATCACGACAACTGTTTCCTGCTGTGGAGATACAAAAAAACGGATCCCGTTGATTCTTAACCATGCGCTGGTAACACAAACAGAGAAAGGAAATATTATTGGAAATGCAGGTATTGCCTAACAGGCCGTGTGTATGGCTGATCAGAATATTCATGGTTTGTGTTCTGTTATTGGGTGGAGCTCAAAAATCCGTTTTTGCGGACGATTATGTTCTTGGGCCGGGCGATGTTCTTACAATCACGGTTTATGGTCATGATGACCTGAAAACAACCGTCCGCGTCACCAATAATGGCAACATAGTCATGCCGCTCATCGGCCAGGTGAAGGTCGGCGGAATGAAAATATCCGATGCAGTCAAAAAACTTACCGCTCTTTTTGCAGACGGTTATCTCGTTAATCCCCAGGTCAATATCTTTATTGAGGAATACCGCAGTAAAAAAGCCATTGTTCTTGGTTATGTTAATCATCCCGGTATCGTCGAACTCCGGGGACACATGACTTTTTTTGAGCTCCTGTCCAAATCAGGGGGATTGAAAGAAGGGGCTGGCGACACGGCAACCATCAAGCGAAAGGTCAACGGCAAGGAAAAGGTTATCGTTGTTGATCTTAAATCTCTTATAGATCGAGGAGACCTCAGCAAGAACGTGCCGATTCATGATGGAGATACCGTGTATATAGCAAAAGGTGGCACATGTTATGTAACCGGTGAGGTGAACCACCCCGACGCCTACACCTGTGATAATGTGAGCGTGCTCAAGATGATTGCCCTTGCCGGCGGTTTTACCGGAAAGGCTTCCAAGTCAAGTGTCAAAATCGTTCGGATGGTCAATGGAAAGAAAAAGGTCCTCAAGGACGTCAATCTTGATACTCCGGTGAAACCGGACGATATAATCGTTGTGCCGGAAAGTTTTTTTTAAACCAGACCATCGGGCTGTCTGTAATACTTGTGGCACAAAGCACATTGTCCACATTGTCTCCACATCAGCAATTCCCGAGATGAGTACAAACCCGCATTCGGGAGTTGCAGTGTCACGATCTCCGATCCATTCCCCGGGAAAAACAGGATGATCACCAGTACCTTTTTCAGCGGGTCGACGAGGCGGCGGAAGCGGGGAGAACAACGGAGTTTCAAGTTGATGACCAACGAAAGGAAGGTTTGTACACTTGTTTCCGTTTCTTCAGCAATATGCCATTGAACAAGGGTGGTGAAGGTGAACTGACGGTCAACTTTCTGGAGTACCGGGAGGCCGACGACGAGGGGGACGTGAAACTGCGGTTCAGTCGGGTGACCGATCTCGAGGTGACCCGTGAGCAGTGATTTTTTCTAAAACAGGGTAAGACGGCCCCTTGGTACCTTATACGGGTGCATTACGCGTTTGTTCAAAACGAAATTTTTAGGATTTCCATGGCTCCTCATAGTCCATTCAACACAGTGTTGGTGGCAAAAAAAGATAGAATCAAGGTGGAACCAGTCAAAATAGGGGTCAAAATAATACCACATTGTGGATATTTTCTATTCTTGAACATATACGTAATGCACCCGTGCTGGACGACCTAGACTCGTGGTAACATTTCAACATTAAACCATAATAAACAGCTCGGAGACAGCGTCATAAAACAAATCGGTTAAGACAGGAAAAAATCATCCGCCGCTCTCGCGGACATATTCAAGAAAAACCGGATAAAAATCCTGAATGAATTCGTAAAGAATCTGAAGACATTCCTGCTGCGAACGTCCATTCATGGCGCAACTGAGGCGTACAAAAGCATTATCCTCCCCTCGGCCCTTCAACGTATTGGATAATGTAACAATTTTTTGAGCAAACGTTCCGGCTACGGCTTTGTCGTAGGCCTGAAACCAATACATAAACAGTTCTTGCTCTCCGTTTCTTTCCACGACCATGGTTGCATAGGATATCATCGAGCCATTATCCGTCTTTAATTTGCCTTTACCGCGCTCGATAATAAGCCATCCCTGCCCAGGAAGACAGACAAGTGGATCGTGAGCCGCGCCAACTTTACCTACAGTCAAGTAATAGCCGATATAGACACCGACAGTTTTGCTATCTTTTCTATAGTTCCGGAACAAAAAATCATCAAGTTGTAGAGATGTAACAGTCTCTTCCTGTAATATAATATTTGCAGATGTCTGCCAATCACCTATTTTGCCAAGTGCCGAGGATAATAATTGTTTTTTTACCGAGGGAATTGTCTCCGGCTTACTGAATACAGCCAGAGCGGTGCAAAGAAACAGTATAATAGCAACAGTAAATGCTGCCGGTCTCATCTGTCCCACCGCTGCAATCCTCCTCTAATAGCATAAATTATCAAAAGAGACAAAATAAAAATAAATACACCAAAGGTAGTATGTACAGTTCCTTCTGTGAGCTCATAATCCCAGTAATAATAGACTGCAATCATGAGAGTAACACGAATAATATTAACTAGAACGGCCGCCGGAACAGCACAGACAATGAGCAACCCGCGCAGCAGGTTTGAACGGAGTGTGAAATAGGCAATTACTGTACAAAGAGTGAGTAAGGTAACCAGTGACCTCAACCCGCTGCATGCCTGTACGACCTCAAAGGTATGCTCCGGAAGATGAATCACATTGCCGTCTCGTAAAACAGGGATACCGCTCGCCCCAAGCACAGCCACACTGGTTTTACTGACTATTAACTGCAACGGGATAGTGATCGCTGAATAAATTTGCCCCGGAATCGGGATCATAAAGAGGAGAAAAAACAGTGGAAAGGAGACTTCCTTAAACATAATCGGACCGTATAAATACAGGACACAGCCCATACAGGTCGTAACCAGGGATAATGATGCCAGAGTTTTGATCTCTGCGTAATAAGCCAGAACATACACTACAAGAGAGGTTAACATCAGGAAAAGACCTGTAAACGACGTTTTTTGCGGAAGCACAGCCAAACGGTCTTTTTTCTGCCAGATTATATATATGATGATCGGCACAATAAAAAAACCGTGCGAATAATCGTCCGATGCCGACCAAAATGAAAAAAGCTGCTTCCAGACCGGAGAATATGCCAGCACAAAACTGCCCAGCACAAACAATGGGGAAAGAATGGCGACCCGGGATGTCATATGCTTATCCAATTAGATAGTACCGAGCATTTCATCAGAAATGGTCGATAGATTTTCTGTAGCACAGTAGCGGGACGTTACAGTTAACACTATATAATTTATAACATTTTTTGGGCCATTCGGGTATGCTTTGAGCGATATATCAGTCATTAGTCCAGCTTCAGGTCAGGGTATTGCCTGGCACTGAATCCCCGATAACGGAACTCGGGGATGGCGAGATCCATTTCATGAACAACCAGGTTTTCAATGCTACCGCCCGACTCCGACATAGGTAAAGCCCTTTTCCTTCATTGTCTGTGGGGCATACACATTGCGCAAATCAACAAAAACCGGGCTGGAGAGTAGGGAGGCGATACGGTCAAGGTCCAGAGCCCGGTACTGATTCCATTCGGTCATCAGGACAACCATATCGGCACCCTCACAGGCCTCATAGGCGTTTTCTACATACCGGATTCCCTCGGGCAGGTATTTCCTGGCCTCTTCCATTCCCTTGGGATCATGGGCCCGAATGAAGGCCCCTTTCTCTAGTAGGGCGGGCAGGATAGAAGCCGCCGGAGACTCGCGCATGTCATCGGTTTCAGGCTTAAAAGTTAGACCAAGAACGGCAATGGTTTTATCGGCTTCAGAGCCACCGAGTGTGTCACGGATCTTTTTGATCATTCGGGCTTTCTGGGCGGAATTCACTTCGACTGCAGCCTCTACAATCCGCACACTTTCCCCGTATTCCTGGACAATGCGCATAAGAGTCAGGGTATCCTTGGGGAAACAGGATCCACCGTATCCCGGTCCGGGATGGAGAAATTTGGAACCGATCCGACCGTCCATTCCAATCCCCTTGGCCAGGGCAGTGATTTCGGCGCCAACGGCTTCGCAGGCTGCGGCCATCTCGTTGATATAACTTATCTTGATCGCCAGAAAAGCATTGGCTGCGTATTTAATCAACTCCGCGGTTTCTATCGTGGTACTGACAATGGAGTTTCCTGAAGATAAAGGGGCTTGTAGATGTCTCTCAGCACCTGTTCAGCCCGTTCGCTTTCCACTCCGATAACCACCCGGTCAGGGCGCATAAAGTCAGAAATAGCGGCCCCTTCACGGAGGAATTCTGGATTTGAGGCAACATCAAAATCTGCTTCCGGATTTACTTCTTTTATCCTTCTTGCTACCTGCCGGGCAGTTCCAACCGGTACCGTACTTTTGTCAACGATAACGGTATAGCCTTGCAAATGTAGAGCAAGTTCTTTTGAGGCTTCGTAAATGTAGGTCAGATCAGCATAGCCGTCACCACGCCTGGAGGTTGGGGTGCCAACGGCCAGAAAAACGGCATCAGCACCGGCAACCGCACCGGCAATATCAGTGGTGAACTGCAGGCGACCTTCCTCACGATTCTTTGCAACCAGGGTATCCAGCCCCGGTTCATAGATGGGGATACGGCCGGCATTGAGCTGGTCTATTTTATCTGTGAGTTCATCAACACAGGTGATGTGATGGCCGAATTCGGCAAAACAGGTTCCGGTCACAAGGCCGACATAGCCGGTACCAATCATGATAATGTTCATCAATATTTTCCTTAAAATCATTCAATTGACAGACAACAATCGCCCACAGGAGCGGGGTGGGATCACAGTTTTTCAGGCTCCTCGACGTTTCGAGAGGATTTAGTCAAAAAATATACCAAATCCACTCGAAACGTCGAGGAGCTGAAAGACTTTTTGCGAGTCCATCATGTTGGCAGAAGTTTACGATATCAACCGTCCTGATTTGGCGCTATTGCAGGGTTGCGACTATCTCGGGAATTGCTGGCTCAACCTGTCTCAAAGTAGATTGAAGATCATTCAACGGGCGCCCTTTTGAAACAGAATAGTTTTTACGGTCCGGCATACGACTAAAATATCAATGAAAACAGAGCTGTTTTTGATATAGTAAAGGTCATATTCCAGTTTACGCAAGGCGTCCTCCTCGGACGCGCCGTAGGGGTAGCAGACCTGGGCCCAGCCGGTGAGGCCGGGTTTGACAGAATGCCGGAGTGAATAATAGGGGATAACCTTGGTCAACTGGTCCACAAAAACCGGCCGTTCCGGCCTGGGGCCGACAAAGCTCATTTCTCCTTTTAAGACATTCCACATCTGGGGAATCTCGTCAATACGGGTTCTGCGGATAAAGGCCCCTACGCGGGTCACCCTGGGATCATTTTCCTGTGCCCAGACGGCCCCGTTTTTTTCTGCGTCCTGTCGCATGGACCGGAACTTTATCACGTGAAATGTTTTTCCTTTTTCTCCAACTCGCTCCTGGGAATAAAAAACCGGAC
>WFZC01000353.1 GCA_015489765.1 Desulfobulbaceae bacterium
ATTTGCTGTTTCCATACTAAATAGACATAGATCGACCAAAGTCTATAACCGTGATCACGCTGCTTGCTTCTATGCTGTTCTAGAAAACGATCAGCTACGATGGGATCAACAGGAGAGGCAATTTCCCTCAGCAGCCTTGCCAGTTCTTCTCCCACTTTGCCTCGAAACCACTCATGGATCGGTACCCCAAACCCTTGTTTCCGCCTTTTCCATATGGCATCGGGCAGGAAATCAATAAAACTATCACGCAGCATCCGCTTGCCAACCATTCCATAACGATGCCATGATCTCGGTAAAGAAAAAGCCAGCTCAACAACCTGCCGATCCAGAAAAGGTGCCCGGGCCTCCAGGGAACTGGCCATGGATGCCCTGTCTACTTTCAGTAAAATATCCTGGGGAAGATACACAAGCGCATCTGCACACATCATACGTGTAATATCATCGATATCACATTCTTTCGGTAGGCTGGGCGGTGAATGTCCCCTTCCAGCCAGGTCAGGAAACAGTGCGTTAAACGTTTTCCTCGAGTAGAGCAAGGGCGCGGTGTAGGGCGTCTCATCTTCCAGACGTTCCATAATATCCTGAAACAGGTGCGCTTTTTTTATCAATGAATGACTGTGGTGGGCCATGGGCTCAGGCACGAGCCGAATCACCTTGCCTATACTTTCCCGTAGTTGCCTGGGAAGGCGGGTGTACCAGCGAAGAATTGCCCGGGCCTGGTAACGCTGGTATCCACTGAAAAGCTCATCGCCACCATCACCAGACAGGGCCACCTTTACATGCGATGCTGCAACTTCTGAGACCAGACTTGTTGGCAGTAACGATGAATCGGCAAAGGGTTGGCCGATATTGTCCAAAATTAGATCTGTAAGCCGTGCCCTGTCCCACTCCTGGAGAATATTTTCATAATGATCGGTTCCGCACAACTCCGCTACCTGCCGTGCATATCGTCGTTCGTCGTAGGCCTGTTCCTGAAAGCCAATTGTAAAGGTCTTGGGACAAACCCCAAGTTCTTTTGACAGGATGGAGACGATCAATGAGGAATCCACGCCGCCGGAGAGAAAGGCACCGACTTCTACATCAGCAACCAGTCGTCGCCTCACCGATTCGACCAGGATACTGCGTAATTCCTCGCAGGCCTGTTCCCGTGTGCCGGTAAAATGCGTCGAGGATAATGACCAGTATGGACGCTGTTGTCTTTCTTTTCCTACGGCCCATTGTAACGTGTGGCCAGGAAGCAGTTCCATGATTTCCCTGTAGGCCGTCGTTCCGGGAAGATAATACCCGTAACGAAAAAAATCCGCCGTTGCATCAAGATCCTCTTCCCAGGAGGCATCATCGAGTTCGGCCAGGGCCGGCAGTTCGGAGGCACACAAAAAGAGACTATTTCCAGCCCTGTAATACAGTGGCTTTTTGCCCATCCGGTCCCGGGAAAGCAACAATTGTCCTTTAAGGCTGTCCCAGAAGACAAAGGCCCACATACCTTCCATTTTTTCCACGAAAGAGAGACCGTCATGAACAAGCCCGGCGAGCAGGACCTCTGTATCACCAAGAGTTTTAAACTTCCAGTAAGCTTGCAGTTGCCTCCTTAATATCTTGTAATTATATATCTCTCCATTGTAGCTCAGCACATAACGACCGCTCCTGTCCGTCATGGGCTGGTGACTTGCCGAAAGATCTATGATCGACAAACGGCGATGTCCCAGCACGGCACCATCCCGATACCAGATGCCCTGATCATCCGGCCCCCGATGGGCAAGGACAGTCAGGCTGTCATTCATACGCCGAACTAATTCTTCTCTTGATATAAGCGGATTATAGATAAAAGAAATGCCACACATAACCTATTCCTCCAGGACCTTCTTCTCGACAAGCTGCCGATACTTTGCGGTATATGTGCCGGCACAATGGGTCCAGGTCATATTATGATCGAGTAACATTGTCCGCCCGGCCAAACCAAGTTGTTCCCGTAGCTGGCAGGAATCGAACAACAGGCCCAGTTGTTCAGCGAGCCTGTTGGCATTACCAGAAGGAAAAAGCAGCCCGTTTATGCCGTGGTCAATCAATTCGCTGATTCCATCAATATCAGAAGCTACCACCGGAATTCCGGCCGCCATTGCCTCAAGTACAGCATTGGGCCGTCCCTCCCGCTCGCTGGCCTGAACCAGGATATCTGTTCTGGACAAGAGAGAGGCGACTTCAGGCGGCGAAACCTGGCCAAGAAACCTGATCTTTTCGCCCACCCCTTTTTGTCTCGCCATTTCCTGGAGTTTTGTTTTTTCCGGTCCCTCTCCGGCTATCAAGAGGACCCAGTCCCTGTTCGCAAGTTCACGCGAACAAAGGGCTGCCACAACAAGGTCAACTCGTTTTACCGAAAGCAGGCTTCCCAGAACAAGAACGACTGGCTTCTCTTTTCTTCGTACTGGCTGAACAGAAAAAAAATCATCATCAATACCATTTGGAACAAAGAATACCTTGGAAGACCACACAGGAAATTCTGCACAAATATCCCTGTGCATGGAGATGGAGACCGTGGTCACCACGTCGGAAAGCCTGAGGCAAAGGGATAAAAGGCCCCGATGTATCCACGATGAGGCTCCTCGGTTGACATCTTCACCCCGCAGGGAAGTCAGGACCGGTTTCCCTGCCAACAACCCTGCCAGCCCGGCGATCACTCCGTTGATAGTCCAGTGGGCATGGATAACATCGCTCTTTTTGGCCAGAATAAGCGTATGCACCAACATGGATGAAAAGAAAAAAGGCACAAGAAGCAGATTCCATCGTGAACGTTGAAAGGCCGCCGGCAAGCCGCCTGATTCGTGGGCAAGAACCTGCCACCTTTTCGGTGCATAACGAAAAGTCTTCAACGCAAATTTTCCTGGGGAAATATCTACAACCCGACTGCTGTCAGGAGTCAGGACAGTAGTCGTTACTTCTCCGGGAAAATTGCGGACCAACCTGTAAATAAAAATGCCGCTGATGGATGACGGCTGCAGGGGAAAAGAGCTCGTCAGGTGCAGGACATGCACGCTACTGGACCCGGTCATACCGCATTTGGGAAATCTGCTCGGAAACCAGGCCAATCATGAAAATAATTATTGCGGAATTAAACAGCAGGGCCGACATATTGGTGAAACGCCCCTGGGTAAGGAAAGTGTACATGTAGTAGGCGAGACCTGTGCAGAAGAAAATCATGCTGACAGGAAGAAAAATCCGCATCGGTGCAAAAAGGGTGGCGATTTTTGTAATAATAAGAAAAAAACGCACCCCATCGCTAAGGAGCTTGATTTTACTTTTCCCCTGCCTTGTCCTGGTTCGGATGGGTACGTACTTCACGCTCCTGCCACTGCGCAGGTAGGCCATGGTCAGGGTGGAAGGATAAGAAAAGGTATTGGGAAGTAGATAGATGAACTGCCGAACCGTCGAATTGCGAACCAGTCGAAAGCCGGAAGTCAGATCATCGACCCTGAACTTCGTAACATAGGAGGCCAGGCGATTGTAGAACCAATTGGCGAGATCCCGATGCATGGAGGTTGCTGATTGTTTGCTTCTGGCACCCACCACCATGTCAAACCTGTCTTTATGCTCAAGGAGCAGTGCTATATCTGCCGGGTCATGCTGGCCGTCGGCGTCCATCATCACGACCCACTCTCCCTGCGCAAGGCGCAGGCCGGTCTTCACAGCAGCACCATTGCCAATATTGTAGGGGTGCGGCCAGACATTGGCACCGGCCTCCATGGCGATTTGCAGGGTGTTGTCCGTTGATCCATCGTCAACGACCAGAATCTCATAGTCTGGGTACAACTGTCTTATCGCCGCAATAGTTGCCCCGATGCTCTGTTCTTCGTTATAGGCAGGCAACAGAACGGTGACTTCGACCATTTTTTTTTCATCCTGCATCAGCTGGCCCCTCCAGTTCGACAGCAAATCACAACGAGCACACCATCCTCATAGAACTCGCCACAAGGCATGTAACAACAATATATCGTTAAATGGCGCTATCTTGGAACTCATTCTGATTATAGCAGGAAGTGAAAGGTTAGAGAAAGGAAGAATTCCTTGGGAGACAGGAATTGGACAATAACCTCAGCGAGGCGAGCCATCACCCCTGGGAATCTATGCTGTGAACATGCCAGATGAAGTCACCTGTTTAGTGGCGTTGCACGGGTATCAATCCCGGGCCCTCGGATATTTCTTCGGAAGCGAAAATTATTTCTCTTGCTCTCTCCCGGAAATTTGCTGCTCCCCGGTCAGAGGGATGCAAAAAAACCAAAATTCACAAAATCGAAGAATTATCGCCGCAGAAAATCCGAAGGAAGAGGGGAAATTCTGGAGTTATTCTTGTAGATAACCCAAGGCATTCCTGGCAAACCGATAATTTTTTTGGCCGAGATAATCGAAGATACAAAAGAAGTGGCTGGGGGACAGGGATTCGAACCCCGATAGGCAGAGTCAGAGTCTGCTGTCTTGCCATTAGACCATCCCCCAGCAATCGGGAAGGTGAGAGAGAAAATAGAGAAATTGCCTGCGGATGTCAAGGGGAAAATCGCAGGTAACAAAG
>WFZC01000354.1 GCA_015489765.1 Desulfobulbaceae bacterium
TGTATGATCTGCCTGTTTGCTTGCTGTCGTCGATCCTGCGCAGGCGCAAAAAAGGAAACCATCTATGCTTTTTTATAAAAAAGTCATGACGCTGGATGTGGCCAGTCACCGAAATGTCAGCGTCAGGGCGCCTGAAAATTATTTCTTTGCCGCCAGGACGAATGTCATCCCGCTGGCGGCCATTGAGTTTGCCCATGCGGCCCTGGAATACCCTATAGCCTTTGTTCACGATGCCGAGGGGACCCTCAGCCCGGTGGCGGTGGTCGGTCTGGATGAGAACAATCTGTATGTTGACAGCAAAGGGCGCTGGCAGGCGCGCTACGTGCCGGCATATGTCCGGCGTTATCCGTTTGTGCCCGGAGAGGTGGTGCAGGGGCAGAAGCCGGTGGTCTGCATCGATTCCGGATTTGACGGCTACAACGTGGAAGACGGGGAACCGCTTTTCGATGCCAACGGAAAACCGTCAGACTATCTTGCCAGGGCCATCGAGCTGATTCAGGACTACCACGGTCACCTGGAGCTCACTCGCCGCTTTGTCGAGGAACTGGAGGCAGCCAGTCTTCTGAAACCGATAAGTGTCGAGGTCAATGATGGCGCGACGGGTCGTCCGCACAGGCTGCAGGGGCTGCAGGTGGTGGATGAACAGAAACTGCAGGCCCTGGACCATGCACGGGTGGCCAGGTTTTTTGATGAGGGCTTTCTGCTTGCGGTGTATAGTCATCTTGTCTCCCAGGCGAACTACCAGGTCCTTGCCGATCGGTTCAATATCCAGTGAGTTTCATATCTTCAGATTGACGCAATGAAAAATTTTCTCTTGTTCAACAGGCTGGTCCCGGTCAACAGGGAAGAGCATGCCGCTGTCAGGGTGCGGCCGGTACGGGATTATACGTTTACCTCCAGGGTCAACTCGGTATTGCTCACCGGTTTCGAGTTTCCCCTGGCCATGCGGGAATATCCCATCATCTTTGTCGGCGGCAGCGACGATACCTTCATGCCCGCGGCCATGCTCGGTACCGGGGCAGACGAGAACTGTTTTGTCAGTGGCAAGGGGCGATGGACAGGCAAGTATCTCCCCCTCTATATCCGCCAATATCCGTTTATGGCAGCGGAAAAAAAAGAGAAGGACACCGTGGTGATTTGCATTGACGCCGAGTATGAGGGCTTTGATGTCAAGGATGGACAGCCGCTCTTTTCCGCGGACGGCCGGGAGATGAGATGGTTTGCCGAGATGTCCCGCATGGCGGCCGCCTACCTGGGCTATATGCAGCAGACGATTCCATTCTGTCGCACGCTTCAGGATCTTGATCTCCTCGTGCCCCTCAATCCGCGCCTGGAAAACAGGAAGACCGGTGCCGTAACTCGAATTGAAGGACTTTATGCGGTGAACGAAGAACGATTGAATAATCTTGCCGACGAACAGGTTCTCCTGCTCTATCGGCGGGGCTACCTGGCCTGGATCTATCTCCACCTGGCCTCCCTTGCCAACCTTGGTCCCCTGGCCAACAGATGATGGCCAGGGAATGGACGGTGTCCGCGGCAAGCCTCCACACAGGTCGGGGAAGCGGTGACCCATGGGCAAACGGACTTTGCCACGGTTGGCCCCTGGTCGGGTGATTGTATTGTAACTGATTGATTTTATATGAAAGACAGGGGGCTTTTTCGGGGGGCAAGGGAAAACGTTTGGATTTTGGCTCACTCAAACAAACATGTTTGGGAAAAAAAAGTTGCAATCACCTACTTTCCCTTGATATTATCTCGGTAATGGGTAAAATCGATATTTATTTTGAAAGGGCTTCACCATTAACAGCAGCCGGGAGGAGGTATGAAGAGTAAGTTGAGATCAGGCTGACAACAGCCTCCAGGTGTTGACTGATTCATGCCGCCACCTGAGGCGGTGCGCTTGTGCTGGCAGAGATCTCGCGCTGCGGGATTGAGAGAACAAAATAAACAGGAGAAAAGAAATGAGAAAGCTGTTACGGAGCATGAAAAAGGAGCGGATGAAAAGAGTGAGCCGCAGCGTGGTCACCGTGAGCCTTGCGGCCGGAATGATGCTGGGTGGAGCAATGCTGGGCGCGCACAATGCCGCCGCCTTTGAGAGTCACACCACCACCGTTGGCATGGATGTCACCATGTCCACTGACAGTGTCGGAGAGAACACGAGGATTGTCAACCTTGGGATTATGGGCCTCGATGAGCTGGGGAATGTCGATGTCAATGCCGAGGCCGGCGGCTCAACGATAGTCGCCTCTGTTAGCTCTGTGCTCGGAGATGTTCTTGTGGATCCCAGTACATGGTCGGATGGCTCCCGCGTCGATAGGCCCAATCCTGGTACCTTTGCCGCATCGACAAAATATGTAAGTATCACGCAGGGGGATGGGAGCGTTGCCATCCAGTATCCCAACAGCGCATCAGGAACCGACACCATCACGGTGACGCTCTATGAGGTACGCACCATTTATGGCGGTAGCTATGAATCCCGGGAGATCGCCAGCAAAACGATGAATGTGGCTGTCAATCCTGTTAGTGCCAAGGCAGGTGTTCTCGGTATTGTCGACATCGCTGGTACACAACATGCCACGCCGGGGACTGATCTTGAAAAGGGACTGGCAGGTGGAATGCAAGCTGGTGCTACCGGTAACACAATAACCGTTGAAGCTTTCAACAAGACAGGCGATGCCGGAGACTATACCCAGGATACCAACTACAGTGGGGCTGTCACGCTGACGTTTTATGATGAAAAGGGCACGGAATACAAGACCCTGTCCGGATATATGGATAGTGGCGAGGCGCAGATCGCCATTCCCTCATCATTCACCAAGGCCGGTACGTACGAGGTTGTTGCCACAACTGATGATGGTTTGACCTCGCGGCTGCAGGATGCGGATGTTACAGATCCAGCGACTGCTGATGGCAGGAATTTCTTGACGATTACCTCTGATGTACCAAAGAAACTGGAACTTAGCACAGACATGACGGTGGTCGCTGCTAATATGGATGATGCCAGTGTTGGTACAGCCAATCGGGCCCAGGTAACCGTAACTCTGCTTGATGAATATGGCAACAAGACCATAAATCCTGCTGCAGCGCCGATCAATGTAACCTTATCTGATACTAAGAATATCATTTACATACCCAATGGGGCCGCTGGACAAGACGCCACTGTAACAGTACCCATTATGCCGGGCTCTGCGACGGCCTCTTTTTATGCCGAGACAGCCAATACCACCGGTACATCTGTACTTACTGCCAAGGCTAGTGGCCTTACCACCTCCGATCCGCTCTCCATCAAGGTCGTAACGGATTATATTGAAGCTACTGGGTCGTTCAGCGCAGCGGCCAACAAGGTTGGTTTTCAGTGGAACCTCTTTGAAGAGACAGATGGTACAACCG
>WFZC01000355.1 GCA_015489765.1 Desulfobulbaceae bacterium
AGTCTGTCGGACTGCCTTTTCTTCGTTTCTTCGTTTCTTTTTACACGCTGTTTCTTGATTTTTCATTTCTTTTTTTCTTTTGTCTCTTGACAACAGGGCGTTACTCGGACGATTAGTCCGATGTTTGATCGATATCTATTATGATATCATTAAAACTTGCAAAAATACTTGAAATGTATATGTTGATTTTGTGTCAAAAACAATATTTTATTTTTCGCTAAAATGACGAGAAATCAACTTGTAAAGGAAATCGATTATTTCTGTAACCGTGTGTTGGTTACCAAGCCGGGAACACCGGCGCATACACGTGCAACAAACTGTTTGAGAGTCAGGATAAAAAAACTGATGGCTTTTGATTCCACAGGCAAATTGTGGTTGTGGACAAGCCAGCAAATTCCGGACTATTCTGACACGGATGAGCTTTGTTCGTTTGCGCGAAAGCTCACAGACAAATAAATCTTAAAACAAACCAAAAAAAAAGCCGCCTCCCTTCTCGGGGAGACGGCTATCGTTTGCAGATCAACTTCTTATTTCGCAGCCAACATAAAGCCTATAATGGCCAGGCTCAGGGTGATATTTATTCCCACCATCCACTGAATAAGCCGCTGGCCACTTTTGAGGCGGATGATCTCTTTAGCCAATTCACCAAGAGCAGAGGCACCTTCTTGGGCGTTCTCCTCCGGCGCGCCGGCACTCCTCAAGGCTGTGTACATTGATTTGTTCATCAGAGTATCCATTTAAGCCTCGTTTATACCTAGTATAATAGGAGGGTCAGTAAAACGCAATCAGACGTTGGCAACGTTCAGGTTGCCGGCCTGCTTCAACTCGGCCATTTTCTCGGTCAAGTACCAGAGTGCCTGGTTCAGCTTGATGTTTCTATCAAGCGCCTTGACCGGACGGGTTGTCACGTTCCGCATCCTTCCGTTGCGGCCCTTTTTCCGTCCCTTGAGACCGCCACGCATGATATTTTCCTGGATAACATTGAAGGTGGTCCACAGGTCGTTGCCCTTGTCGTCGTAGCGACGTTCCGCGAGCAACTGCTCGGCCTGAATCGGGGCCTCCTTCGGATCCTGGAAAACCAGGTGGAGTGCCGCCTGGGCAAAAACTCCACGCTCGTCCGGGGTCATCTCGATCACTTTCATCTCGTCAACCCGGTCAGCGATAGTGCCGGCGGCTGCGGCGATCTTGCCGGCCGATTCGATAAAATCATCCGGCTCGAAGCCTACGTGTTTGTGACTGAAGTTGGCAAATTCCGATGCCACCATCAGGCCATTGCCGCAGACCTTACGCCAGATGGAAGCGATCAGCCTGAAGGCACAACCGCGGTCATGGGAGTTATACAGAACCATGTCAACCCGTTCGCCCTCAAACGACAGGCCGTTCTTGGCGAAACGGATCATGTGGCGCTGATATCCATCGCGCTCGGGGAGCCGTACAGAACTCTGCTCGGCATGGATGGGGAACCAGTCTGCTTCCCGCAGCAGGTCCACGGCGGTCAGGGTCGGAACGAATGAATACCGCCTGGATACTCCGTCGATGGGCTCGAAGGCACCGGCTGCAGGGGCAAGGTCTATAATCTGGTCATTGGTCAAAGGTGCAGGTGCTGTCATGGTCTTACCTCCTGAAAAAAAAGAAGATGGAAAAAAGGGGGCAAGACCATCCCCCCAGGGGATTGCTTGCCCCCTGGTGGGTGGAAAGATAGTTGCTCGGGATTATCCCTGATTTTCAAACTGCAGATCCCAGGATCTGCGGCCATCATGACCCCACACGAGTCGGATGACCTCCTCGACATCGGTCGCCGAGGCGCCGACTTGAGTGGGCCATTCTCTGCCATCACTGAGTCGGCGACACCAGATCTCCCCGTTCCTCAGGAAGAGACCGGCGCGGCCTTCGTTGTTGTCCAACTCGATAGTGGCCAGAAGGTGGCTGTTTGTGGTTGTAGATCTGGTCATGGTCTTGCCTCCTTGAAAATATGGGGCAAGACACCTCCCCATCGGGACGTGAATTGCCCCGATGAGGGTTGGTTTGGTCATTCAATGAATCGAGAGCCTTCGGAACCTTCAAGCGACCTGTGCAGGCTGACATTCCTGCCATCTGCCTGGCCTCGACGGTACGCGGTCATGTTGACTGTGCTGATTCGTGAAGTAAATATCTTGAGCTTTGAAAAAAGCTCTTCCACCTTCCGATCCACAGCATTTGACTTGACGACCATCAGTTCTTTACCGCTCATGCCATAAACGTTGCGGGATTCATCGTTCGGCATAGTGTTTTTACGCACTTGCTCGAGCCGGGTCTTGATGGTGCGCAGCATGCCCAGACGATAGCTGTTATGCAGGGTGCGGGGCGATACATACGGATTGGGATTGGCTCGAACGTATGCTGAACTCATCCGTCTAATCGTCTGCCGGAGTCTTTCGTAAAGATCAACGATAAGCTCCAAGTCGGTTCTGCCGGCGACAAAGGTAAAACGCCACCCCTTGCCAGGACCAAGACGGTAGCTGATCGCCCTGCCGTTAAAGGTACGGGCAATGCAGATGCCAAGATGCAGCTCCCATTTCTGCTTGCTTTTGGTCAAACCGGAAACCTCGACCGACTCGATATCCGCGCTACTACCGTTGAGGGCGACATCGGCGACAGATAGATTATGCCGGCGCATCAGATCCTCGGCCTTTCTCATGGCGAGGTTGGCTTCGTTCTCGTTGTCGCTGGCAGAGAGGGCCAGCAGTTTCTTGAGTCTCTCGACGATCTTGTGGTCAATTCTCTCCATCTCACATCTCCTCGAATATCCACCTTCCGATGATTCCTACTGCCTCCTCACTGGAGATCACGCGGAACCTGCCGCCTCGGGACGTCATCCCTCCAACCAGGAAAATGCTGTTCTGTTTTCTGGCCAGGGAGATGAACCTGGTGGCGACCTCGACAAGCGGCAGCTCGTTTTCATGGAGAGAGAATATGGTCGTGGTATCGCCAGTCTGGATGACCAGGACTTCTCCCCGGAAATTGCAGAGCAACTTGTCGTCGGGAAATCGCGGAATCGGTGGCTCGAAAACAGCTTTTACCGTGAGGAGAATGGGGGTGGATGGGAAGTCGGTTTGAGTCTGCATTGTCTTGCCTCCTTGGTAGTGGAAGAAAGGGGGCAAGACACCCCAGGGGCGGCTTGCCCCTGTTCGGGTAGTAATGAATTAGTCGATTTCGTCGTGGTCGGTGATCAGGGCTGATCCGGCAATGTAATCACCGGGAATGCCACCTGCCTGTGCCAATAACTCGGTAGCCACGTCATTGACTCGGTGGGGCTTGAGCTTGCCCTCCTCGTCAATCCACATGACCCGGCCATTGGGCAGAAAGATCACCTGGAGAAGGGCACACTCCAGGAGAGTGTACATTTCCTCCAGCGTAAATCTTTTCTCACGCGGGGTGACCTTGACCTGATCGCCGTCCGGTTTGATGAGTACCGCCATTGGCAACCTCCTTTTGTTGCTGGGAGGAACCTGTACCCCCACTGGGGCAAGGTTCCCCCGGTGGGATGGATATGGTTAAGCCGCCTTCTTTCGCACCTCGGCCAGGACAAAGCAGTCGGACTGCTTCGACCGGTAGATGCGGATCGGCTTTTCATTGATCTCGCCACAACCCTTGCGGTCGTACCAACCGACCTTTCTGCCGGCCCAGTACACCGTGCCGGCTTTCAGGTCGAAACGGTTGCGACCGACATAGGCAACGGCGCCGTTATTGCGGACATATACCTTGCCCCGCACGACGTACTCGTGCGTGACAGTGGTGCTCCCGGTGGCTGTTGTAACGGTTGTGGTTGTCTTGATAGTTGTTGTGGTGGTTTCCTGGACTTCCTCGTCCATGGCCAGGCTGGAAAACAACTCGCGCTGTTTGTACCTGGACCAGGCATCGTTCATGCCGGAAACCGATTTTTTTCCTGTCAGTGCCTTGGCCAGCTCGTACATCATGGAGTTTTCGGACTCCGACAGAGCGGCCAGGCCCTGGTCCGACAATTCGCCCTCGACGGCCAGGGATGTTTCCATCTTCTGGGCCATGAGCGAGAGCGCCTTTTCCTGCATGGTATCGGCATAGGCCATGTAGAAGACCCGTACCGGCTTGTCCTGGCCGATACGCCATGAACGTCGGCTGGCTTGCCGCAGGGTGAAGACGGAATAGCCACACTGGAAAAAGACGATGGTGGGGAACTCGAGCAGATCCAACCCGGTCTTCACCAGGTTGGGGTTGCAGATTAAGAGATCATATCTGCCCGTGGCCAGATTATCCTTCAGCCACTCTTCACGGTTTTCAGGCTTTACGCCCTGGCTTCGCATGATGAGCGGTGAAAACCCGTTTTCCGTGAGCTTTTCTTCCAATGTCGGCAACAGATCCCTTGTGCCGGTATGCTCCAGAAAGACAGCAACCTTGCGCCCCTGTTTTTTCTCTGCCGCAAGAATTTCCAGCAGACGTTCTTCCTTGGGGAGCAGGTTAATATCCAGAGCCTGGGCACTGCCGACAATCTCCTCTATGCCGTTTCGTTCGAGCGTGACCTGTTCCTCTACTCGGCAGCCATCAGGATAGGCCAGCAAAGACTGGAGCATCTTGCCCAGGAGCCGCATGTCGCCACGGGCCAGGGCCTGCTGGGTTGCGGTCGTCAGGCGATCCGACAACCGCTCGTACTCCTCCTGCTGTTCCTCGATCATGTCCACCGGGACAATGATCTCTTCATAGTCCGGCAGTGCTTCGCTGATGTCAGCCAACCGGACAAACACGGAATGCTCAAGCAGCAGGTCGGGCAGTAGCAGGGGAGAAATTCCCGGTGCCTCCTTGACCCTTGACCTGCCGATCTTGCGGCCAATGCTTGCCAGGTTCAGGCTGACTGTGACATCCTTGCTGTCATAGGTGCGTTGAACTACACCGTAACGTTCGGCAAACTGCAGGGTACGGCCGTATTCAAAGCCTGCCGCCTTCATCCGGCCAGGGAACATCCGCCAGAGAAGGTAGAACAGATCTTTCGAGTAACCGCCCATCAGGGTGCCGGTCAGTGCCAACACCTTTTTCGACCGGGTGATGAGACAGCTCATGGCCTGGCCCTGGGCGGTTCCGCCGCCTTTGAGTTCATGCACCTCGTCAAGAATGAGAAGATCGAAGAAGTTTTTCGGAAAAAACCGCTTGATGAACTCGGCCTTGGCATAGCGGCGGACCCTGCTCCGGTCAGCGGCCCACATCCTGGCCCCGCAGTGCTCGCAGACCGGAGCCTGGTTGGACTCCGAAGCCTCGGTGGGCCTGCCACACTCGGGACAGGATTCAACGCCGCGACGTATTAGGGTTTGACGTTTACGCTGGAAGTGGAGCTTTGCCCGCTCCTTGCCAATCACCCATATCTCTGTGCCGCTTGGCCGAGGCAGATGGAGCTTGTGGGCAAGGAGCCGCTCCAGGCTCTTGTCGTTGAGATTGATGCAGGTGCAGCCGGGAATGGTTTCCTCCGCCTCACGGATCCATTTTCTCACCAGGTGTCCTGGACATTGAATAATGATCCTCTTGGCCGGTTTGGGAATGAGATGGGCAACCGCGAGCCCCATGAAGGTTTTTCCGGTGCCCATTTCGCCCACCAGAAAAGCGGCCCGGTGGTCTTCCTTGAAGAAAGCACGGGCCACCGGAAGAATTCCCCTCCTGGTCTGGGACTCGAATGGAGGGCGCACCAGCTGCTTCAGCTTTTCCCTGGCTTGCCGGTCCCAGACATCTTCCGCCTTGGGCGAATAGACCGGGTCCATATTCCGGATGACTTGGGATTTTAGGATTTCTCCCCATTCTCCCAGAAAATCAGCCAGCTTGATGGTTTTCTGCTCCTCTTCATCGGCCGTCGTCTTCCGTGCCCTGGGAGCAGAACGTAAATAGCCTGACGAGATCCCCTCCAGGAGTTGTTCCGTGAGAGCTTCGTCAGTCGGCCATGAAATGAGGTATGCCTCCCGAAAATCGGCCCCTCCAAAGGAATAGAGCTTCTCCGGGTGCAGGACCTCGTCCCACAGCCAATCCTGCCACTCCTGTTTCATGGGGACGGAAGATGCCGCGTCGAGGCGCAGGAAGGCCCGTTCCCGCACAGAGGCCAGGTCGGGGCCGAACACCACCGCGGTCCGTGTTGGAACAGCTACGGATGTTTCCGGGAAGTAACGTGCTCCGACCATCACCTTGTTGACTGTATCGCCGATTTTTCTGGTGCGATACGTGCGTGGACTGGTCAGGAAGCTGAGTTCCCGGGCAGGTTGGTCCTGGCCCGATATGCGGCAGGTCTCTCCGTTGCCGGAGTACAGGACGGCCGCCGATGCTTGAATATGGGATGGTGTGCCGATCAGGCTGAGAAAAACAGCGTATAGCCTGTTGTCGATGACCTGTGCGATCAGGGCATCGCTGTAGGTGACAAAACCGGCACAGCGAACGGTGAGGTAGTCGGTCATGGTGGTATCTCTCCTTGAAAAGAACGGAGAGATACCCCTTACGGGGAATACTCCCCGTCCGGGTTGAGTTGACGGTTTACTCTTCTTTGTGAAAAGCGGTCAGTGCGACGTGAATACCGAGTTTCCGGCCAATCTCGACACATTCCCAACATGGGAAGCGGTTATTGGCTTGGTACAATACATTCTCCCGGACCTGTTCCAGGGTGTTCGCCCCGGTATCACGCAAGTGTTGCAATTCCTTTTTGGTCAGTTTCTGTCGCCATTGCATGGTTCATCTCTCACTGAACAGTTATCAATTCGACGGCCTGCATGTCGATGACCTGGACCGTCGGGTTGTACTGGTCCCTGGTTGTGATGGAGCTTCCCTTTTCGTTCTCGCGAACGCTGATGACCTTTTCGGACTTGTGCACCACACCCTTGATGACCAGCTCCCGGCCATCCTTTTCAATGGCACCGTTCATGTACCCGCCGGCCAACATCAGGGCCAGGTGGCCGTTTTCCAGCGGCATCAATGGACGAACTGCATTGTTCTTTTTGGGGGTGAGTTCATCCAGGACGCCTTTCAGGATCCCGGCCCTGCGGACCAGGGGAAGAGCTTCCAGAGGGTCGGTTCTACTGGCCCTGAAGGTCTTCAGGGGAGTGGTTGCAGCCGGAATGGTGATGACCGGGGCTGCATGCTCCAGGGATTCCACTTGGGTCGGAAATACTTCCGGCTCCATCGCGGCCAGTTTTTCGAGGTAGCGCTGGACTTCCAGGGCTTCTTCCTTAGCGGCAAGACGTTGTTTCTTTCCGAAAACGACGCACTGCCTGAATACCTGGAATTCGTCTTCCGGGAAGCCAAGCACCTGAACCTTGAAATACCGGGCCAGGGGTTTGGCGCAATGTTTGAGGATGTAATAGGGGATGACCAGAACCAGGTAACCGCCTACTTGGAGCGTTCCCATGTAGCGCCGCAGAAACTGAACCTCCAGCCTCCGGGACCTGGTGCCATCGGAAACGTCGTTATCGTAGGGCGGGTTCAGGTAGAGCAGGCCAAAGGCATTGGGGGTAACCTGGACTTCGGTTAATGCGTCTCCCCACAGTACCCTGGTCAA
>WFZC01000356.1 GCA_015489765.1 Desulfobulbaceae bacterium
CATGTACACTAGTCGGATCAGATACAGTATGATTTACCTCTTGGCTTCACCTGTGCAGGATATCATGAAATCCACATGAAACGTCGAAGAGCCAAGTTTACGAAACGTAACCGTTCACCGGGATAGGGAGCATTACGCGTTTCTGGGCAGGCCACAACATGCCCGCAGAGCGGGCATAACCAATAATGAAAATGGGCAGGAACCATTACGTGACACCGCAACTCGGTGTCACGAGGTGGAAAACGAGCGGAATCACGAGGTGAACGCGCCAGTTAGTTCGCTATAGACCGCCTATGCGGAGCGGTACGATCGTGCAAAGGCGGGGTGCCTGTAACGACTTTACGTCCAGGAGGAGAACTTGGAGGTGGTTGCTCTTGTTACACCGCTCTTCGGTGCAACAGTTCACCAGGCGCTCTGCGCCATTTGTTCTCTATCGGTAAGAAATGCGTAATGCTCCCCCGGGATATTTTTCCCGCAACTGACTTGGTGATGAACAGATGGACAAGGCGAGCGTGATAGAAAGTGAATTTCTATCACGCTGCACAGGTGGATTTAATTCGATAACTCGTTGGGAAGGATCTCTGGACGCGGCTGTTTTTTGAAAGTCGCTTCCATCAACTCTGAGAGGAAAACAAAGGGATTGCGGCCCTGCATTTTACAGGTTCTCGTGACGGAGAGAATACGAGACACGTAACGTTCCCCATTTTTTGATTGGCTGCCAAAACAGATTTTTCGCCACATTACAGCATGTCGAAATGACTGTTCCGCCCTATTATTTGTTGGTTCCACACCCTCAACCTGCAGGAAGGTAAAAAGATGGGGCCAGTTTTTCAGAGTTCTGCGTGCCCGGGTTCTGACAGCTTTGTCATCGCTGTCATAATATTGTTTGCAATACTTTTTCATTCTTGCCCGGATAAGAGTTGTCGCCTGGTAGAGTTGTTCAAGCGAACAATCATCAGTCTCCTGGTAGGCATGCCAGTATGAGAAAAGTCGTCCGGTTTCCCTGAGCATGTTTTTGGAAAAGATATAGGCATCCGGGCTACCCCGATTTTCCTTGAGGGCCTTGAACTTTCTTATGAGGTGGGCCCAGCAAAGCTGGCGTTTCCCATTTTTATGGTATGCGCTGTAAGCGGAATGATCGTCACTGCCGATGACACCGTTGAAGACAGGGCCGAGAACGTCTTTTAAAACTTTTGACCCTCTTGAATCAGCGATATGGAAGAATACACATAAGGTGCCAACGAAGCACCAGAGATAAATGCGTTTGGCTTTATTCTTCCAGCCGGTTTCATCGATATTGAGATTGAAGGTATTGGCGACATAACTTCTGATCTGCTCGGCAACCGGTTTACAGGCATCAGAGACTCGATTGGCGATGTTGCAGGTCGAACCGAGGGCAATATCAAGGTTGAAAAAATTCTTTATGATGTCGGCAATGCCCCGTTTGCTCACTCGATGTTCTACGTTGAGGTATGCAATGGCAGCATGTAATCTGGGGCCAAAGGGTGATATGGACACATGTCCGGGCAGAGGCGCCGTGGTTCGATGACCGCATTTGCAGGTAAGGGTGTGGCATCGATACTCTTCCATTATCATCTTGATAACCGGCAACTCGAACCACTGATGCCTGGGGGGGTTATCTGTGGGCTTTTTTTGATCATCTGTGAATTGGTTGCTGCATTTTTCGCATTGCTCCGGATAGCAATCATGGATCGTGTCCATTTGCTCTGCGGGCAGCAACGTGCGTTTCCTGCCCTTGTGGCCGGGTTGTGCACCCTGCTTTTTTCTGGATTTTCTTTTTCTGGTCTTTTTCTTTGTTTCGGGACCATCTGAAGAAGGCGGCCTGGATGAGTTGGTTGAGTTCTGCCGGAGAGATGCTACAAGCTTTTCAAGTTTTTCAATTTGTTCGCATTGTTTCTGCAGGGTAACAATCACGGCCTCTTTGCCGGCAGCAATGATTACCTCGGCATCTGCTCTATCCATGACACAACCTTTCACGGAAATCATGGACCAGGGGGAGGCCATACATGGCTTTTATAGAGGTGAGCTGTTTCTGGGTTTTGTTATATTTCCCCCGTCCTGATGTGTTGCCAAGGAAGATCCAGTTGGCGGCTTTATAGCATGTACCCTTGAATCGCTCCGTATCAACGAAGGTCTCCAGCCAGAAAACAGGGTGATTGTAATAGGCCTGCCAATCCGCGGAAATACACTTGGCGCACCTGCCCAGCAGGTGTGATGCCAGGTGTGGAACCTTAATCCAGGGCAGTAGGAGAAAACGGGAATTATACGCAAGCAGGTGGCGGTTTTTTTCCAGGGCATCCGAGGACCAACCGATGAATCGATCCCGATGCAATATGCTATAGGGCGCGGACGAAAAGATAAAACAGGCAATGGGACGGTTTGCTGCGAAAACCAGGTATTTCAGATGTTCCCCAACCGGTTGAGTGTAACCGAGATAGTGATACTGCTCAATGAGGCTGTTACAAAGTTTTTCATGCCGGGTTCTTCGGACTTGGCAAAACTGAATGGGCTGGAGTTGTTTAACTGTGGATATAATAGGCGTCTGGTCGATATCGAGATTCTCAGCGTTTTTCCGTTTGGTTTGCCGACCGCCAGTGAAAGCTTTTTTCCTGGGAGGAAGTGTAATGTATCCCTCCCGGTGTAGCTTCAGCATGAGTCCCCGGCAAACTCCATCCTTGAGTGCGCCGTTGGGTTGAGTCCAATTCCATAGACGGCAAACTCTCAGGGACAACGCTCTACGGCTCTCATCGGGATTGTCAGCGATGATTTGCCGGAGAAAGTTGACGTCGTCGGTGCTTATGATACGTTTACGGTAAGTGAATAACTCGGCCATGGAAAAAATATAGCCGATAGCGCTGTGGATCGCACGCTTTTTCTGGATAAAAATGATTGGATTAATTTATCCCGGTGAACGGTTACCCGTCAAAGGCGACCAGGTCCTTGTCGATCAGGCCGTCGCGGGCCAGGATGTACTCGTCAAGAGTAAAGCGGAGCAGGGTGCAGATCTTGTCGTAGCCGTAAAACGACAGCCCATGACGGTCAGCCACGAGCACCAGGAACAAGTAGAGCA